>NZ_PPQH01000098.1 GCF_002902385.1 Staphylococcus intermedius NCTC 11048 | reverse complement strand
AGAGGCTGGGACATAAATCCCTAAAAAGCAGCAGTAAGATAATTTTCAATTAGAAAATATCTTACTGCTGTTCTCTATTTATACAATACTTCGTATTGAATGGCTTCGCTTTGCCCGTCTGGCACATTACTGTAAAATTCTATAAATAGAATTTTTGATGACGGATCCCTTCCTAGGGTGCCGTCTCAGCCTTGGTCTTCGACTGGCACTGCTCCCTCAGGAGTCTCGCCATTAATACTACGTATTAACATGTAATTTTACTTTGAAATACTTTAAAAAAATAAGACACTTTCGTATAATTTAATAAATACCACTAAACTAAATTAACGAGGTGCCTTATGTATAAAAATTATAACATGACCCAACTTACACTACCAATAGAAACTTCTGTTAGAATTCCTCAAAATGATATTTCACGATATGTTAATGAAATTGTTGAAACGATACCTGATAGCGAATTCGATGAATTCAGACATCATCGTGGCGCAACATCCTATCATCCAAAAATGATGTTAAAAATTATCTTATATGCATACACTCAATCTGTATTTTCTGGTCGTAGAATAGAGAAATTACTTCATGACAGTATTCGAATGATGTGGTTAGCTCAAAATCAAACACCTTCTTATAAAACTATTAATCGTTTTAGAGTAAATCCTAATACTGATGCATTAATTGAATCTTTATTTATTCAGTTTCATAGTCAATGTTTAAAGCAAAATCTTATTGATGATAATTCAATTTTTATTGATGGTACAAAAGTAGAAGCTAATGCCAATAGGTATACATTTGTGTGGAAGAAAAGTATTCAAAATCACGAATCGAAATTGAACGAAAATTCAAAAGCATTATATCGTGACTTAGTTGAAGAAAAAATAATACCAGAGATAAAAGAAGATGGAGATAGCGATTTAACAATAGAAGAAATAGATTTAATTGGTAGTCATTTAGATAAAGAAATCGAAGATTTAAATCATTCTATTCAGAATGAAGATTGTACTCAAATTAGAAAACAGACCCGTAAAAAAAGAACTGAGATTAAGAAGTTCAAAAAGAAATTTGATGATTATTCCGAAAGAAAAAGTAAATATGAAGAACAAAAATCGATTCTTAAAGATAGAAATAGCTTTTCTAAAACTGATCATGATGCAACTTTTATGAGAATGAAGGAAGACCATATGAAAAATGGCCAACTTAAGCCAGGATACAATTTACAAATAGCGACAAATTCTCAATTTGTTTTATCCTATGACCTATTTCAAAACCCGACAGATACTAGAACTTTAATTCCATTTTTAACAATGATTCAAAATACCTTCGGTTATTTACCGGAGTATATTGTAGCTGATGCAGGTTATGGTAGTGAGCAAAACTATATGGCTATTATAGATGATTTTAATAAAACGCCACTTATTACGTATGGTATGTTTATTAAAGATAAAACGAGAAAGTTTAAAAGTGACATTTTTAACACTCAAAACTGGAAATATGACGAACTTAATGATGAATTTATATGTCCTAATAACAAAAGAATAGGTTTTAAAAGATATGCAAACCGTAATGATAGATATGGTTTTAAACGTGACTTCAAACTATATGAATGCGATGACTGTTCAGCATGTTCTTTGAGGCAACAATGCATGAAGCCAAATTCGAAATCCAATAAGAAAATCATGAAGAATTATAATTGGGAATACTTTAAAGCCCAAATTAATCAAAAGCTTTCTGAACCAGAAACGAAAAAAATCTATAGTCAAAGAAAAATTGATGTAGAGTCTGTTTTTGGATTTATGAAGGCTATTTTGGGTTTCACTCGAATGTCAGTTCGAGGAATAAATAAAGTTAAACGAGAGCTAGGTTTTGTATTAATGGCACTTAATATAAGGAAAATAGCAGCTCAACGAGCTGTACATTATAAAATAAATATCAAAAAAGCTGATTTCCATCAAATAATTAATAGAAATCAGCTTTTTTACATTGCCTAAGAACTTAATGTCCCAGCCTC
>NZ_PPQH01000097.1 GCF_002902385.1 Staphylococcus intermedius NCTC 11048 | reverse complement strand
GCTTGTTTACCTACGGTTACCGGTACTGTGATGTGGTCTGTTGTGCCATCTGGATACGTCACTGTCACACTCACATCTGTTGTGCCTTCTTGTGTGCCGTCAGGCAATTGACTTGGATCATCAATTGTAATTGTCGGTTGGTCACCATCTGTTGGGTAGCCTGGGATGTTCACTGCACCTTTCACTTCATCTTCTGATGTGGCAGTACCATAATCCTTCGTGATTGGCGTTGTTTCTGGTGTGTACTTGTCGTTATCTGCTTGTTTACCTACGGTTACCGGTACTGTGATGTGGTCTGTTGTG
>NZ_PPQH01000096.1 GCF_002902385.1 Staphylococcus intermedius NCTC 11048 | reverse complement strand
GAGGTGGAAGCGTAGCGATACGTGGAGCTGACGAATACTAATCGATCGAAGACTTAATCAAAATAATTGTTCATAAGGTAATGCTTGTGATTGATATACTTACTATCTAGTTTTGAATGTATAACATTCTACAACTTAATCTGGTGCCAATGGCAAAGAGGTCACACCTGTTCCCATGCCGAACACAGAAGTTAAGCTCTTTAGCGCCGATGGTAGTCGGACTTACGTTCCGCGAGAGTAGGACGGTGCCAGGTTA
>NZ_PPQH01000095.1 GCF_002902385.1 Staphylococcus intermedius NCTC 11048 | reverse complement strand
GATTTAGACTTATTTTTCATCCTTTTCCTCCTTGATATCGCCATGCTTTATCTTTATATATATCAAATAATTATTAAAATAAAGTAAAAAAACATTAAAAACAGTTTGTTGTTTCATTAAAAACTATTTATTTCTAATAAAATGTTTTTTGATTAGAAAAGGCGTTGAGCATGTTTTTAAATATAAATTAATAAGATCCACTACTTTCACACTTTAATTCCACCAATAAATCCGTTAATAAATGAGATATAACGATTGTCAAAATATAAATGCAAATAAAGAGGCTAAATGAGAAGTGTCATATTTTAAGAAGAAATTTACATTTCAGTCTCCTTTTAGAGCGCAATGTAAATCTAACGCAAAGAATGTTTATCCAATGTTTATTCAATTATAAAATATAGTAAAATAATAGATTATTTTCTATTTTTAATTGAAATTAACCTTCATATCCTTAAAAATTAATATAGATAACGTGTTTACCAAATAGAGAGGGCATTTTGAATGAAGTTGAACTATAAAACGCTCCAAAAATTTCTATGGAAGAAAGGTGTATGAAAGTGAAACTTACAACTGTAGGACTAGGGTACATTGGTTTACCTACTTCAATAATGTTTGCAAAGCATGGTGCAGACGTTATAGGTGTAGATATTAATGAGGAAGCTGTTAAAAGTTTAAATCAAGGGCTCATCCACATCAAAGAACCAGGATTACAAGAAGCTTACGAACAAGTGTTAGCGACAGGGAAGTTCAAAGCATCACAAACACCAGAGGAAGCTGACGCATTTATTATTGCAGTGCCAACACCGAATAATGACGATCAATATGAGTCTTGTGACATTTCTATCGTTATGCGTGCAACAAAAAGTATCATTCCTTATTTGAAACAAGGCAATACTGTGATTATTGAATCGACTATTGCACCGAGAACGATGGATGATCATGTTAAACCATTACTAGAAGAACATGGCTTTACAATTGGTGAAGATTTATATCTCGTTCATTGTCCTGAACGTGTGTTACCTGGGAAAATTTTAGAAGAGTTAGTTCACAATAATCGAATTATCGGAGGCATGACACCTGCATGTATCGAAGCTGGAAAGCGTGTTTACAGTACTTTCGTCAAAGGTGAAATGATTGAAACAAATGCACGTACGGCTGAAATGAGTAAATTAATGGAAAATACATACCGTGATTTAAATATTGCATTAGCCAATGAACTCGCTAAAATCAGTGATCATTTAAATATTAATGTATTAGATGTGATCGAAATGGCGAATAAACATCCACGTGTCAATATTCACCATCCAGGACCAGGAGTGGGCGGCCATTGTTTAGCTGTAGATCCGTATTTCATCATTGCGAAAGATCCTGAAAACTCGCCGTTAATACAAACAGGGCGAAAAATTAATCGTTCTATGCCAACATATGTAGTGGACAAAACGAAAAATATTTTACGCGAATTAAATGGTAAGAAAATTGCAGTGTTTGGCTTAACATACAAAGGAGACGTCGACGATATTAGAGAATCTCCTGCTTTTGACATTTATGAGTTACTTTGTCAAGAACCCAATGTTGATGTTGTCACATATGATCCGCACGTCAAGAAAGATTTTGTTGAGAAAGATATGGAAAAAGCAGTTGAAGATGCGTCCCTCGTTTTAATTTTAAGTGATCATTCAGAATTTAAACAATTAACGGATAAGGACTTTGACAAAATGAAAGATAAAGTGATTTTCGATACTAAGAATGTAGTAAGAAATCAATTCGAATCCGTTCAATATTATAACTACGGTAATTTATATGAATTTGATAATCAAAAACAATTAATTTAATTTGAAGAAAAGTGAGGTTGTATCGTGCTACAAACTCACTTTTCTTTAAAAATATTTTTTAAGAGGTTAGTTTATGGATGATTTAAAAGCATATATGATTGAAAACCGAATTCTGTTTCACGTATTTTTAAATGAACCCGGCCATCAATTTATCTATAGTGATGACAATTTAAAGGAAGAATTAGGCACCTTAGAAGCTTTGAATCATAAAGTATATCGCGTGTTAAGTACGAGAAACATTGGGAATCAATTGTACGGTTATTTAAAAGGTCAGAGAGAAATAGGATGGGTCGAGTTAAAAAATTCTCATTACGTTTTCAATAAACAGGATGAGATTGTGTTTGTAAAAAATAAAAAAGGCATTCAAAATCCATTAAATATTACATATCAGTTCGTGGATAGGTTTACGCCTGATATCCAAAACAAATTTTTGACATCTAAAGGTTTGATGAAGTATAAAGGTGAATTTTATGAGCTGTTATTTCAGAAAAAGAGATTCATCGGCTTTGTGAAACCTTCTGACATCGATGTGGGATATCACGTAGATGAGGACGTGAGCTTAATAGAAGATGCGACATTGTTTTTAGAAAGTCGTCTTAAGACAAAAGTTGCGCATGAGAATGTCAAAAGCGATTTTAAATTAAAATTAATATTTCCAGAAAAAGGGATTGGCAAGTTAGAAGAGGATGGTCAAATCTACTGGATAGCACTAAAGGATGTCGTGCAACAACAACTTGAACGTATTTTAGGGACTTTGCCAGACTATCGTTCAACGGAAGCAGTAGAACTAAACGATATCATTCATAATTTTTTAACGGAAAGACATAAAGCGAAACGTGTGATGACGGCGTTGGTCAAAGACAAAATCAATCATAGTTCAAATGTTTATTCTGATCCAATGGATGGTAGCAGTAGCATTCATACACGATATCAAAATTTAAAAAACTCTAAATTAGGTAAGCTACAAATTAAATACTGGAATTTGAGAAAAAAATGGGGGAAGTCACATGGCAAAAAAACCTCAAACTAAAAGTAATCAACTCATTGAAGCAATCGATATACTTAATTCGGATTATTTACTTGGTTTAAATCGATTAGAAGAAACTTTAAATTCGAGTGACGTCTATATGTATTTAAAGTTACTTGAGAAAAACGGCAAACTCAACTTCATCAATCAGTTCAAGGACGAATTAGAAAAAGAGAAATCGAGCAATGGTTCACGAATTTTGAAAAAAGCAAAATATCAAATCGGTATTATTGCAGATGAGTTTTTATACAATTCATTTAAAGATACAGCGGACATCACTTTTATTTCGAGTGACGCTAACATTGAGAAAATGAACTTTGATTTTGTAATCGTGGCATCAACGTGGAGAGGAATTGATGCATCATGGCAAGGTGTCGCAAGTCCTAATAGTAGAAAGCGCGCACACCTTATGTTATTGCTTGATGAATTCATTGAACGCCAAATTCCACTCGTATTTTATTCTAAAGAGGACCCGGTCAATTTCCATTTATTTAAAGATATCGCAAGTAAATGTGATTATATTTTCACTACTGCTCAAGAAATGGTTCAAGATTATATTGATTACACAAATAATACTAATGTTAAAGTTTTACAATTTGGGGTGAATCCACATTATCATAACCCGATAGGAACGAGAACGGATGTAGCGATTAAAAATAAAGATCGCGTGATTTTTGCTGGTAGTTGGACTAAAAAGTATCCGCAAAGAAATAAAGATTTAGCACGTATTTTTGATGGTTTAACGTTAAGTGGTAATGATTTCACAATTTTTGACCGTAATTTGCATCTTGAAAGAGAAAGATATTTATTCCCTAGCCAATATATTCCCTATATTACGGGACCGTTAAATCATAATGAACTCATGAAAGTACATAAGATTTTTAGATGGGCACTCAATGTAAATTCAGTAAAGTATTCGGATTCGATGTTTGCAAACCGCGTCTTTGAATTACAAGCTTTCGGTAATTTAATTATTTCGAATTACTCAGTAGGTGTGAACAATCAATTTCCTAACGTCTTTATGGTCAATGATGAATCGGATGTGGGACCTATCTTAAACCGATATACCGATGCTGAGCTAAGAGCATTTCAAGCCAAAAATATTCGTCAAGTGATGTTAGAACATACGACTTATCACCGCATTAACGAAATTGCGAATTTTATTGGATTAACAAGCACTTCTGTACAACCGGTCATTGGTGTAGTGGTAAAAGAAAGAACTGAAACTTTAGTAGAGATGTTTCAACGTCAAATGAATGTAAAGAAAGTTTTATTGACTGAACAGGAATTGAACGATCGGATACATGAATTAGATTTTGTCACATTCTTTGATGAAAGCTATGTGTATGAAGAATATTATTTAGCTGATTTAATCAGTGCATTCTATTATACAGATGTTGATTTCGTTCAAAAATCTTTAAAAACAGACGTGCAAGTGCATGACTACACTGAAACGTATCATGAGCCATATTTGACTTTATTTGATGCACAAGCCTATCAATCTGGCGACATTCAATTAGGCTATACGTTAGACGATGCTGAACTCTTTAACAATGACAAGCAGATTTTAAGTCAAAATGATTTAGTCAGCGTCATTGTACCGATTCATAACAATGGGCGCTATTTAGAGGATAAGTGTATGCGCAGTTTAAGGCGCTCTTCGATGTTTGATCGCTTTGAAATTATTTTTGTGGATGATGGTTCGACAGATGAAGAAACACGTCATGTGATTCAAAGATTAAGACGTAAGTATCCTAATATCGTCTACTATCGTTTTGAATCTGGATCGGGCAGTGCTTCAAGACCACGCAATAAAGGGGTCGAACTCGCAACAACACCGTATATTACATATTTAGACCCAGATAACGAAGCAATAGGTGATGGCTACGTAGAATTGTATGAAAAACTAAAAGAAGATCCGTCTATCGATATGGTGATCGGTAACATTATTAAAGAAGATAACCGCAAAAGAGCTGTGTTTAATTATTACGGCACGATCAAAAAATATAATAACGACACCCCTTTAATTACCAATACTAAAAAGTTTCTTAAAACTGCCGGATTACGTGCACAAAGCATTCAAGCATTAATGGTCAAAGCAGAGGTCATCAAAAACAATCAAATTAAAATGGTGGAAGGTGCAGCGGGGCAAGATACCGTCTTCTTTCAAGAGCTGATGTTATATTCTAAAAAAGTTTTAGGGATTAAAGTGCCCATTCACATGTATTATGCTGCAGTGAGTGGCTCTGTAACAAATTCAATCTCAAAAAAATTATTTGATAAGTACTATAAACTCGAACTGGAGCGTATCCCTTTTCTTGAACAACATCAATTGATGGATGCTTATATGGAACAGCGGTTCAATTTATATATAAAAGGTTGGTACAAACCTAGACTTGATATTGTAAAAGCCGATGAACGAGAAAGTGCCATCAAACGATTTTTAGAGATTTATCAGTTATATGAAAAATACGAGCGACCACAAGATGTTGAATTAGAAGATTACATTCAGTCTTTAAGAAATGAAGTCAAACATCGATAAGGGGGATGACCGATGTGCCAAGTCTTACAACTTACTCATTTTTCTAAAAGCTTTTTTATACTCCAAAATGAACATGCGCTTGAAGTAGAAGGATACTATCGCCAAGATATGCGACAAAAGACCATTTATTTCACTAGAGATTTTAGTTATTCAGTGTGTTCATTCCAAGGGTATCATATTTTGATTCTTGGAGAGTTGATAGACATGAGAGATAGCCAAAAGTCTGTTGAGATGATTGTAAGTGATTTGTTGCAGCATCATATCGATTCTGACGCCTTCCTTAATGAAATGTCTTATTTCAATGGTAGATACGGTTTGTTCATTGAAAACGGAGAAGCTCTGTATTTTTATAACGATGCGACGTCTTTTCTTTCGTTGTATTACCATGATACGCAACCGATCTATGCTTCTCATTCAAAATTATTACATCAATTGTTGCAACAAATCTATGGTATAGAAGAGAGATTAATTGTTGATAAAATGCGGGGCTTTCTTGATTTAAGTAAATATGAAAAGATATATAAATTTAATGCGAATATGCGCTTTGAACTGAATCAACATACTTTGAAAAGGGTGTACCCTGTCTCTTATACACATCT
>NZ_PPQH01000094.1 GCF_002902385.1 Staphylococcus intermedius NCTC 11048 | reverse complement strand
ATTAAATTCTAAATAATAAAATAGATATTAGTGTTATTAGAATGAATATTACACAAAATGATATTAAAATTAATATTTCTACCATTTTATGTTTCCAGGTATTCTTACTTCGTTTTACTTCATTTATACCTTTAGATTCCATATATGCGATGATTTCTTTATAATTTTTTATATTCAAATTCTTTTTGATTTTTTCTAATTTCATAGCTCCATACATTCCAATCAACCATAAGATTAATGGCGGAATAAAACTTAAGTAACCATCCAAATAATATAATGAAGGTCCTATTGATAGTGCTGCTAATGCAATGAAAATAACCATTATTTTTGTGTACTTACTCATTGAAACTTCAGCTACTTTTCTTTCCATGACTTTTAAATCTCCTTTCACTAATTCATCTAATGAACTATCAAAAAGTTCACATAATATAAGCAAGTTTTGTATATCTGGATAACTTTTACCAGTTTCCCAATTAGAAATTGTTTGTCTAGATACAAAAATTTTCTTAGAAATGTCTTCTTGAGATAAATTAAATTTTTTTCTGTTTTCTTTTATCTGATTTCCTAAATTCAAATAACTTATCCTTTCTAACTATAGAATCAATTATTATATTTATTTTGTCCATCAAAACTATTTATAATATCCTGATATTCAATAATAAAGATTTTTGACACCAACTATAAAGTTTTTTACATCGTTTTCACAAAATAGAAACCTCTCTGAAATTATTATTGACATTAAATTCAGAGAGGTTTTTTGACATAAGACTATCCGCAGTCTAACATTTAGCTTTGATAGTTTTTACTAGCTGAATACTACTAGCTAGTGTGGCAAACGCAGAACAGACTGGCGATGATTCTGGAGTCATATCTCCTGATCCTTGAATATTTGTCATTTCCGCAATTGATAAATCTTCAAATGCTTCTCCTACTACCTTCTCCATGTTTAATTCATTCATAATAAATTCCTCCATTTTTTTATATTTAATATCTTTAATTTTCAGATATTAATAACAATTTTATCAATCGATTAACTCATAGGCTTTTAAAGGATCAGGAAGACCAAATCCATATTTTTTATCTTTACCAACAGGACCTAAATCTTTACTAGATTTAGATATATTATAAATAGACTCTTGCACAGAAGGTTTTTTACTCTTTTGTTTAAAATGATAAGAATAATAATTCGAAAAAATACCTGTTACGGCTCCCGCTGAGAAACTAGTACCATAAGTCAAAGTATATCCATTCGGTATACCTGCTTCTTTATATACATTTCCTAATTTGCTAGGATAAGATGTATATATCATTTCTCGAGCATCTAAAGCACCATTTTCATCAATAACAACTTCTCCTCCTGGGGCGGTAAAGTCTACTGGCGTACCAATGTTACTATAATTTGCTAGTGTGTCATGTTTATTAGTTGAACTAACTGTAATAACTCCTTCTAAATCTCCAGGTAAATGTAAGGTTTTATCAAGACTGTAGTTATTATCTAAGTCCAAGCTTTTATTTCCGGATGATGTAACAATTAATATATCTTTTTTATTAGCTAACTTTACAGCTCTTTTAAAAGCTTCAATCGTTAACTTTTCATCTTTTATATTTTCTGATTTGTAAGTTCCTAAACTCATATTTATTATATCTTGTTTATCATGTATAGCTTTAATCAAAGCTTGTAATGACCACATAGATTCTCCGTCAACTGATGATAAAACTCTATATGGTGTTATCTGAGCATTTGGAGAAACTTGGGAAATGACACCTGCTACCATGGTTCCATGACCATTTGTATCATCTATATATTTTTCTTTTTTTACAAAAGATTTTGCGTTTTTTAAATCAATAGAATTTTTAATTAATGGATGTGATGCATCAACGCCACTATCAATTAGGGCGATTCTAACATTGTCGCCCTTTGAATAATTTAAAGATTTCTTGTTATTTGTCGTTTTGTCTAGGTACCAATTTAATCTAGATAATAATTCATTATTCAAATTATCACTTTCAGAAGTAGACAACGTAGTATTTTTATTATTTTTAACATTAGTAATATTATTGATATCTTTTGTGTCAATAGCGGTTTGAAAATGTCGTTTTTTGGCGGTTTAAGAATGACGTATGTTTAAACTTTTTTCACTTTTATAGTCTTTAAGTCGGTATGAATCGCCTGTAATTTTAAATATTTTTGAATGGTGAATAAGTCTATCAATAATGGCTGCTGACGCTATCTTGTTACTAAATGAGTCTCCCCAACTAGAAAATGGGATATTCGTCGTTATGATTGTGGATTTCATTTCATACCTGAGTGACATCAATTGATAGAAGAGGTCTGCCTGTTCTTTTGAGATGGGGGTATAGCCTATCTCATCAATGATAAGCAGTTCAATTCTGTTTAATTGTTTTAAAGTTTTATTGGCGATTCCTTTCTCCTCTGAAGTGGTTAAGAGTTCAATTAACTCTTTAAAAGTATAGAATCGAGTTTTGATATTTTGTTTACAGGCTTCTACGCCTAGCGATATTGCTAGATGTGTCTTACCGACACCACTATTACCTAAGAAGCATATATTGATATTCTTCTCTAGAAAATGCATGGATTTTAATGTGAGTATTTCTTGTTTATTAATGCTTGGTTGAAACGTGAAATCAAAGTCACTTAAATATTTAACCTTAGGGAAACGTGCTAACTTAATAGCACGTTTAAATTTTTGTTCAGCTTGATATTCTACTTCCTTTTCTGTCAACTCAAGTAAAATTTCAGTTAAAGATTTTTGATTCTTGGATAGTGATTCTAAATACTTCGGATAATAGTCTTTAATCATTTTTAGATTGAGCAGTTGAAAATTTTCTAATAGCTTTTGATGGTCTGTATACATATCTGTTCTCCTACACCTCGTCATATTTTAATAATGAATCTTCGATATAAGTAAGAATTTCTTGATCGTCTTTGTGCTTGAATGCATCAGACTTCAATATCTCACACATATCTTCGGTAACATAATTGAATTTCTTTTCCGATAAATGATGGGTTCTAATTAACTCGGCATCAAAGTAGACGGATAATTCGTCAGTCAATTCATTAAAGATTAATTGAACCTCCTCTCCAATAAACTTTGTAGGTACTGAATATTTACCTTTTCTAAAATTAACCATCGACTCTTTAGAAACGATTCGAATGCATTCATCTTCGACATAGGTGTCTAGTAACTGCACATTAAACGGGTTCAATCGATGTTTTTCTTCAGAATTGAATAAATCAATTGGATAGCAGTCAGTTGCTTGCGATATTTCGTTATGGTTCATTTCATGACAAAAGTGATTGACAAGACTGATAAGTTCAACAGCGTCATAAAATTCGTAATCGTAGGGCCTTAAACGTTGTTCCACAAATTTAGCTAAAGATTCCACAGAGCCCTTGGTTTGCGGCCTATAAGGCCTACACGCGATGGGTTCAAAATTTGCATCTTTACTAAATTGATGAAAAAGGGCGTTAAATACCACTTTTCTATATTGTGTTCTAGGACGATCAACGACCGTTTTCATATTATCGAACCATATTTCCTTAGGAACACCTCCAGTGTACTCAAAAGATTCTTTCAAACATTGAAATAATGTATCTTGTTTTCTATCCCAAGTTAATGTGATATACTTCATTTTTGAATAGTGTAGAACGTAAAGAAAGATATTAAATTGATAACGTTTCCCAAATTTATCATGCATGACCATATCTTCTTTCCAGTCTACTTGAGCAGCTATACCGGGTCGTGTTTCTACCCGTATAGTTGCTTTTTTAATTTCCTTTCCTTTTTTATTCTTACAATATTCTCTTAGAATCGTATATTTGCCTTCATACCCTTTTTTAGTAATATATTTATAAATCGCCATAGCCGTACAACCTAGCTCTAATTTTTCGTCTATGAGCGTTTTATAGGGTTCTAATTTTGATACTCTCTTTGTCGTTTTTCTTGTTTTTAATTTTTTCAACTCATTGTCTTTCCCAGCCTCATAATATTTTTTTACTGTCCTTGGATCGCAATGATATTGTCTAGCCAGCTCAGCGTAATTAGGTTTTATGCCTTTCATAATGTAAAATAACACTCCTTCGTATATATCATGTCTCAATCAAACAACCTCCATTCAAAGATTGAGTTAAGACATGATTATATATTTTAGAAAATAAAAAATGTAGGAAAAACAGCATTTTCATTCCGCCATTTTCCTACATTTTATAACCGCCATTTACAATAAGGAGCTTGGACGAAAAAATATCCTTGTTGTCCTAATTGTAAGGAGCCTTTTGAACTCAGTGAAATAGAGCATACTTGGGAAGCGGGCCTCTTTATTCAAAAACGGTTAGATGATAGATTATATCATCTCAATAACGATGATTAATTTTATCCGTTAATAGAGCTATCTAATACGATATTCATTTTAGTTTCTACACTATAAGCAACTCGTTTCATAGAAAAAACACCTCCGTATAAATTCATTTTAATATGAATTCAACGAAAGTGTTTTTATTTTATTCCCACTTTTGTGGGTCGCCTCAGCGTTTGAAGACCTTTTATATTATAATGGCAAAAGGCACTTTATAATTTAAAGTTTGTGTTTTTTGCATTTTGATTGTATAAATTCTTAAAATCAAAATTAATAACTGGTACATCATGTTCTATATTAAAACGCATTTTGTTTAACATAGTTTCATCAGTAGCAGATAATTTGTCTGTGTCTAACATTTGATGAAATAAACCATATATTAGAATTTGACGCAGCTTTAAAAATTCAGGTATATACTCTAACCAATTTTTGCTCAAAGTATTTTCCTTGAAGTATCCATCCAAAAAACTTCTCATAAAAATTTCCGTAAACTCTTCTTTATCGTCATACGGAATAACAGGATACCATAAAACATTATAGAGTAAAATACTAATATCATTTATAAACCAACTATACCCTACATCATCAAAATCAAAAGCAATAATCTTATTATTATCCAAATGAAAATTTCCGTGATGCATGTCAGCATGAATTAATCCATAATTTTCTTTTGTAATAGGAAGTTTTTTCAACCTTCCTATTAATTCATCTGCTTTTTTCAATACACCTTTTTGATCCTTGGGTATATATTTACTAAGATTTAATTGCTCTTCTTCATACCATTCTTGCCTTTTATATTTCAAATTACTCACTGTATACTCTTTAGTTAATTTATGCATCTTACCCATATATTTACCAATACAATAAAATAATTCTTGATTCCAGTCATCATTATCTACTAACTTCCCAGGTGCTTTTTTGTAACTTCTTATTAAAAAGCTACCATCACCTCTTTTGCATTCTACTTCCTCAATATATTTTCCATTTATCGATTTAATAGGTTCAGATAAATTCAATCCTCTACTTTCTAAAAAAGTAATCCAATCTATTTCACCTAAAATATAATTTATACTTCTTCTAAGCGTATGTGTGATTTTTAGAATGTATTTATTCTTCTTATTTTCATATTCATAAACAAAATTTTCAGCTTCTGATATTTTATTTACAGATTCTAATTCTAAATCGTATAAATTTGAAGCTTCTTTCAATATTTTTTTCTTCATATATCTCTTTTATTTTTTTATCCATTTTCCTCCTCCTTTTTCATGTACTTTGCAATATTATTGATTGTAGGATTTTCGATCATATTTAAATTTTCAATATACCAACCTTTTTCCTCTAACTCTACTTCCATTTTTACTGCTAATAATGAATTTCCTCCAATATCAAAGAAATTCGATTCTAAATCAATATCATTAGAGTGTAAAATCTTCTTCCATACTCCTAAAAGAACATTTTTAACTTCATTCCTAGCTTTTAAATCATTATCTTCAAGAATTTTTTCATCAAATAGCATTTTATCAAGATTAATACTATTATGATTTAAAAGAGCTTTAGCGTATATTTTATTTTCTACTTGATCCGTATCCAGAACTTCCCATTGATATTGATTTTTAAACATTTCTATTTTCTTATTACCTTTAAAAACTGGAGTCTTTTTAAATTTTTGGTCAGGTAAATTTGAGACTAATTCAATATAATGCAGATTGTAATCAATTTCATTTAAAGGAACTTCAAATCCTTCCATATTACTTTTAAAAGGACTTGTATTAAAATGTTATTTTCTGTACACTCTCTTTTTATCCCTAAGTAATCAAGGAATTGATAGAATTATGTGTTCAAAAACCCAATCAAAAATCTATGTTCATAAAAGGCCATGTAATTAAGATATGTTACACTGGAGGTGTATATAGGAGGGGCGTATTTTGAAAATAGGTTATGCAAGAGTTTCAACTGGATTACAAAATTTAAATTTACAGGAAGATCGGTTAAAAGCATATGGTTGTGAAAAAATATTTAGCGACTATATAAGTGGTTCAAAAGGTAAACGACCGGGTTTAGATAAAGTGATTGAATTTGCGAGATCAGGAGATACAATTGTTGTTTGGAGATTAGATAGATTGGGACGAAATATGGAGGATTTAATCACATTAGTCAATGAGCTTAACGAACGAGGGGTAAGTTTTCATAGTTTAGAAGAAAATATAACAATGGATAAATCCAGTTCCACAGGACAATTATTATTTCATTTATTCGCAGCATTTGCAGAGTTTGAACGTAATTTAATTTTAGAACGTTCTTTAGCGGGTAGAATTGCAGCTCGTGCCAGAGGCCGTCTTGGGGGCCGACCTGAAAAGTTAAATAGTAAAGATTTAAAACTACTTAAAACACTTTACGATAATGGGACACCCATTAAAACTATTGCAGAGCAATGGCAAGTTTCACGTACAACAATTTATCGTTACCTCAATAAATTAGAGGACAAAGAAGACGAAAATCATGGAGAAGTATCTAAATAATTTTTTTGCAGTTCAACTGTTTACAGAATTAAATGAGATGATGGTGCATTTCTTGATTAATAGTGCGTCGTTACAAATGAGAGCTTTTTACAGCGCCTAAAAGCTCAATCACAATAATTTACTATGAGATTTTAATATAACACAAGAAACATACTAAGATTAGCGTGAAGAATTTTATGACGATAGAATTCTTCACGCTAATCTTAGTATGTTTTCTACACTACTGAGTTCAAGAATATGCCCCAATTTTATATCAAATTTTGAAGAAAAAGTATAGAAAAGCCTATTACAAATGGAGTATTGATGAGACATGCATCAAAATAAAAGGAAAATGGAGCTATTTATATCGTGCCATTGATGTGGATGATCATACATTAGGTATATGGTTACTTAAGAAACGAGATAATCATTTAGCATATGCATTTATTAAATGTCTAAATTGATTAAAATTTTAAACTTAACTTCGAATGTCATTGTATATATAATTATTTAAATAACCTTATTGAACAAGATTATCGTCATATTAAAGTGAGAAATGAGAGATATCAAAGTATTAATACGGCAAAGAATACTTTAAGAGGTATTGAATGTATTTACGGTCTATATAAAAAGCACCGTAGGTTGCTTCAGATTTACGAATTTTCGACGTTCTACGAAATTAGTCATATGTTGGTCAGTTGAGGAATATTGCCATGTAAAATGATAATTAGTTATATTTTTTCTGACTTTGCCACAGAACCGAAAAGTGAAATAAACTTCACTTTTTTGATAGAATATGTTATATTCTATAATAGCTATTTAAAACACTTTGGGTAAGAGGTTAGGATGATAGATAATAATGTATCCAAATTTAGAAAAAAGGCTGGTTTAACTCAACAAGAGTTAAGTGAATTGGTTGGAGTGACAAGAAGAACAGTTATTTCTTTAGAAAAAGGAAACTATATACCTTCTTTGCTTTTAGCTTTTAACATCGCTAAAGTTCTTGATGTAGATATCAATAAAATTTTTTCGTTAAAGGATTAATAAATGAGAAAAGTTATTTTTGAACAAACAGGCAATATCATTTCTGTTATATTATTAATAGCTTCGTCATTAGAAATTATTAGTAATTTTAAAAAACAAGATGATAATTTTCAAATTTCTTTCGGAATGTTTACATTTGTTTTAATAATATGGTTATTATTATTTATATTTGCTCGTATAATTTATAGTAAATTTGATAAACAATATAATGTAAAAAAAGGGGAATATAGCATTTCTGACGAAAGAGAAGAAATTATATCTTATAAAGCAAGCGTAGGAGCCTATAAAGCTATAGTTTTTTCACTACTAATATTTTTTATATGGATAGTCTTAACTGCTCTTTTTTCAAATGTATTACTATTTAATAACATTAATGCTTATGCTATGAGTTTATTGTTTTTTGGATCTTCTATTATAATAGGTTTTTTAACTTATTTAATTGTTTGGATTGCTTTATATTTAAAATAGTAAAATCATGGAAGTGACAGCTTCCATGATTTTACACTAAAACTATTTTTTACATTCAACATTTATTTTTACATTTGTGAGACTCCAGTTCCAATTTCCAGTAAATTTGCCGTGTTGGTTCATTACACACCAAATAGCAAGACCAGCTACAATAGTAGTAGCCAAAGCTAAAATTACTGCTAAAAAGACTAAAAACCATGCGTTGAATTGTAAATCTCTATTTTTAATTCCTAAGATTAATTCATTTTTTGCTTGATATGCTTTTTCTATAAAACTTTCGATAAAAAGCATAATAAAAGAACTCATAGAAATTAGATAGTAATTCACTCTTTCCATCTTAATCACCTCCTCTCAATGTTTTTAAGTATCCCTTTAATTAACATTAAACCATCACCTAACGGTGGTATAATGTTAATTACATGAAAAAGGTAAATATAACTTAATATTTTGAATAAAAAGATGTTAGTTACCAAAAAGATTAAAAAGAAACTTATACCTAAAACAAATAATATAATCAAGGGACATATAGCAACTTTTATAATTGTATTGCTATTTATATCTGGAGTAATGGGAAATATAGATATTTTATTCCAACCAAAAGTGACTTTAACATCAATGTCTCCATAATCTTTCTTTAAAAAAAATATATGCATAAATTCATGTAGTACAAAAGAAAGAATAAGACCGAAAAAAAATAATATTTCTACCTTTAAGCAAAATACTAAAAAACTTTGGTTTAATGTTAACATATAAGGGAGCATTATGAAAGAAGATATAAACAATATTAATAGAAAATAACTTCTTATAAACCAGAATAATATTTTTGAAAATGAAATTTTTCCTACTCTATGATAATAAGTCATTTTGTTTTAATTTTTTTAAAAAAAACCTCGTTGAAAAATAAAATATAATAGACAGAATAATGACCGTTAAAATTATTGGCCAAAAGTTAGCTACTCCCAACTCCATACCCAACGTACCAGAATCCTTCTCTTTACTATTAAAATATAAACTGCCAAAGTAAGTTGTTCTATACCCAGTTTCCCCACTACTAAAAAGCATTATTAAAAAGCTGATCGTTAGAATTATAGCGGTAGCTATTAAGGAAGCAAAAAAACTATTAACTAAATATAGTAAATTTTTCATTTCTATACCTCTTCTCTGTGTAATTTAAGGCTAATATACTAAAGTATATAACAAATATAAACATAGTAACAAAAACGATAATGTTAAGGACTAAATTTAAATTTAGCAATGCTATAAATACCAATATAAATAGGAGTGGTATTGAAATTACCACCAAACTTGTAATTATTGAAAAAGGATTATCATTGTAAGGCGGAAATAATACACCTCCCATAACTAGAATAAAGGTTCCTATAGTAATCACGCAATATGGAATCAAAACATCTAAACTAGGACCATTTAAACATAAAAATAAGACTAATAAAGGAAGAGACGAAGTATATGTCACTAACAATTGAGATAATACTAATAATAAGTAGTCTTTAACAGAAGAATATTTCAGTGAATAACATATAAGTCTTACTCTAAGTGTTTGAACAAAACAATAAATGCTGTTAAATACAACTAAAAGGGTAGCGTACAATATATACTTATCTAAATTTATAGATAAAAGTAAAATAGCAAAAACATAAGCGCCAATAATATTACTTATCATATTTTTATCTCTTATAATTGCTAATATATAGCTTTTAAAAACATTAGGGTTTTTAATATTTTTGAAAGTGTTGATGAATTTTGATTGTATAGAATACGAATTATCTGGTAACAATAATATAATAAAAGCACTAAAAAAAACTATTAATAAAAATATAAAGGTTGTTAACATAAAGCCGAAGTTTTGATAGCTTTCATTAAATAAAAGCAAGATACTTCGAGTTTTATTTTCATTGTTGATATAATCATTCACTAAAGAGCTCGTTAATGATTCTGTTCTTTTATATATAATAACAAATATTATTACTAATATAGTTATATTTACCAATGAATAAATTTTTTCTATTTTTAAAATTGAACAAGCTATTGAAGTTATTTTACTTATTAATTGCAAAAGCAAATACGTTACTATACTAACATAAAGAATATCCACAACTAAATAGCCTAAATATTCTATTGAGCTATTTAATATCTGTCTCTTATACACATCT
>NZ_PPQH01000093.1 GCF_002902385.1 Staphylococcus intermedius NCTC 11048 | reverse complement strand
TACTATTATTATACAAAAAATGGGAAAAGGTTATTAAACAAATATTAAAGAAATAAAAAATGCCGACAAGTCCGTAGGACTTTGTCGACAGTCTGAGAAACGCTCGCTTAATGCGAGCGTTTCTTTTAAATACAGTCTATGCATTTCATTAATAATGATTTCATTTCTGTATCTTTAATATAATAATATGCCATTTTCCCATCTTTATAAAAATTAAGTACATCGCTTTTGTATAAACTTCGCAAATGATGTGATGTTGAAGCTACACTCATATTTAATGTTATAGATAAATCACATACACAGAGTTCATCTTCTTTAAGCAGAGAAAGTATGATTTTTAATTTATTCTCATCACTTATTTTTAATAAAGTATTAATAAGTTTTTGTGATTTTTCTTCTTTTAAAAAACTTAACGCATTATTAACTTTAGACTCGTGCACACAGAGCACATCACAAGTATTTTCATAACTCATATAAAACCACACCTTATATTAAAATATAAATCCTAAAATTGTTTGAATAGTGTCATTTTCAATGATAATAAATAATCCTAAAGCTATATAAATAATAGCCATAATCCAACGACTAAACTTCTCAATAATTTCTCCGATTCTTGGGATATTAGCTAGTTTTTGTGCAGTAAATACCAAGAAGAAAATTAAAATTAAAAAGACAAACAAAGTGATTAATAAATTAGTAAGACTTAGTGTCACAAAATACGGAACAAATAAACCAATATTATCAGCACCACAACTTGCTATCGTAACGATTGCAACCGTACCAACTAATTTAGATAATCCTTTTTCACTCAGTTCTTTTTTAGCTCTTTTTTCTCCTTCACAATCATCATAAATAGCCACCTTAACCCCAAGATAAATTGGTATTAAACCTAATAAACCTAATATCCACTTTTCTGGAACATAATTTAACACAAAAGCTAAAAACAAACTAACTAATATTAAAATAATAGACCCTAAATACTGACCAATATAAATATCTCTAGATTCTTTTCTAGTCTTTGCTCTAGCAAAAAATATTAATAAAATCACTAATAAATCAACTGCCGTAGCAATATAAAGAATAGTAGCAGTTACAATAGTTTGAATCATAATACACCTCATTCAAATATATATTTGAATGAATTGTAACATAAGATATATAAATTTTGAATACGGCATAATGCCAAATAGAAAAAATAACTGCCATATAACTCCAAAATTGACACCTACGAACAAGGACTAAAACAATTTTTTAATTATCTCAACAAGAATCATATTCAATTCCCGTGTAGAGAAAATATTATTTCTTTCAAGAAAGATTTAAAAATTTTAGGGCGAAAAGGAACAACGATAAAAAATTATGTTGCTGCTATTCGATTATTTTTTAAATGGACTAATCAAGAAGAGCTATATCCAAATATCGCTCACAATATAAAAGGAGGAAAAATTGATCAAAATATCCAAAAAGATTATTTAACAGCCAAAGATATTAAATCTATATTAAATCATATCGATACTAATACCTTATCTGGCGCAAGAGATTACGCTATTATAACTTTAATGGTTACAGGAGGGTTAAGGACTATCGAAGTTTCCCGTGCTCTCGCTGAAGATATCTGTAAAATAGGTCCAAACACGGTATTATATATACAAGGTAAAGGTAAGGATTCCAAAAATGATTATGTAAAATTGCCTTTAGAAGTTGTTGAAGCAATATCAAATTATCGTAAATTATTAAACTTTGCACCCAACAGTTTGTTTGTATCAAATAGTAATAACAATCGTAATTGTTCACTAACCACCAGAAGTATAAGTGGTATAGTAAAGAAACGCTTTATAAATGCAGGTTTTGACAGCAAGCGTTTAACAGCGCACAGTTTAAGACACTCTGCTGCTACTTTAAATTTATTAAATGGTGGGACATTAGAAGAAACACAGCAATTATTAAGACACTCAAATATAAGCACAACGATGATTTATTTACATCACTTAGAAAGGGATAGTAATTATAGTGAAGAGAGAATTGCAAAAGTTTTATTTTAACCCCATTTTTTATAATAATAATAATTCCTATAGAAGGAGAGAGTTTTATATATTAAAAAATAAATATTATATGTTAATTTTTTATAATGTGGTATCAATTTTGATAGGTAGTACATTAATTTTTAGAACGAGTAATGAAACTCATGCTAAAAATAACAGTTTAGTAAAAGAAGATACAACACCCGTAAGAGATAAAAACTTTGGTAATACTGATATAAAAATGAAAGAAATGATACAAGCTAAAGGTCTCGAAAATATAGTTATAAGAAGTTGAAAGTAATCTTCCATAAATTGATAATATAATTTTAAATAATACATTAGATATTAAGATTTAAAAAATCAATTCCTTAAAATTTTGCATTTATACCCACTATGGTGTGCTATTGTCGCCTATTTACTTAGCGTTACTGTTACGGAGCCAATACGCAAACAAAGTAACGATTCAACCGCTAATGACTGTGGTCGTGATGTGAACAAAAACTTCGAACATTGATATGCACCTTCTCTCTACGTCAATTGACGCCTGAGAGATAAGCTAATCCACTATTATACCATCTGTGTATACGTAAGCATATCCACTTCTGATAAGTTGAATTACGTTTAATAAATAGTTTATTTACAATTAGCATAGTAATATAGATTTATTAAATAGTTCTTAAATAAAAAATGGCTCCTATGTCAAGAATATGGACAGAAAATATCGAATAAAATCTCTAATTACGTCTGATATTAATTATTAGTAATATTCATTGGATTTACATCTCAGTGCTTTAGTTAAATCTGATATTAATATGAATTTTGCCATCACTAAATAAACCTTGATAAAAGGTCGTTTAAAAATCTATAAATGCTCTTTTTGTAGCTACGCTACAAGTGATATTCTTTCATTATTGTACCAACGTATATATTGATCGATACCAGCTATGACTTCATGTATGGATTCAAAACTCTGAGCGTTCGTATATTCTCTTTTAAGTATGGAGTGAAAGCTCTCAATTCTTGCATTATCTCCAGGACAACCTTTACGGGAATAGGAATGCTTAACGCCATACTGAACGAGCGTCTTTTCAAATAAATCACTTGTATACTGACTCCCCATATCACTATGGATAATATTGATTCCTAGTTGTTTAATTTTAGTTTTTTCTATAACACTTGTGGCTAACTCTTTGGTCATATTTCCACTGACTTTGTGAGCTATGACCCTTCGGGTTCTAGGATTATAAAGACTCGCTAAATAAAACCATTTCTGTTTAACTCTTATATATGTAATATCTGTTAATAATACGTTTAACTGGTCAACTTTCTTTTTAACTAAGTTAGGTCTTTGCGCTTCAGTAACATAAGACTTTGGTTTATTGATCTTTTTTACCATTCTTGAACGTATACCCAGTTCACACATTAATTGATGAACTAAGCGTCTACTAACGTCCAGAGCGTGCTTATGATTAATGGTTTTAGTAAGTCTTGGATAACCATATATTGGACTTTCAAGCCAATAAGAAAGGACTTTTTCTTTGACGAATGTCCTTCTAGGGAGTCTTTGACCTGGTTTCCAATTCAAAAATGCATAATAAGTGGAACGCGGTACTTTTAAACAACGCAGAACAAAAGAAATAAGGTGCCCCGAATTGAGATTATTTCGAATCACCTTAAGCACAACTTCTCTGCCTTTATCTATTAACTTTTTGCCAAAAGCACCGCCGCTCGCTTTAAAATATCATTTTCTGCTTTTAATCTTTTATTTTCTTTTATAAGCTGTTTTTCATTTACAGATAAGACACTTGTATCGTTTGAATCAGCTTGTTTAATCCAAAGTGTAATAGATGAGACACTTACACCGTATTCCTTAGATAAAGAGTTAGCAGACCGACCGGTCTGATGAAGAGAAACAATCGATTCTTTGAATTCATGAGAATAACGTTTAGATAAATTGGACATTTTTATCAGCTCCTTTATGTTTATTATCGAATAATTTGTCCATAATTACATCATAGGAGCCTTTTTCAATAGTATTCCAAATTTTTAGAAATACTTGATAAAGATTGATTTCCCAAGATAAAAGGTTTTATTATATTGCACTTTTGAGTAGCTTCTTTACGTTTGGCTTCAGAAAAAGGTTCTGTTGCAAAGTTAAATATGTAGTATAATTTTAATAAAAAGGAGCATTCTATATGAACTATTTCAGATATAAACAATTTAATAAAGACGTCATAACTGTAGCCGTTGGCTACTACTTAAGATATGCACTTAGTTACCGTGATATAGCTGAAATATTAAGAGAACGTGGTATTAATGTTCATCATTCAACGATCTATCGTTGGGTTCAAGAATACGCTCCTATTTTGTATCAAATTTGGAAGAAAAAGCATAAAAAAGCTTATTATAAATGGCGTGTTGATGAGACATATATCAAAATAAACATACTAAGATTAGCTGTGAAGAAATTTATGACGATAGATTTCTTCACAGCTATTTTTTATAGTTGTAGAGAGAAGTAGATCGACCAGCTCCGTGGATCTTTGAATCCGTAAAATAAACTGATCAGCTTTACTCTCCTTTTGAAATTCGATTGAAGTATGTTGGGTTCTAGAAACCGTGTATAGGAAAATGAAATGAAAAAGGCTAAGTAAAGTTAAAATCTTCTCAATTCAATAAAGAAAGGTATGATTTTTATCAACTGTTTAGGCATTGATGTAAGTAAGTCAGAAAGTGTGGTCGCACATTATAAGGATGAAGTTTTGGTTAAAGAATTGGTCATTCAAAATAATCAAAATGGCTATCGTCATCTTGAAAATTATATCAAGCATCTTGATTCCCTATTTATCCTCTTTGAATCAACAGGTATTTATTCAAGGGGCATGAAACGCTTCTGTGCAGTTCACAAAATAGATTACTTAGAAATGAATCCCCTAGAAGCCAAGTTCAAAATGAGTTCATTAAGAGCATGGAAAACAGATAAATCAGACGCACATAAACTTGCACTTCTTGCCTTTAGAATGAAAGATTCAAAGGTACAACGTCAGTCTGAAGAAATATACTTTGAACTGAGAGAACGTGCACGCTTTCACTTAGAAATGGAAACGAACCAAAATCGTCTCAAAGTTGAGTTAGTCGAAACACTACATCAAACATTTCCAGGGTTAGAAAAGTTATTTACTAACAGATATTCAAAAATCGCATTAAATATAGCTAACACATTTCCTCATCCTGATTATGTAAGCATGTTGTCTGATGATGAATTAGTCGAAAAGGTGCTTCATTCAACTGATAAAGGCATTTCAGTTAATAAAGCTCACAAGTATGCCCAAAAATTAATTGAGATCAAGAATAATAGTTTTACGAATGTGGACAAGTCTTCTTTTCTCATAAAAAAAGTCCAATACCTATGTGACAAACTGCTTATTGCGATAGAAGAAAAGAAAGTATTTGATCAGGAAATGATTAATCTAGCAAAAAATACGACTGAGTTTGAAAACATTATTTCAATTCCTGGCATCGGAGAACTTACAGCTGCATTGCTTATTGGGGAGCTTGGTGATATTAGAAATTTTAAAACAAATAAACAATTGAATGCATTTGTAGGTATTGATATTAAACGGTATCACTCAGGAACTTCAAAAAGTAGGGATACGATCAACAAAAGAGGAAATAAAAAAGCAAGACGTTTATTGTACTTAATCATTATGAACATTATTAGGGGAAGAAATCATTATCAAAGCCATATTGTGGATTATTATTACAAATTAAGAGAGCAGCCTCATGGGAAACCCCACAAGACTGCCGTAATAGCGAGTATCAATCGCTTGTTAAAGACCATTCACTACTTGATAGTCAATGATAAATTATATGATTATCAGAAAGCACCACACTAACGAAACCATATAATCATATACATCATAACACCTTATTCAAAAAAGTAAAAATTGGACGGTC
>NZ_PPQH01000092.1 GCF_002902385.1 Staphylococcus intermedius NCTC 11048 | reverse complement strand
CCGTGCTATGAAATTAGTCATATGTTGGTCAGTTAAGGAAATACTACCAGTTAAAATGATAATTAGTTATATTTTTTCTGACTTTGCAACAGAACCTCTGTTTTTATCATCCAAATTAGAAGATAATGTTGTTTTACCAACTCCCCCATCTACTGCATTGAACGTTACAATAATCATATCCACACCTCTTTTTCGTTTGTTTTCTTATACACACTAGTATGCATATCAATCTACACATTGTTATACACACAACCTATTTACCGCTTCTTTTTATCTATTTTTAGGTAGGGGAGGGGACTTGGTTCTTTACTTGTAAAAAGTTGCCTTCTTAGAACGCATATAACGAACGTTTTGAATCCATCTAATACTTTGTACCCTTTTATCCAAATTCGTCCACATAAGCCTTAATTTTAGCTTAAATGATAATATTGTTATCCAAAGCATATACAAATACCTCAACTATACAGATAGGGGATATATAAGCCTAAATAAAAAAGATCAGGCTATATACCTAATCTTTTCAATATTGCTATTTATTTTCTTCCGCTTCTTATCATTTAATTTGATTCAGTTTAAGTTTAGCTAATACAAAATATCATTAGTTGATATTTTTAGAAAATCCGTAAGAATTTTTTCAAAACCATAAGCTTTATAAAACTCATGTGCTTTTTCTCTTTCTGTTCTAATTCCACTATTTACTGTCATCGCTTTACAATTTAACTTATCAGCTAACTTTTCAGATTCCTTTAGTAATAATGATCCTAATCCTTTTTCTCTAAACTTTGAATTAACAACAAAAGCCAATATACGCATATATTTCCCATTATTTTCATAGAACATCATTCTACACATTCCACTAAACCCAATAATTTGATTCTCCTCAATCAGTAGTAACATATAATAATCTTTGTGATTATTAATTTCATTTAAGCGATGAATAAGTTCATTACGCGTCGTTGGATATCCTAAATCATTATATAATTGTAATAAGTCATTGATTTGGCTAAAGTCTTTTTCTTTAAACAATCTCGTATATATGGTTATAAAAACACCTGCTTACTTATAAAATACCATATGCGGCTTTGTATCTTTATAATAATTCATTCTATTTTCTAGTGTGCCAATGTGTAACTCTAACTTATGTCCATCAGGATCAGTAAAGTAAATTGATTGCTTATCTCTTAGGTTTCTAGTTCGTCCTTCTAATATATTCACGTTATTTTTCTTGAGCCATTGATACCAACTATTATATTCACTTTCCTCTATAGCAAATGCTGTATGTATGTGTGTATGAATATTGAATTTCATTTCGAGGAATATCTTTTTCTTCATTTAATGCCACCCATAAGCCACCAATATCAAGATATGCAGTTGTTTTTCCACTTACTAATAATTCTCCACATAAAATATCTTTATAAAAAGGTATAGAATTATCTAAATTACTAACAGAATAACATATATGATTGATAGATTTTATCATTATAGCCCTCCTATTTATGTTAAAAAGTATTATATAATACTTTTAGAAAGGAAGTGAGCATTTTTGGCAATATTTGCATAAATTATAATTTTTATAATATGTACTTTTGTTGTGTCTATTTCTGTTAATTTTTTAAATCGTAATGACAAGAGACTTCCTTGGAAAAAAGTATTCATGTTTGCAACTATTTTTTCTATAACTATATGCCTTGTTTCTTTAATACTTCAGCTATTATCATCTTAAAAGTACAAAAGAGAAGGGAATACCACCCTAGATAACCTGTTAAAAATTAAAGTTAAAATTCATTAGAAAATGTTGAGCTATGTTCATTAATTCTTTATTGGTAACTCTACCGATTATTTGAATGTTTCTTCCTGCTCTTTCTGTATAATCTAAACTGTACACTTGTTTAGTATTTACTTTACTATTCGGCTTTAAATTTTTATTATTAATTGGAACAAAATAAGGTCTGTCTTTATCTGTCGATGTTATCGGACAAACGATCACTAAATTGGAAGCTAAATTATATTCATCTCGACTGATTACAATAGCTGGTCTTCTTTTTTTAATTTCACTACCTTTTGATGGTTCAAAATCTATATATATTAATGTCCCTTGTGAAATACTATTCATCTAATTCATTTCCTAAAGTTGTAAAATTTTGAGCTAATGAATCTTCTTCGTCTATAAATTCTCCTGCCGTTACATCCTTGAAATAATCTTGTATCTTAGGAATAAGAGAAATTGTTCCGTCCGCTTCTTTTGTTATATAGAATTCTTGCCCTTCAGGAACATTGAATTTTTTGGCTATTGTTACCATCACAGCATTACCTTGTTTTCTTGTTTTTACTTTATCCATAGGTATTACCTCCTGCTTTTGATTATATATTGTAAATCTTCATATATGTAATTACAAGTAATTACACTCTTAGCATAATTTTAGCTTTCACTCATTGTCATTTCTGCGCCATTTCATTAACATCCATACACCTAGCTTTTATAACTGCTCTTCAAATCCACTTCTATAGATGTATTTTCCTATATAATCATCTGTTTTAATCACGTTACCTTACACTAAACAAAAGACTATTACTCCGTAATATTTATAATTATCGTTATGATCTGTACATTATATAATCAATAACCACCAATTTGTACACTCTTATACATGATTGTCTACTGTTGTCTATGTTTTAAATAAAAAAGAGAAGCATTTAACCGCTTCTCAAGTTCTTTTAATCTTAATCTTTAACCATTTAATCTATAACTTCATTCTGGCTAAATTGTAGTATCTGCAATAGGGTTCTGTTGCAAAGTAAAAAAATATAGCTAACCACTAATATGTCATGTCAGTGTTCGTTTAACTTGCTAGCATGATGCTAATTTTGTGGCATGACGAAAATCCGTAGATCTGAAGAGACCTGCGGTTCTTTTTATATAGTCCATAAATACATTCAATGCCTTTGATCGTATTCTTTGCCGTATTGATACTTTGATAACTTATTTTCTTTGATTTGATATGACGATGATCTTGTTCAATGAGATTATTTAAATATTTAGAAGTACAATGACAGTTCGGGTTAAGTTTAAAATCTTTGATTAGTTTAGACATTGCAGCCTTCGTTGACGGTGCTTGGTCTGTAATTATCATTTTTGGTTTTCCAAATTGCTTGATAAGCCGCTTAATAAACGCATATGCTGAGTGATTATCTCGTTTCTTACGTAATGAAATATCTAGTGTATGGCCATCTGCATCAATCGCACGATATAAATAGCACCATTTTCCTTTTATTTTGATATATGTCTCATCAACACGCCATTTATAATAAGCTTTTTTATGCTTTTTCTTCCAAATTTGATACAAAATAGGAGCATATTCCTGTACCCATCGATAAATTGTTGAGTGATGAACATAGATGCCTCGTTCTCTCAATATTTCAGATATATTTCGATAACTTAATGCATATCTTAGATAGTAGCCAACGGCTACAGTAATGACATCTTTGTCAAATTGTTTATATCTGAAATAATTCATCCTCTGCACCTCATTTTTGTTTACTATTTATTATACTATATTTCTAACTTTGCAACAGAACCCTATCTACTGTGTGATAATCTGAAGCAATCGTACTATGTAGATACTAATTTTGCATTTTGCCATTCGCCAATGTTATAATTTAGGTAACGAAAATAAGTATTCACTTATACACCAATCCCCCCACTACTCGCAATAGTGAGGGGATTTTTGTTGGTGTGGCTATATGTCACCTATTTCTTATTGCGTTTACTTAGCCAATGAGTAAAAAACGCAATGGCACAGCCACTGATGACTGGCGCTATGATGTGAACGAAAATAAGCATCACTTTATACACCTCCTCTCTGCGTCTGAATTGACGCCTGAGAGATAGGCGACTCTATCATTATATCATCAAAAATGTACAAGCACAGGTGCTTATTTTCGATAAGTTAAACGATTCTATTTTAGAACACAAAGAAATTAATATTATTTAGAATGATGCATAACTAGTGCAATGTATAAGGTATATATAACTTGTTTTACAAAAATCGTTAATGACGGTATAATTAAATTAACGATGAAACAATGTGCATAGGATAGCAAAACCCTCACAGCCGACCAAAGCTTTGTGGGGGTTTTTGTTTGTAATCATTTAATCTTATCATAGATATAGTTTGCAACTATACCGAATAAAATATATGTCATTGTCAATCGGGCGTTAGAAGTTCGATTGCAATAGGTATATTAGAATAAAAGGGATTTGAAAACATCATAAATATTAGAGAAGGTTATCAAGCTTTTCCAAGATTACTAAAATAATTAATGAGTGTACAGAAAATGGATATTTTCTGTACACTCTCTTTTATCTCTAAACAAGTAAGTAATTTATAGATTTATATGTTCATAAACTCATCAAATAATCTACGTTCATAAAAGGTCTTGGGATTAAGTTATGGTACACTAACTATATGAATGCATAGGAGGTCATCATTTTGAAAATAGGTTATGCAAGAGTTTCAACTGGATTGCAAAATTTAAATTTACAGGAAGATCGGTTAAAGGCGTATGGCTGTGAAAAGATATTTAGCGATTATATAAGTGGTTCAAAAAGTAAACGACCGGGTTTAGATAAAGTGATTGAATTTGCGAGATCAGGAGATACGATTGTTGTGTGGAGATTAGATAGATTAGGACGTAATATGGAGGGTTTAATCACACTAGTCAATGAGCTTAACGAACGAGGGGTGAGTTTTCATAGTTTAGAAGAAAATATAACGATGAATAAATCAAGTTCTACAGGACAATTATTATTCCATTTATTTGCGGCGTTTGCAGAGTTTGAACGTAATTTAATTTTAGAACGTTCTTCAGCGGGTAGAATTGCTGCTCGTGCCAGAGGTCGTCTTGGGGGTCGACCTGAAAAGTTAAATCGTAAAGATTTAAAACTACTCAAAACACTTTATGATAATGGGACACCCATTAAAACTATTGCAGAGCAATGGCAGGTTTCACGTACAACAATTTATCGTTATCTCAATAAATTAGAGAACAAAGAAGATGAAAATCATGGAGAAGTATCTAACTAATTTGCAGTTCAACTGTTTATAGAATTAAACGAGATAATGAGGCATTTTTTGATTAATAGTGTCTCATTTGCTCTAGAAAGTAATACAAATGAGGATTAATCATCAAATTACGAAAACTTTATGAAAATCATAGTCAGATTTTTATTTCTATACATGATATACTGACTTTAGAAATAAGGCTACGTGTTGATACACGTGGCTAGAAATCCAGTTAAAACACGGGGGCTTTTCGGTTTATATAACCATTCTACCTATTATGCCAAAAGTTGAGAATGGTTATTTAGGGCTCTTAATTAGACATGCTATACCTTCTAAGAGTAACAACTATAACTATAGGCGTTACCTCTTTTCAAGAGATTAATCATCGTCTATCCAACTTTGTTACAATAGTCATTCTACCAAATCCATATATCTAAATTAAAACTACGACTAATCTTTTTAATGGGAGACATAAAAATGATTTTTCTTTCATATAGGTATATGACACCAAAAAGAAGAGTGTATATGCATATCTATATGTTTATACATATGTGTATGTTGTTGTTTATTATAAGCATACCTTAATTATACAAAACGAATTATTGAAATCTAGCGATCCAACTATATTATTAGGGTATGCTAATTTTGGAGGGAACAATAATGATTGTTGGCTATGCGAGAGTCTCATCAGTGAATCAAAATTTAGAACGGCAATTAGAAAATTTAAAAGTTTTTGGGACTGAGAAAATTTTCACTGAAAAACAATCAGGAAAATCAATAGATAATAGATCTGTCTTTCGAGAAGCTCTTAATTTCGTCAATATGGGCGATCGCTTTGTAGTAGAATCGATTGATTGTCTAGGTCGCAATTATGATGAAGTTATTAATACGGTTAATTATTTAAAAGACAAAGACGTTCAATTAATAATTACAAGTTTGCCTATGATGAATGAGGTTATTGGTAATCCATTATTAGATAAATTTATGAAAGAATTAATCATTCAAATCTTAGCAATAATTCCAGAACAAGAAAGAAAGAAAACTTCGACAAGCTCAAGGGATAGAAGTCGCGAAAAAAATGGTGTATATAAAGGGCGTCCTTTATTGTATGCAGCTAATGTAAAAGATCCTCAAAAACGTATTATCTATCATACAGTAGTAAAAATGTTAGAAGAAGGAAAAGCCATTAGCAAAATTGCGGAAGAAGTTAATATTACAAGACAAACAGTTTACAGAATTAAAAATGAACTATTAGGCAATGCAAAACCTACAAATGACTAATATAATACAACGTAGAAGAGATATAATAAGTCTGAGAAGACATCAAAATGATTAGAAGAACAATCATAAAAAAGAATTATTTATTACATACTAAACTAAGACTCATTAATGCCTTTCTAATTCTATTTGACGGAGAATCATAAAAATACACCTCAAAATTAGATTAATAAATCTAATTTTGAGGTGTATTTAAACATACTCAATTTCTACTAATTAAAAATCTTTTGCTAATCAGAAAAAAAGGGAGAAACAAAAGATAAAGTTGCAGCTTTATCTTTTGTTTTTTATAAATCTTTGCTTTTCATTTTTGTAAGTTCTTTATTCATCTTCCTCTTGTTATTTTTTTGACCTTTATACCATTGCTCTAGTAAAAATATTAGACCTAATACCAAGAGAACTAATGATGTTATTATTCCTAACCTATCAGTAACTAACATAAATATAACAAATCCACTAAAAACAATAGGAATTATTAGACCTAGGTATTTATTAGTTGAAGATGAAAGAAAATACTGTATTGCTAACATAATAATAAGTATAACTATAGTTATTATTTCATTCATTTAAATTTAACCTTTCTTTTCAGTATAGTATAGATTAATGATTTTCTTAGCATCCGACAGAGATATTTTATCTTCAATAGTTAGATGTTTAATATATTTAACAAAATCACTTTCATTTTGTTGATCCACAATATTTAATTTTTGAATTAAATTATTCAGTCTTAAACGAACTGTAGGATAAGATACTCCGTAAAATTTTGCTATATCTTTTAATGAACCAGATGAAAGAATGAACTGTTTAATAAATTCCATGTCTTCATTTTCAAGAGACAATAACCATTCCGGTATTTTTTTATCAGTCATCAATTATAATCCCCTTTAACTTTTACAATGACATATTAACATAAATTTTAACAAAGTTCAACGGATCTTTAATTTTATTTAAGGACACCACTCACATAAGAGTTTTTAGTACTTCTACTAATTGAATAACAAGTAAATCTATTGCTAAATTAACAATACCTACTAAGATAGCCCATATTATCGATGATTTTAGAGTTAATTTCGACACTGTATATAAAACAACCCACACTAAATAAGGAAATAACAAATTAATAAGGTTAAATGCTGCTAGTTCTGGAATATTGCTATTAAAAATATTTAGGCTAATAATACTGTACTCACTAGTATCTAATGAAAACATAGACTGTACTATAGTTACAATACCATTAAAAACCGTTAAACATAACATTATAAAAACAGAAGATGAAAATATTATAGCCACTTTAGTCTCTGACTTCATGATTTTAGAAATCGTTAAAATAATCAAAAAAATTATTAAAATCGAAAATGTAACATTAAATATAGCTATTACTAAAGAGCTAAGAAATTCTATTTTTCCATTTTGCATGTAAGAGTTTATTATTCCTATTAAGCAATACATTATGACACCTATTATAAAATGTATTATCCATTTATTATTGTCATTAGATTTTTTTACGCTTTGTACAAACAACATTTTTTCTATATCCATAATACACTTCCTCTAATTATTTAATAATATCAATCAGTTCTTTTTTAGATGCCGCACGGGCCGGAATCCATCCAAAGACAATACCAATTAAGGAGGAGACGCCCACCGCGAGGAGGACTGAACCTAGGGTAACTGAACTTTTAATATAATCTGGTGTTAACGCATCAACGAGAGCGGCAATCGCTATTCCAATGACTAAACCAATGATGCCTCCGATTAAACACAAAATGACACTTTCAATTAAAAATTGAAGTTCAATGTCGCGTCCTTTGGCGCCAAAAGCACGGCGAATAGCGACTTCTTCCGTACGTTCCGCCACAGAAATGTACATCACGTTCATGACACCGATACCGGCAATAAAGAGGGAAATACCTGCTACCGCTGCCACAAAGTACGTAATCGCATCAAATACTTTGTTGATGTTTTTCATGAGCGCTTCCATATCTGTGTATTGGTACGTTCCGCTACCCACAGCCGACCCGCTTTTATTTAATTTATCTGCGACCGCATTGGCCACGTCTTTTTTGCTCATACTTTCATTAAACTTTACTTCTAATTGCGGCGTTGCGGAAGTTAAATTTGGCAAATAACGATGCAATGTGTTAGTAGGAATTTGAACGAGGTTTGGTGTGACCATCTCATTTTGGATGCCAACCACTTCAAATCCCATCCCATCAATATAGATCGTCTTGCCGACCGCATCTCCTTTAAATAAGCTATCAGCCACATCGGAACTAATCGTTGCGACGCGTTCTGAGGTTTCGTTATCATCAGACGAGAACCCTTTTCCTTGTTGGGTCTCACGTGCGGACGTTTTCGGTTTAATCGTGATATCAGATTTTTTATTAACGCTCCGAGCTTCACTGCTTAGTCCATCTTGATCATTCTTCTTCAGTTTCGCATCTTGTACCCCTTTCACTTGTTTGGCAAGATCTAGATCTGAGGCCGTGAAAGGTGTCGTGTTCGCCGGGGGTTTTCCTTCGGCGGCTTGATTATCTATATAATCAATGAGCACGGTATTTTTAGACGCCCCCGCATCATTGAATTCCTTATTGGTAGTTTCTTTAAACCCGTTTCCCAATGACATGATGGTAATGACCGCGGCGATACCGATAATAATCCCAATCATCGTAAAAATATTACGACGCTTATTTTTCAAGATAGAACGTAAGGCGACGTGAATAATATTGTTAAAGTTACCCATGCACGTTCACCTCTTCTTTTTGAATACGACCATCTAAAATATGAATGACGCGATCGGCTTGTGCGGCGACTTTCGGATCATGCGTGACTACAATCATGGTTGTCCCTTGTTCTTTGTTTAACTTTAAAAACAATGTCATGATATCTTGTGAAGTCTTTGAGTCTAGTGCCCCTGTCGGTTCATCCGCAATGATAAACTTAGGTTCATTAACAATCGCCCTTGCGATAGCGACACGTTGCTGTTGGCCTCCTGAAAGCTTGTTCGGCACAAGTTGTTCTTTATCGTAAAGACCGACTTCATGTAACATCGCTCGCACACGTTCTTTACGGGTTCTTGCAGAAAGGCCGGCATAGAGTAAGGGAATACTCACATTTTCTAAAATCGTATTGTTTTGAATCAGCTTAAAGTTCTGGAACACAAAGCCAACAGTGCGGTTACGGATGGCGGCCAGTTCATTATCTGAACGTTGTTGGTAATTATGGCCATCAAACAAATAGTCGCCTTCGTATCCGCGATCGATAAACCCTAAAATATTGATAAGCGTACTTTTCCCTGAACCTGAAGGCCCCATAATCGCCACAAATTCACCTGCATCGATTCGTAAGTGAATGTCTTTTAAAATGTGATTCGTTTCGTTGCCGTTTTTAAAACTTCGGTTCACATGATTGAGTTCTATCATGAGGACACCTCAACTTTTTTCCCGTCTTTTAAATCGCTATCAGGATTTTTGATGAGTTTGTCACCTTTCTTCAGACCTTTTTTCAAAATGAGGTCCCCATTATTGTCATCATATTTAATTTGTCGTTTATGAACTGTACCGTCTTTATCCACCACATACACGTGATCGTCTTTCGTCAGCACAGACGATGGGAGTTTAATCGTGTCGAGGGGGATCTCAGCTTCAACTGAGAAACCGTTACGCACATCAAAATCTAAGTCCCCAATCATCACAGTATATTTTGAAGATGCGCTGTCATCTCCGCCAGTTGGATTGGTTTCCGTCGGATTAGACGCGGTCATCGCTTGTCCTTCTCCAGAATCTCCACTTGGGTCGGCCCCACTCATCGCACCTTGTCTACCTGCTTGTTGATCTTGGTCATAACTTGTCGGGAGTTCAGAAATACTTTTAATTTTGCCTTTTCCTTTTTTACCAGTGCTGGTCACGGTAACATTCACGTCGTCACCGACCGAAATTTTGTTTAAATCAAACTCCGAGACCGTCGTTTTAATTTGAGGTTCATCGGCGATTAATTTTAAAATCGGTTCGCCGTTACCCACATTTGTCTTTTTAATATCCGATACAATCCCATTGAACGTCGCATAGACACTGTCGTTCACTTGACTATCATATTGATTCAGTTGTTTCCACGCTTGATTGATGGCTGTTTGATCCCCTTTAGCTTCTGCTTGACGCACTTGTTGATATAATTCATTACGTTTATTCGGGTTAATATCGTAATTAATCAGAGGGGTGCCTTGGGTAACACGTTGCCCTTCATTGACTTGTACACTGACGAAATCCCCTAACTGCGTATTATTTTGATAAGTTTTAATAGATTCTGGCGAAACCTTTCCTGTCACTTTAATCGGACTTTCAGTTTTTACCTGATATGTATCATACTTTGTTATTTCATTTTTATCGTTATCTTCTGTCATTGCTTTAGTAATAAAAGCAACTATTAATAGAAAACACAAACCAATTATTGAAAGTAAAATTAGCGTTTTTTTCTTCAAAATAATTTCTCCTCTTATGTTTTTAAATATAGAAGTAATCCTCTAGATAAACAATATTGTTCGTTGCAATTAACCCATACGTTTAAGGTATATATAAGTAAATACGAAAGAAAGTTTTACCAATTTAATTTTATCTGATTTTTCACTTATTGGAAACACTTCTTAGAATGTTTTGTGATAAGCTTAATTATATATAAAAGCGTTTTTATTATTAATATTGATTACAAAGGGGATACAGTTATATGGAAACACTACCTATACCAAATTTGAAACTTTCAAAAAATGTTGTGAAATTATGGGTTGTATCTCATTTTATTACGCACTCTATTACACTAATATCAACCGTTTTACTTTTATTTTTATCTATACATTATGAATGGTATGAAATAGTAAAAATAATTTTCATTATTATAATTTTTTTAGTTTTAATATCTTTTTTCGCAGAATTATTATTTATTTTAAAATTCAAGTATGATTTGTTTAGATTCAGTATAAGTGGAGATTTTTTGCAAATAAAAAAAGGTGGAATTTTATATAACCAACACATTGTAGTTTATATAAAAGACATTTATTTTTTTGATATTTACCAAAATCCATTGATGAAAAAGTATGATTTGTATACTTTGAAATTTAAAACTGTAGCCTACACTCATGAAATAGCTGGTATATCTTCTAGTCGTGTGAATGAATATTTAAACTATCTATCTGAAAATAAAGTACTCGATGAGGAGGAGGAAAAGTGAGAAATTTTAGGGAAAATAAAGAGCTAAAAATAAAAATACATCCTTTTTGGATGTTATTGGCTTTTACTGCGAGATTAAGGGATTCTTTATTTATATATGTGTTAATTAATTTGTTAAGTCATTATATATATAGTATTTTGTTTTTCAAGACCCCCATTTTAATATCGTATATCCTCATATCTTTAGTTAGTATTATTTTTTACTGGAAAAACTATACCATTGAAGTAAATGAAGAATTTATTCTTTTAAAAAAGGGTGCTTTCTTCAAAACACAAAAAAAAGTGGACTTAAAAAATATTGTTGGATATAGCATAAATAAAAACATCTTTGAGAAACTTTTAAATTTATCTTCTTTGAAGTTAACTACAGCAGAGATAGATTCAAAAGAAGGAATTAAAATTCATTATATTAATAACGATAATTTGAGGAGGCTATTGTCTTTAATGCAAGTTAACAAGGATGACCATAGTTATCCTAATGTTGATTTTTCAATAGATAAAGTTTTATTAACTAAGAAAGCTTTTTCTTCAGTAAGCGCTTTGATTTTTATTAGCTTCGTTTATACTTTATCTAATCAAATATCAGATTTTATAAAAATTAACATACCAATAAAAAACATTATTTCTTTCTTTCAAGAAAGTACATTTAATTTTATCTTAGGTTTGTCCCTTTTATACCTATTCTCTTTAATTTTTTCTTTTATTAAAACCTTTTTAACATACTCAAACTTTAAATTATTTAACAATGATAATTTTATACGTACTGATCATGGGCTTTTAAAAAGTAATGAAAATTTAATCCAAAAAGATAAT
>NZ_PPQH01000091.1 GCF_002902385.1 Staphylococcus intermedius NCTC 11048 | reverse complement strand
TGACGTCTTTATTAAATTGTTTACATCTGAAATAGTTCATGTAGAATGCTCCTTTTTATTAAAATTATACTACATATTTAACTTTGCAACAGAACCTTTCTGTTCGTCAGTGCGAGTGTTTACGTCCGACTTACTTAAGATTCCACTTCGCAATAGACACCCTTGTCTTTCTCTAATAGTTCCTACTACCAAGCCTGTAACGGACTTTCACCATCAAGATGTTACCCATGCCGGGCGTACCTAAAAAATAGCTGTGAAGAAATCTATCGTCATAAATTTCTTCACAGCTAATCTTAGTATGTTTCTAATTAAATAATACATCTTATAACATATCATTTAGAGCGTGTTTAATTTATAATTTTGACAAGATTAAACACCAATCGCTTTAAGTAAATCAGAAACTGCATTTAAAATACCTGGAGCAACTTGTAAACCTTTATCTAATAAGTCAATAATTACTTTTAAAAATTCCAAATTAATCTCTCCTTTAAGGAATTAATATTATTGATTCTATACAAAAAATTTAGAAATTAGTTCAGCTAAAATCTGAATACCTTTGCTAACAATAGAAACAATTTGTGATGCATCCATATAAAACACCTCTTTATCTTTATATTAATCACATAATAACACATCAAAAAGAAAAATTATCCAAAAATTCTTAAGTGTCGAAAATTAATGCCTATCTGTATTTTTAAAGGCATTATTTGGAAATATAGGTAATATATTATTTACATATTTTTACAAGATGGAAAATATGTTTTACAAATTTTTAGTTTAGAATATCCATAAAACATGGTGTAAATTCTGTCATAACCATCAATTCCTTTCATAAGAATTATTGATTAATTAAAGTTTACACTATCTATTAAAAACTAGAGTTTTCTATCATTATGGGTTGTCTACTTTAATACAATGCAAAACCTTTTGAGAATCATACGTATAAGGTATGATTTACGTTTGTTCAGTAAAAAAATAGCTAACGAACATTCCCTCAATTTTTTATATTATTGTAAACCTTTGTTCTCGTTTTGATCTTTGTTTTTCTCATGCTTTTGTTGCCATTCTTTACGTGTCATCACGTCATCCACTTGCATGTTCACTTCAACCACGTCTAAACCAGTAATGTGTTTCACTTGTTCTTTAATTAATTCTGTGACTTTACGGAAGATTTTCGGCGCAGATTCACCATATTCTAAAATAACTTTCAAGTCGATTGCCGCTTGTTTTTCGCCAACTTCAGCAGATACACCTTGTGTCACATTGTTGCCACCTGAGAATGAACCGCTAATGCTATCCACAAAGCCACCTTTCATATCTAAAATACCACGAACTTCACGCGCTGCAATCCCTGCAATTTTTTCTACAACTTCATCAGAAAAAGTTAAGCTGTTTGAAAATTGTTGGTCTTGATTATCTTCACGTTGTTGTCTTTCGTTTTCGTTCACGCCTGTTTCTCTATTGTAACTTTCTTTTGCTTTATTATTTTCAACTGCCATTTCAAAAACTCCTTTATTATTTATTTTTGTTTTCTTTTTCCAGGATTATTGAATCAACTTAACCGATTAAGTAAATTTAAGAAATCTTGTGTACGGTCTTTAATATACCCCACACCAATGCCGATTAAACATAATACGATGATTAAAATCGTTTTCCAAAAGCCAAGTGTTAAAAACAAGATGGCAATAATGAGGAAGAAGAAAAAACCAATGATACGCCATTTGTAGTTTTGTAATATCTTCGCAACTTGCTCTACTGAATCTCGCTCACTTTGACCGTTTCGATTTTCATTAGACATAGGACCCCTCCTTTACACGACTCGTGGACCATTGTCTCTTTTCTGGTCACGGACATTGACTTTAACTGATTTGACATGCAATTCTGAGAAACGTTCAACGCTCTCTTTAATGTCTAATCTGATTTGTTCAACGAGTGATGGAACATTCGTCGATTCTGATGGCACGATAAAATCTGCTGTAATATCAATAAAACTGTTCTTTTTCTTGTTGTAAAGTTTAGATACGACGTTCGGTTGACGAATCGCATCATATTTTGAAAGCGTATCATAAACCGTATTTTCAATTGATTTTCGTGAAATATAAATATGGCCATCTGAATAATCTTTATAGAGACCCGGTTTACGATATGTGGGTTTGAAAGCTCTTAAGAATAAAATCAAACCGATAAGAATAAGTAATCCAGCTAGACCGATTAATAAAGGTTGGAACCAATTAAACTGATAAAAGTAATTTTGGTATTGTTTAATCGGCTGATAGTCAACATACATAAATAACAAAAAGCCGACAATCACCACGATCAATAAGCCTAGAATAAAATTTTTAATTCGTGTCATAATCAAATACCACCTCCTATTCAAATTCTTATGATGGGAATATACCCTTATTCTTGAAGAGAAAACTCAAAACCTTGATCTATTGAATCATTTTACTCAAAAAATAGATAATTACTATTATTTTTCTTATATTCAAGATACACATTTCAGTTCTGTTTAAAAGTTTATTTTACTGTTAAAACGAGGATTTAAATAATATAATTATAGAGTAGTTATTAATTTTAGGAGGAACATAAAAATGAACAAGACAAAATTGGAACAAACAAAAGGAAATTTTAAAGAGACTATTGGAGATGTTACTGATAATCAAGAGTTAAAAGAAGAAGGTAAATTAGATAAATTCTCTGGAAAAGCTAAAGGAATTTTAGATGATGTTAAAGATAAAGCTAACGATTTGATTGATAAGGTAAAAGAAAATAAAAAATAAATAATTGAAGTTTTGATAACTAATGATATTTGCTCGACTTAATGAAAACCAAACGTGTAAATGGGTGGTTTTTTTCTTCGGATGAAATCCTCTACTACTCACTTATATATTATGATTACCACCTCACAAAAGCACCTGGTATATGTAATGGCACATTGGACAATTAAAATTTAACAAATAAACCTTTCATATAAAGTATCAGTATCTTCTATATATTGAGTGTGCCTGTCTATATAAGTGAGTGTGTTTTCTATTTCATTTATCAAATTGTTGTTTTGTGCCATTAATCTATTTGTGTTTGTTTCACAACTTACAAGGTGTCTTATAGCCTTTATATAGCTTCCTTTTTTATCTTTAACGCTTTTTAAAGCAATGAAAGTTTCTGAATATCTGCCATTTTTAATTGTGTATTTTATAATAGTCCCTTTGTTTATATATTTTTCAAAGATTGCATATAGTGATGATCTAACCATTCCTAATTTTTTAGCAATAGCACTCATTGAGCCTTTAACAAATACTTTCTGTTTGTTTGTATGCTCTCTTAAATAACTTTCTAAATCGCCTTTACGTTTGTCAAAATGGCTTCTGACACGATCTTTACGCTCTTTTTTATGTTTCCAAAAGCCATTGATACTTACACCACTATTGCTATATGCAATTTGGCCATCACTAAAAGCTTCTAAAAGGTTTTCTACATGTTCACGCATTACACCACCATAACGACCGCTATAAGCATTTTTAATTACTTTTTCAACCTCTTTATGTGATAAAGGCTTATTTAAGCGCTGATTAAAAGCATTTATATTACTTTCTGCTACTTTTATATCTACATTTTTAGAATAATAATATAACGCTACTGAAAACATTGTGTTATTTCTACCAACGCCATATCCAAATGAAGTAACATCTGCTTCTTTCAACAAATAATCAACCCATTCAGGCGTTAATTCTTGGCCATTGGCTATACTCTTATAAAATACATTCTGATTTAAATCGTGTTTTTCTGAATACTCTTTACTCCAGCGCACCATATCATCTTTTAAACAGTATTGATTTGTAAATAACTTTACATTATCTTTGGTTCTGTTGCAAAGTCAGAAAAAATATAACTAATTATCATTTTAACTGGTAGTATTTCCTTAACTGACCAACATATGACTAATTTCATAGCA
>NZ_PPQH01000090.1 GCF_002902385.1 Staphylococcus intermedius NCTC 11048 | reverse complement strand
ATCCAGATGGTACAACAGACCACATTACAGTACCGGTAACCGTAGGTAAACAAGCAGATAACGACAAGTACACACCAGAAACAACGCCAATCACGAGGGATTATGGCACTGCCACAACAGAAGATGAAGTAAAAGGTGCAGTCAATATTCCAGGTTACCCAACAGACGGAGATCAACCAACAATTACAATTGACGATCCAAGTCAATTACCTGACGGAACAAAAGAGGGTACAACAGATGTGAGTGTGACTGTCACATATCCAGACGGTACAACAGACCACATTACAGTACCGGTAACCGTAGGTAAACAAGCGGATAACGATAAGTACACACCAGAAACAACACCAATCACGAAGGATTATGGTACTGCCACATCAGAAGATGAAGTGAAAGGTGCAGTGAACATCCCAGGTTACCCAACAGATGGTGATCAACCGACAATAACAATTGACGATCCAAGTCAATTACCAGACGGCACTAAAGAGGGTACAACAGATGTGAGTGTGACAGTGACGTACCCAGATGGCACAACAGACCACATCACAGTCCCAGTAACCATAGGTAAACAAGCGGATAACGATAAGTACACACCAGAAACAACACCAATCACGAAAGACCATGGCACAGGTGTAACAGAAGATGAAGTAAAAGGTGCGGTGAACATCCCAGGTTACCCAACAGACGGAGATCAACCGACAATTACAATTGATGATCCAAGTCAATTACCTGACGGTACACAAGAAGGAACGACAGATGTGAGTGTGACAGTGACGTACCCAGATGGCACAACAGACCACATCACAGTCCCAGTAACCGTAGGTAAACAAGCGGATAACGATAAGTACACACCAGAAACAACACCAATCACAAAAGACCATGGTACAGGTGTAACAGAAGATGAAGTAAAAGGTGCAGTCAATATTTCAGGTTACCCAACAGACGGAGATCAACCAACAATAACAATTGACGATCCAAGTCAATTGCCTGACGGTACAAAAGAAGGTACAACAGATGTGAGTGTGACTGTCACATATCCAGACGGTACAACGGATCATATCACAGTACCGGTAACCGTAGGTAAACAAGCAGATAACGACAAGTACACACCAGAAACAACACCAATCACAAAAGACCATGGCACAGGTGTAACAGAAGATGAAGTAAAAGGTGCAGTCAATATTCCAGGTTACCCAACAGACGGAGATCAACCAATCATTACAATTGACGATCCAAGTCAATTACCAGACGGCACAAAAGAGGGTACAACAAATGTTAACGTAACAGTGACGTATCCAGATGGCACAACGGATCACATTGTAGTTCAAGTCACGATTGGTAAGCAACCAAATCAAGATAATGGGGCTACTGACAATGATGGAGATATGCATCCAGGTGCAGGTGAAGTGGATAACGATACAAGCAACGATGGAGATATGAAGCACCCAACAGATGAAGGAAATGGTGCTACAAATCATGGCGATAATGTGAAACAAGAATCTAACGAAAACATGACGCCTATTGAACAAAGTCGCGATCATGCAATTTCAACTGCAACAGACATGGATCCAATACCAAGTCGTAGCAAAACAACTTTTGATAACATGAATGCAAAAGGTTCAACTTCGGATCAAGCTAATCAAAAGCAGCAATCTGAACAATTACCAGACACAGGTGAAAGTCAAACGCAAAATGGTGCATTATTGGGTGGATTATTTGCAGCACTTGGAGGCTTATTCTTAATCGGCAGACGTCGTAAAGAAAAAGAAGACAAATAATCAAACAGACACATCAATTCAATCATCACTAAGGTAATAAGAAGGCTTGCCCTCTCTAAAGGGGGCAAGTCTTTTTTGCGCTTTTCAAGATAAAACGACAATGTGTAATCAAATGTCGCATAACTAACAAATTGGCATATATTGAATATTGTATGTTGTAGAAAACAGATTAAAATAGAACAGTAGCTAAAAATGAATGAACGATGGTTTTTAAAGGAGATAGAAAATGAATATATTTAAAAGTAAATTGTTTTGGATGGTTCCTATTGTAGCAATAGTAGTTTTGCTCATCTTTTCGGTAGCATTTTATCCTGCATTTAATCCAAAACCTAAAGATATTCCGATTGCTGTAGTCAATGCGGATAAAGGTATCAAAATACAAGATAAAGAAGTAAATATCGGTAAAAATTTAGAATCTAAACTGCTGAAAAATGAATCAGATACAGTGAAATGGATTAAAGTGGATCATGAAGCAGACTTGAAACAAGGCATGCAAAATAAAGATTATTTCGGTGCAATTGTCATTGAAAAAGATTTTTCTGAACATGCGATGAGTCATACACAAAGTGTTGTAGGAAACTTTAAAAAGCAAGAGATGGAAGAAAAAGTGAAGTCTGGTGAAATACCACTTGAGGTCGCGCAGCAAATGGCTCAAAAGATGGGGACGCAAAATGTGAAGCCACAACAAGCGACATTTAAAACGATTGTCAATGAAGGTGTAGGTACACAAATTTCTCAAATGGTATCACAAATTCTTAATGGTATGAGTCAACAAGTTAATCAAAATATTACTGCACAAAGTTTAAAAACATTGGAACAACAAAATGTGACAGTCAATGCGTCAGACATTCAAGGTTTAACGCAACCAGTTAAAGCGGAACAACAAAAAATGAATAAAGTCAGTGATCATCAAGCAGGAGGTAATGGACCGTTCTTAATGTTTATGCCTGTATGGATGGGATCTATCGTCATTTCTGCTTTATTGTTCTTCGCATTTAGAACAAGTAACAATGTTTCTATACGTCATCGTGTGACTGCGGCGTTAGGTCAAATTGTCATGACAGCAGTCACTGCATTTGCTGGTGCTTTTGCATTTGTTTACTTTATGCATGGTGTGCTTGATTTTAACTTTAATGATGCCAATGCGACAGCAACATTTATTGCGCTTGCGATGATGGGATTTGTGGGATTGATTTTAGGTACTATGACATGGCTCGGTATGAAATCCGTACCTATCTTCTTCCTATTAATGTTCTTTAGCATGCAAATGGTGACATTACCGAAACAAATGTTGCCAGAGTTTTATCAAAAATACATGGTGGATTGGAACCCATTAGTCCATTATTCAGACATGCTGAGAAGTATTTTATATTTAAATGAAGGAATCGAATTGAATAGTACGATGTGGATGCTCATTGGTTTTATGATTTTCGGTATTGCATCAACGATCATTGCAGCAATTGTACGTCGTCATAGTACAAAACGTGCAGAAATTCCTGCTTAAACCTTTAAAAAATTAATACACTATAATAGATATTACCGTCATAATCTGACAAAAGTTAGATTGTGGCGGTTTTATATATG
>NZ_PPQH01000089.1 GCF_002902385.1 Staphylococcus intermedius NCTC 11048 | reverse complement strand
CGGATTTGCGATAGTTGAACGAAGAGAAGAAATTGTAAAACGTATCATCTTTCAACCTTACAATTCTACACAAATATGGTTAAAACGTTTTTACAATACTTGGTCTGACTGGGAACAAATAAACAATAGACAAACAGATACAGGTTGGTTACCTTTGAACCTCATTAATGGAGTTCAATCATACGGAGGCACATATATACCGTATTACAAACTTGTAAATAACAATGGTGATATAACATTAAAGTTAAAAGGAGCAGTTTCGAACATCACAACAAATGATACCGTCATCGCTACATTGCCAGGAAACATTTCCAAATTAATAACGTCAACATGTTCATTCACTCAAAATTCTTCAATTAAAAACGGCGTAGCAACAACTGCGAGATGGGTTGTATTGAGTAATGGGGAAATAAAGATGGAACGCGCATCTTTCGCTATTTCTGAAATGAAATCTACAGACTGGTATCCGATTAATACTGTGATACCACTATAAAGGAGGTTAACTATGGATTTTAAACAAGTTTATTTATACGACGGCACACCTTATTTAGTTTTTAGAGATGTTGAAGGAGAGTATCAGTATCCTGAGTCGGATTGGACTGATATAGCACCACCAGAGGGGATTTATAGCCCCTTTTATTTTAACTCAGATAAAAACGAATGGGTTGGTTCTACGAGGGAAGAGTTTGAAAAGAGTTTGCCCGAAAACGAGGAGATTGAGCTTAGCCTTCAAGAAATGATGATAGCAGAAACACAAGTAGCAGTCGTTGAAAGTACACATCAACTTAAAGAAACACAGAAAATGTTAGCGCAAACATTACTTGATAATGCAGAAAAAGAAAATAGAATCAAAATGTTAGAAGAACAGCAAGCTCAAATGATGCTTGCGTTTGCAGAAATTAAGGAGGTTAAATAATATGAAATTCCCAAGTTTTAACAACATCAAATATTTTTA
>NZ_PPQH01000009.1 GCF_002902385.1 Staphylococcus intermedius NCTC 11048 | reverse complement strand
GATTATATATTGTATACTTTTGTTTTCATTCGTGCAATCGTATTTTTAAAATTAATGTAAACGCTTTATTATATATTCAAAATTTTTTAGCGCATTGTCTTGTTACTTTTTACCAACAATCCACCGAAAGTCGACTTTGCGAAATGCATACGCGCATTAAGTGAAAAAGACTTTCAAAATTGCATTCACAATTAAGAAAGCCTCTTTAACTCTTCAGAATATTAGCTGATACCTAACGCAATTTTAGCGTAACGTGACATCATATCTTTATTCCATGGTGGATTCCAAACGATATTCACTTCTGTATCTTGAATTTCCGGAAGTTCTGCTAATACTGTTTTAACTTGATCAACAATTTGTGGCCCTAGTGGACAACCGATTGAAGTCAGTGTCATTTCAACAGTACACAAACCGTCATCATCTAAATCTACTTTATATACAAGCCCTAAATTGACAATATCAATCCCCAACTCAGGGTCAATGACATTTTCAAGTGCGCCTAAAATACTATCTTTCAGTGCCTCTTCCATCCGTATCACCTCTTTTGTGTTATTACTAGTAACAATATATCAAAATAACCACTTTTCGACAATAAAATGCTATGATATGGATATACTGAAACTTTGCATTAAGGAGATAATGAATGAAACAGCATTTAATTTGTTTAGATTTAGATGGAACACTTTTAAATGATGAAAAAGAGATTCCAGAATATACATTTCGTGTGTTAAAAACACTACAACAAAAAGGTCACGCCATTATTATTGCAACAGGTCGACCTTATCGCGCAAGTCAGCGTTATTACGAACAACTCGGATTAAAAACGCCTATCGTTAATTTTAACGGTGCGTTTGTACATCACCCTTTTGATCATACATTCCCAGTTCAACATCATCGTTTAGATGAAGGACTTGCGACAAGTATGATTGAAACGTTAAAAAAAATGAAAGTTAAAAATATGATTGCTGAAGTCAAAGATTGCGTCTTTTTAGATCAACCTGACCCACAACTCTTTGAAGGGTTTAGTATGGGGAGTCCACTCATCAAAGTAGGTGATTTACGCGAAAACTTAAATGAAGATCCGACGTCGCTATTAATTGAAGCTGAAGAAGCCATGATTCCACGTGTGAGACAAGTGTTGACACGCTTCTATGCTGAAAATATCGAACATCGACGTTGGGGCGCACCATTCCCTGTCATTGAAATCGTCAAAAAAGGCATTAGTAAAGCAGTCGGTATCGATATTGTCAAAGATTGTTTAAATATTGACCATGACCATATTATTGCATTCGGCGATGAAGATAATGACTTAGAAATGATCAAATATGCGTCATACGGCATTGCGATGGGAAATGCGATAGATGAACTCAAACATGTCGCTAAAGAAACCACACTGTCTAATAATGACGACGGTATCGGTGTTTATTTAAATCGTTTCTTTAATTTAAATATCCCTAAAGAGAAATAAGACAACATTAGAAAATTCAAACAACAGTAGAGAAAAAGGAGTGGTTGTAATGACAAAACATATTATCGTCGTTGGTGCAGTTGCTGGAGGTGCAACAAGTGCCAGCCAAATTCGACGTTTAGACAATGAAAGCCGTATTACAGTTTATGAAAAAGATGGTTTTATGAGTTTTGCGAATTGTGGTTTACCTTATTACCTGGGAAATGTCGTAGAAAATAGAGATAACATTTTATCAGCAACGCCAGAAAAATTTAAAGCTAAAAAAGATATTGATGTTAAAGTGAAACATGAAGTCCTCCACATTGATGACAACAATCAAACAGTGACTGTAAAAAACCACCTCACTGGCGAAACCTTTGTCGATCATTACGATATTTTAGTGCTGAGTCCGGGTGCACGCGCAAGTCGCCTCAGCTTTGATGTCCCACATCTTTTCACATTACGCAATATGGAAGATACTGATCAAATCGATACTTATATTCGTGAAAACAATGTACAAAGTGTGCTCATTGTCGGTGCAGGTTACGTCAGCCTAGAAATGGTTGAAAACATGCATCATCGCGGGCTCCAGCCGACACTCATCCATCGTTCTGAAGCAGTGAATAAACTCATGGACCAAGATATGAACAGTGTCATTTTTGATGCGCTGAATCAGTACAACATTCCATATCGTTTAAACGAGGAAATTCAGTCGATTAATGGCCATACGGTGACATTTACGTCAGGTGCAGTTGAAGACTATGATATGATTATTGCTGGTGTCGGTGTACGACCAAATTCAGAGTTTATTCAAAGCTCTGGTATTCAACTTGATACAAAAGGTTATATCCCAGTCAATGACAAATTTGAAACAAACATTCCAAATATATATGCAGTTGGCGATATCGTTACAAACTTTTATCGTCATGTTGATTTACCTGCACACGTCCCGCTTGCTTGGGGTGCACATCGTGGCGCAAGTGTCGTCGCTGAACAAATTGGCGGTAACCCAGAAGTGAAATTCAAAGGCTACGTCGGTGCCAATATAGTTAAATTTTTCGATTACACACTTGCAAGTACAGGTATTTCACCACAAGAATTGAAAAACTTTGATTATCAAATGGTCGAAGTCAACATTAATACGCATGCCGGTTATTACCCTGATAACAGCAAAGTTCATTTAAGAGCGTATTTTGATAAAAAAACACGTCGCATTTTAAGAGCTACTGCAGTGGGTCAAAAAGATGTCGACAAACGTATTGATGTCCTGTCTATGGCATTAATGCATCAAGCAACCATTGACGAATTAACAGAATTTGAAGTGGCTTATGCCCCACCTTTTGCACATCCGAAAGATTTAATTAACATGTTAGGATACAAAGCACGTAATCTATAATATAGAAAAAGCGAAGGATCACAGATTGAGCATCCTTCGCTTTTTGAGTTGTTTGATATGAACAGTTGTCATTTTATGAATGACTCACATTTCCAACTTGTGTTCGATTATTTGAATAACCCTGTAATAGGCCCCCATGGTAAAATAGCACCTAAAATAATCGTCACAATGGCTACAACGAAAGTAGCAATAAATACACCACGACTTGATGCTTTTTTCTTCTTACGCGCTAAAGTCACTTCAATTAAACCGACCACTGCAATACCTGCAAGCATTTTCAAAGTCATTAACATATGACTCACGCCCGTAGCTGAAAATGCTTTGATTGCAAGCCAAAAACCGGTAATTAAAACGAGAAGCATAAATAAACGTGTTGCCATATGAAGTGATTTAAATAACGGCGTCGGCCCTTGTTTATTTGAATAGTTTTCATATGTCGCATAAAATAAAATTAAAAGTATAATCCAACTTACAATGTGTACGTTGATTAAAATCATATTTGTACCCTCCTTAGAATGCGAATCTTTCCAATCATAACATAATATAGCCTTCTATACATTTCAATTACCTAATTATTGAAAATCCAAACACTTATAAAGATTATCGTAACAAAATTGCGACATTATTTTTAAGACATATTTGAGAACATACATTGGTGCATTTTTTTTATGATAGTTTGCAATTGATGCTTCGTTTGCTTTATGCCCACTTGAGTACACCTACCTAGCGCCTTAGAAATAGAACTCAAAATCGTAATCAATAAAGTTCATTCACCGTATACCTCCCTGCTTCCTTGCTCCACCTTTATGCAACAAATGAATGTCAAAACATCATACGATTTGCGCAACGCCTTTTCACTTTGACGCATTCTCTTGAATTGCAAGAACCGCTCGAGACTCCCGTGGGATAGAGTAAAAAACAAAATGTCGTCTTTTAACTTTGATAGAGGCTACTGTTTAACGCAGTAGTTGTCTGACTTCTCAATACGCATGCTTTTGAGAAGTCTAGTCAGCCTTGCGGAGGCAGTACGATGAAATCTTTGTTCCACATGAGATTTCTGTACTGCTCCCAAAATCCAATTTGGCTTCTAATAAATGTACACTTTAATCAAGCCAAATTGAGTTGAGGCAATCCCTTGGGTAACGCGAGAGCGAGTTCGGCAATTTAAAAACACTAACTACGACATCAATGCAAAAAGCACCAAGCGCAAAATCGCTTGATGCTTCTTTACATATTAATCTTTCGCAATAAAGTTAGTTAACGTTCCAATATTATCAATCGTAACTTTCACTTCATCACCTGGTTGTAAAAACTTCGGCGGATTCATGCCAGCTCCAACGCCTGCTGGTGTACCCGTCGCAATAATATCTCCTGGGTGTAACGCCACATATTTTGAAATTTCTTCAATCAACTCATCAATTTTTAAAATCATTTGTGATGTATTACCGTCTTGACGAATTTCATTGTTGACTTTAGTGACAATATTTACATTTTCAGGTGTTGGGAGTTCATCTTTTGTCACGATGTAAGGCCCCATTGGACACCCACCCGTTAAACTTTTAGATAAGAAAGCTTGGTCATGGGCTTTTTGTGCATTACGGTCTGTGATGTCATTAATAATCGTGTAACCATAAACATAATCCAACGCTAAGCCTTTTGGAATTTTTTCACCTGATTTACCAATCACAACACCAAGTTCACCTTCATAATCTAAAGCGTCCGTAATATCTTGGTGGTTTGGAATTGTACTTTCATCACCTGTTAATGACGAAGCTGCTTTCGTAAATACATATAAACGATCCACTTCATGTTTTAACTCTTCTGCATGTGCTTTATAATTACGTCCAAATGCTATGACGTTATTTGTAGGTGTTACTGGTGGTAAAAACTCGATATCTTCAAATTTCACTTTATACGCATCACCGTTGCCACTATTTTCTGCAGCAACAACTGCTTTACGTACTTGTTCTTGAAAGTCTAATGTTTGGTTTTGTTGTAATCCTTCGAGCAATGTTCGCGGATGGAAATCACCTTCACCAAAATTTGCGAAGACTTGCTTTAAATCCCAAGCTGCTTCTTCTCTTTTTACCTTCACTCCGTATGAAGTTTCACCTTTATGTTTGAATGATAGAAATTTCATTCATCATCAGCTCCTAACGTATATCTTAGTCATATTATAACGAAAAATTTAGACAAATCACAAATTTTTGAAGTACTACCCTTTAAATCTCTAGCTCTCCATATTTAAAGAAGTACAAATAGCCGTTGACTGGACATTTTAAAATGGTTTCTAAAGCACGTTGATAATATTGCATTTGAATCCGATATTTTTCTTTTAATTGTTTTTCTAAGTCTTCATCTGACATACCTTTACGACGAATGAGCGCATCTGTTTTATAATCAACAAAGTAATAATGACCGTTTTCTTTAAAGACGAGGTCAATCATCCCTTGAATAATCGACGCATCTGTCGTATCTGCTGTATGTTCGACTTCATGTTGATTAACGACAAATGGAATTTCGGTATAGACTTCATTACTTTGCGCAATACGTGCATACAATGGACTTTGGATAAAGCGTTTAATTTCTTCCATCGCGATGACATTGACATCACGTTCATGAATGATGGAACGTTCGACTAATGATTCGATATAATCATTTAATGCTTGATCCGATAATCCATCCTCAGTAAATGGCAGATGTTGCATGACAGTATGCATCAATGTGCCTACTTCTGTTGCGCTGTGTTGTTGTTCTTGTAAAAATTGCGGACGTTCATAAGTAGCCACACCGAGACGATATTGACGGACACGCTCATAATTCGTGTCAGCTTGTTCTGTATCCAGTTGGCGCTTCAGCTCGGACACAGACTGTTTCGAAGCTTGTTGAACGGCTTGCCCATACGGATACACGTACAGTAATTGTTGCATGACACGTTGCGCTAGTTCATCGTCTAATGGCGTAGATGCAAGTCGCGCCTCTAATGTTTCAATGGCATGACCTTGATACGTTGCCAAATCTTGCTCAGTTGGGAGGACATCCCCCGCTTCGATATGTTGTAACTTTAAACGTGGTTTTACCGCTGCATCTAACGACTCAATATCGACCTCAAAACGTTGGTGACGTTGGATACTCGTATTTTGATGCTTACTCAAAATACTATACAACAACTGAAATGGATGTTTCGCATTAAATCGATCAATCGCGGTTAATTTTTCATCAGCAATTGTTGCAGCTGCCATCATATCGAGTTCTTCTTCTTTTTTGGATGTCCCGATTAAAATGAGTTGTTCTTTCGCTCGTGTTAACGCAACATAAATGAGTCGCATTTCTTCAGAGATCATCTCTTTTTGATTGATCAAATCGATACTCATAGATATGAGCGATGGATAAAACAGCCCTTGCGTCTCATCGTAATATTGTAAGCCGAGACCTTCATGTTGATTGAGCACGACTGGCTTTCCTAAATCACTTTTATTAAAACTACGCGTCAAGCCTGAATAAATAACAAATGGAAACTCTAGCCCTTTACTGCTATGGATGGTCATCATACGCACCACGTTATCATTTGGACCAATGACATTTTCTTCACCAAAGTCTTTACCGCGTTCAATCATTTGGTCGATAAAACGAATAAATTGGAATAAACCGCGGAAGCTAGAATTTTCAAAATCAACAGCTTTATTAAACAAACCATGTAAATTTGCACGACGGCCACGCCCACCGACTAAAGCACTAAAATATTGAATAATGTAGTGATCATTAAACAATTTGTCGATGAGTTGATATACCGGATGATGCTGACTGTATTCTTGGTAGCGTGCTAAATCATTTAAAAATGGCTTTAACTTTGCCACAATCGCAGGGTCCGCCGCTTCATCCTCAATGTAATGTTGAATCGATTGATAGAAATAGTTGTCTTGAGGCGACACAATACGAATTTTAGCGAGTTCATCTTCTGTAAATTGATAAATCACCGAACGCATTAAGCCGACTAAATAAATATCTTGTAGCGGATTATCAATCGTCCGTAAAAATGACAACATTAACCGAATTTCAGTTTGTTCAAAATAGCCTTGCTTACTATTCACAAATAGCGGAATGTCTTGATCTTTAAACGCTTGTTGAATAAGTCGCGCATTACTATAACTTCTCTCAAGAATCACAATATCTTTATATTGCGCCTGACGATACGCGCCTGTTTTCGCATCATATACTTTTTTCGTTTCAAGAATGGTCTGTACTTGTTTTGCGATAAAATAGGCTTCTTGTTCACTCGCGGTCATCTCTCTGTCTTTATCAACCATAAGCACATTGAATTGCACAGGGATATCGACTTCATCATACGGCGCCCCGTAATAAAGTTTGGCGGCCGCATCATACTCAATTTCACCGACTTCAGCATCCATCATATGATCAAACAAATAGTTCGTCGTTGAAAGCACTTCTTTACGTGAACGGAAGTTTTGTGATAAATCAATCCGCCAACCACTCGACTGATCGGGTTGATTAAAACGTTGGTATTTTTCGATAAATAGACTCGGATCTGCTTGTCTAAATTTATAAATCGACTGTTTCACGTCCCCCACCATAAATAAGTTGCCATTGGATTCATCGCCACGTTTAATGCTCGCAATAATACTCTCTTGCACACGGTTGGTATCTTGATATTCGTCGACTAAAATTTCTTCAAAACGTTCACGATACAATGCGGCAATTTCTGACGGCTCACCATTTTGATCTCTTAAAATTTGTAACGCAAAATGTTCATAATCCGAGAAGTCTAAAATATTACGCGCTCGTTTCGCACGACTAAATGCATGAATGACGTCTTCTGTTAAGGTCGCCAAATAATTCACACGCGGTGCCAAATGTTGTAATTCCTCAAGCAACGTCTCATCACCACGTCCAACAAAAGTCGATTTCACTGCATTAAGATTATCTTTAAATTGCTCATAATACGCTTTAAAGTTCTCATAAGCCGCATCGAGCATCGGATCTTCTTTCACAGCTTTCGGTTTTGTCGGTATACGCCCGAGTTGATATTCAGCCAATGCGGATTTATCAATGTGCCGTTCACTTAACAGTTGTCTCAAAAATTGTCTATGTCCATCAATAAATTCAACATGTTTTGGAAAATCGCCAACTAATTCAAACTGATGATACGCTTCTTCTATCGCATTTTGTGCCGCTTCTAAATATAAACGAATGTACTTGTTTAAAATATCTAAATAGTGCTGTTGTAGATGACGTTCCAAATAAGGTTGATCGAGTGAATGCAACCAGTTGATAGGGTCAGGATTCGCAATACTAAAATAATATAAATGCTTCACCATCTGGCGTAATGCAGCATCATCGCGGTCTGTAGAAATATGTTCAGTGAGCGTCACAAAGGTCGGATCTAATCGATCGTAATGCGCTTCAAATACGTCATCAATCACTTCTTCAAGCAACAAAACATTCTCAACTTCACTCGCTGTTCTAAAGTTCGGATCAATGTCCAACACGTCATAATGTTGCTGAATCAATCGCAAACAAAAACTATGCAACGTCGAAATTTGCGCTTGGTGTATTTTTGTACGTTGATTTTTTAAATGTTGATTAGAAGGATCTTCAATTGCTGCTTGTTGAATACGTGCTTCAACACGATGTTTCATTTCGCGTGCACTTAAGTTCGTAAATGTTACGACAAGCAAGCGGTCCACATCGATTCCGTCACGTAAAATACGCTGAATGATTCGTTCAACCAGTACTGCGGTCTTACCAGAACCAGCCGCTGCTGCCACGAGCACATCTTGTCCTTTAGCATAGATGCTTTCCCACTGTGCATCGGTCCACTGTACGTGATCAGGTTTTGTTGGAATCATACGTCATCCTCCTCTTCTTCTGCTGCCAATATTTCTAGTGGCTTAATTTTTTCATCAACACGACGATATTTCGGACTATCAATCATACTATCGACGTGACAGACGGCTTGATACTGACAATATTGGCATGGCAATTGATTGCGGTATTGTATCGGCGCGACTTCATTGTGGCCATCCATAATACGACTCGCAATATCTACAAAGTTTTGCTTATTATGTTGAATTAATTTATAAATCGTTGCTTCGTCAGCCACTTTACTCGTCGCATTCAAGCTACCGTCTTTTTTCATACCGAGTGGGACAATGTCTGATTTAAAGCCACTCGTCAATCGCTCATCATAAGCGTCCAACACATCGACATCATTGTTGAGTAAGCCTTGCAGTTGATAAGACTTCAAAAAGGCTTCATCTAATTTGGCCGCTTGGATCTCATTCCACGCCCGCTTTTCATCTCTAAACTGATGCACGTACATGTATAAAAAGCCGCCTGGTTTCACTTCTTCCACTAAACCTAAACGTTCCTTGTTTTGTAACGCAATATCCATATACGTCATCATTTGCATTTGCAACCCGTAATACACTTTTACCAAATCGAGTGACGCGCTTGTTGATGATGATTTGTAATCGATAATATTGACGAAGCTTTTATTATTTTTTTGGTACGTATCAATACGATCAATTTGACCACGAATATAAATCGGCATCCCTTGTGACGTATACAACGTTTCTGCTTTCAGTTCTGATGCGTCTTTCGGTGATTTACGGAAAGACTTTTCAAAGGCGATTGGCTTAAATTGAGAATGCGATGTTTGGTACTTCATCGCATACAATGTCGCTTGCACGATAGCGCCAATTCGTTGTGATAAATAGCGATAATACGACGTTGAATTCAACAAATTAAATTGTACATGGGGTAACAATGTCTTCAATGCTTCATTCGTCAATTGTGCAATTTGAAGCTCTGTTAACTGGTTAAAACGCCCTTCTACCTTGTCAGCAATATATTTGAGTACGTCATGGAAAATTGTCCCTAAGTCAAAGTTTTGCAGTTGATATTTCGTCCGCTCATTCAGTTTCAAGCCGTGCGATGTATAGTGCTTAAATGGACAGCTTTGATATCCTTCAAAACGGGACACACTCGCATGAATCGCTTCACCGTATAACTGTGTCGTCAAGTCCGCATCGAGTTGCACCGTGTCATTGTTGTACGTGAGTGCCGATTTCAAATGTGCCAGACCCTCATCGAGTTGTGGATATTGTGCCATCACTGCATATGTCGTAAACCATGTATCCGAAATTAATCCTTCATCTAACCACGTTTTAAACGCTTCGAATAGATGCACTTTCGTTTGATGTGGGTGCTCGATTAATAACAAAGTGTCACGCGCTTGCTCATGTGTTAATTGCGTGATGTCCAAATTTTGAAACATTTGAAGCACATCATTTAAAAATGGGCTTTTCTCACGCTCAGCACCACTCGCATCCATCAGACTGTATGAAAATGTCACTGCATCTGTCCCACGTGTCATCGCAAAATAACAGACGAAAGCTTCATCCATTTGTAAAATATCTGAAGTTGGACTCAACTGCACACCCGCATACGTTTCAAAATCTTTCTTTTCATTATCAGAAATAAGTCCCGAACCGTTAATCGCTTGCGGCATCACACCATCATTCATGCCAATCATATAAATGTGTTTTTTATTGTCCACTTTCGCTAAATCCATCGTCCCAATCGTCACTTGATCTAACGTTTGTGGAATCATTGAAAATTCGAGTTCGTTCAAACCGACATCCAACACTTCTAAAAAGCGTGTCAATGTCATTTCACGTTCACCAAACACAGTCACGACATCGTCCAACACACGAATAAACCCATTCCAAATTTGATCGATTTCTTCCGCCGCTTCATGTTCACCTTGCTGATCCAACATGTCACGCTGCGTCATTAATTGATTCGGCAATTCAAAATCTTCCATCGCTTCATAAAAATATGTCGCAAACGCTTTGGCATTTGAACCTTGTGCTAACTTTTCTTCAAAATTCATCAGCTTATTAAACACATTCGTTTTTAAATCAATGACACGTTCAAACGTCGCCGTCTCTTCTTCGGTCAACGGGTCATTCGGTCGGATGCCCATTTTACGAAATTGATTCAGTTCGAAATATTGTGGATCGACCCAACGTTTACCATAAATACCACGCTCAATCGCAAAGTTTTCCAATAAATGGACTAAATACGCACTGTCTGAAAATGTTTGCGTTAAGACATTCGTTTTCAACAAACGCATCAACGGTTCAAACTGCCAATCGGTTTGTAACACTTCGATTAAGGCACGTAACATTTCCATAATTGGATGATGCGTCATTGATTTTTTGACGTCAATATTGTACGGAATATCATATTGTGGCAATATCGCATCTAATAAATAAACGTAAGCTGGATCACGATACAAAATTGCAATATCTTGATAACGGTATTGTTTTTCACGCACATCTCTTAAAATCGCACGTGCCAGTTCATTCACTTCTTCACGTGTCGTCGGTGCTTCTATGATACGAACCCCGTCGTCTGCGGTATGATGACTTTCAGGTTGCAATGCATCAAATTGCGCTTCTAACACGCGTAATGACTGAGACTTAAAACGTTGCTGCGAATTAAAATACAGCCGTTCAAGTGGTTGTTGTATGCGCTGAGCCATCTCCTCAAAATGACGCAATGACTCAGATGGCTTTCGAAACATACTTAATGCATCTGAATCACCGTTTGTTGTGAGTGCGACTGTCACAGACTTCACATGTTTTACCAATGCTTCAATCATTTGATATTCTTGGGTAGAAAAGTTGTGGAAACCATCTATGTATATTTCTGCTTGTTTGAGCCATTGCGACTGTGGAATCAACGTGACGAGTCGATTCATCAACGCTTCACCGGTAAAATATTCCGAGGACAGACGTTCTTGCAGTTTTTCATAAATCAGCGCAATATCATATAACTTATGACGTGTACGCGGATCAAGATGCTCATCTACAGCCATTTCTGATACCATCTCAGGCGTCACGGCATATTTTTCAAAATCTTGAATTTGTTCACGCACTTTTGTACTAAACCCCATATAACGTACTTGTGAACGATACAACTTCAACTCTTGCTGTGTCTCTTGTAAAATATCGTAAATCATCATCTCAATCGCAATCGACGACAAACGTTTCTCATGCACCCCACCTAATTCTTGCACAATGCGATGTCCAAGCCGTTCAAAGTGCAACACTTCTGTACGCACACTGCCTAACAACTCTGTATCATTAACGAGCGCTTGTTCATACAAATACGTCCCCTGCATCGGTGTAATGATGATGATAGGCTGTCCTATCGGTTGTGCTTTCATTTTTTCTTTAATTTCCGCTAACATGTGTGTGCTTTTGCCCGTTCCAGCACGACCTAATAATGTTCGAAACATCGAATCCCCCCTATCTTAAGTCCAAATTATGATTCATGATTTAACATTAATTATAGCATTAACCGCTTGCGATACTCTATGAAAGTCAGTCATATGTTGCATCTTTGGCACAGAAAAAGCTGGGAAAACGAAATAGTCTCCCAGCCTAAGTTCTTATCTTATTGATGCAAACAATATATCATGTATTATGATTGTTACTCTTGTGTATCTGTATGATCTGGATTGAAGTTGATTTTAAATTCACTCAATGGCCAGAATCTAAATGCGACTTTCCCTACGATTTGGTCTTTATCAATCAGACCAAAAGCACGACTGTCTTTACTTACTTCACGGTTGTCACCTAACACCAAATATTTGTCTTTCGGAATCTGTGCCTCGCCGTTACTGCCTGGTAAGTCTTTAGAATCAAAAGAACCTGTAATTTGTTCATATGTCTTATGTTTAAGATTGTAATCTAAATAAGGTTCATCTACTTTTTTGCCATTAAGATAAAGTTGATCATCTTTATAAACAACATGGTCTCCCGGTTTACCGATAATACGTTTCACATAGTCATTCGTTTCATCTGCATGGAATACAATCACATTTCCATTATCTAAATGACCTAAAGTTTTACCAAGTTTGTTAACGATGACTCTTTCGCCATCTTTTAATGTAGGATCCATGGAATCCCCTTTAATATTGTACGGTTTAATGACAAATGCATACAGTAGACCTACAATCAATAATGCTAATCCTATAGACAGCAGCCATTCTATTGTCTCTTTTTTCACAGTTTTACACCTCTTATTTTAAAAATGAGTCGTTATTCTATCGAAAGGATAATAACGAAGCCATAACTTACCTTCAATATTTGATTTCTTAATGAGACCAAACGTTCGCGAATCCGCACCATCATCACGTTGATCGTTTAATATTAAATACGTGTTTGGAGGAATGATGTCACTTTCTGAATTCGGCAGTGATTTCAATGACCACGACTTATGATCTTGTTGGTGCACATACGATTCTTTCACAGGCGTATGGTCCAAATACAAGTCGCCATTTTGAAATTCCACCGATTGCCCAGGTTCGCCAATCACACGTCCAACACGATATTGTTGATCGACACGGTAGACCACGATATCTTGATGATGAATCCCATTGAAGCGTGGTGCGAGTTTATTCACCAACAGCCGATCGTGAGGTTGAAGTGTCGTGTCCATATTTTGATGCTTTACTTCATAGGGTATCACAACAAGCAAGACGATGACGGCTAAAACTACCATTGCACTCATTAAGGCGAATGTCATCTTTAACAGAAACTTCAATTTTGCACTCCCAATCATTTCAAATTCATCATAACAAATTTTATCTTATCATAATTTCTCTTAAAACGTTAACTTTTACATTTAAATCACACGCTTCATTGTTTGTTTGCGTTCATCTATTCATTCACTTTGAACAATGAGAGCGATGACAAATATACTCATAATACAAATCGGTCATCTATGTCAAAATTCAATCGACGCTCGCAATAAAAAAACTGACAAGACATTATGCCTCATCAGTCTTTCATTCATATACGGTTCAAAAACAATCTTAAATTATAAGCGTGCTTCTAAATCTTTTTTCTTATCTTCAAATCCAGGTTTACCTAATAACGCAAACATGTTTTGTTTATAAGCTTCTACACCTGGTTGGTTGAATGGGTTCACACCTAATTGGTAACCACTCATTGCTACAGCTAATTCAAAGAAGTATACGACATAACCATAAGTTTCAGCGTCTAAACGTGGTAATTTAACAACCATGTTTGGCACGCCACCGTCAGTATGCGCAAGTAAAGTCCCTTCGAATGCTTTAGTGTTAACTTCATCTACTGTTTTACCCGCCAAGTAGTTTAAACCATCTAAGTCATCCGCGTCTTCTTCAATTGTAATGTCGTGTTCTGGATTTTCTACTTTTAACACTGTTTCGATTAAGAAACGACGACCTTCTTGTACATATTGACCTAATGAGTGTAAGTCAGTTGTAAAGTTGGCACTTGAAGGATAGATCCCTTTTAAGTCTTTACCTTCTGATTCACCAAATAATTGTTTCCACCATTCATTGAAGTATTGTAATGATGGTTCATAGTTGATTAACATTTCTGTTGTGTAACCTTTGTTGTAAAGGATGTTACGGATAGATGCATATTGGTAAGCGATGTTTGAAGATAAATCGTCTGATGATAATTCTTCACGCGCTTTTGCTGCACCGCCCATCATTGCATCGATATCAATACCAGCAACAGCGATTGGTAATAAACCAACTGCAGTTAATACTGAGAAACGTCCGCCGACATCATCAGGTACGACAAATGTTTCGTAGCCTTCATTTGTTGCAAGTTGTTTTAATGCACCTTTAGCTTGGTCAGTAGTTGCAAAAATACGTTTAACCGCTTCTTCTTTACCATATTTGTCTTCTAATAATTTTTTGAAAATACGGAATGCGACTGCAGGTTCAGTTGTTGTACCAGATTTTGAAATCACGTTAACTGAATAGTCTTTGTCAGCTAAATAGTCAATCAGTGATTGTAAATATGAAGATGATAAATGGTTTCCTGCAAAGATGATTTCAGGATATTCACTATCTTTTTTGAATGCTGGTGTTAACATTTCGATTGCTGAACGTGCACCAAGGTACGAACCACCAATACCGATTACGACAAGTACATCTGAATGTGATTGAACTTGCTTAGCTGCTTCTTTAATACGTGAAAATTCTTCTTTATCGTAATTAACTGGTAGGTCAACCCATCCTAAGAAGTCACTGCCTGCACCTGTACCTTCATGAATAGTACGGTGAATTGTTTTAACAGCATCTTGTTGCTGATCTAATTCGTGTTGACCGAAAAATTTTAAAGCTTTTTGATAATCTAATTGGATATGTGTCATACACTTTTGCCTCCTAATTTAACTTAACATAAATTTATTTTACTAAGTTGTCTCAACAAATTCAATTGACTTACCCAAGCATATGAATTGACATGTATTTTTCGCGAATATTTATTTGGGTATTTGCATATAAATTCATATATGTTATAGTAAAGTTAATCAAATATTAAATTTTCAACAGAGGTGACTAGGATGAAAGATAAAGTGGTTTTAGCATATTCAGGCGGTTTAGATACGAGTGTGGCAGTGCAATGGTTGATCGAACAAGGTTACGATGTGATTGCATGCTGTTTGGATGTTGGCGAAGGTAAAGATTTAGACCTTGTTTATCAAAAAGCACTCGATATGGGCGCAATTGAATCTCATGTTATTGATGCGACGAAGGAATTTGCGGAAGATTATGTCGGTTATACGATTAAAGGTAATTTAATGTATGAACAAACATATCCGCTCGTTTCTGCATTATCTCGCCCACTTATTTCTAAAAAGTTAGTGGAAATCGCTCATGAAACGAATGCCGTAGCGATTGCGCATGGTTGTACAGGAAAAGGTAATGACCAAGTGCGTTTTGAAGTGGCGATTAAAGCATTAGATCCGAACCTTAAAGTGATTGCACCCGTACGTGAATGGGGTTGGAGTCGTGAAGAGGAAATTGATTATGCGAAAAAACACAATATTCCAGTCCCAATTGGCAAAGATTCTCCGTATTCAATCGATCAAAACTTATGGGGTCGTAGTAACGAATGTGGTGTATTAGAAGATCCTTATGTAGCACCTCCTCAAGATGCATATGATTTAACAAGTGAATTAGAAGATACACCTGATACGGCTGATGAAATTTTAATCTCATTTGAACAAGGGATTCCGACACATATCGATGGTCAGCATTATGCATTAGATGACCTGATTTTGTATTTAAATGAACTTGCTGGAAAACACGGTATCGGTAGAATCGACCATATTGAAAACCGTCTCGTTGGTATTAAATCAAGAGAAGTGTATGAAACACCTGGCGCTGAAGTCCTTATTAAAGCACACCAAGCGCTAGAAACTATCACTTTGACAAAAGATGTGGCACATTTCAAACCGATTATTGAAAAACAATTTGCTGAACAAGTGTATAACGGCTTATGGTTCTCACCTTTAACTGATGCGCTTAAAACGTTTGTTGATCAGACGCAAAAATATGTCACTGGTGATGTTCGTGTCAAATTGTTCAAAGGTCATGCCATTGTAAACGGTAGAAAATCTCCTTACACACTTTACAATGAAAAATTAGCGACTTATACAAAAGAAGATGCATTCAACCAACAATCAGCAGTGGGCTTTATCGATATTTACGGTTTACCTACACAAGTGAATGCGATGTTACATGGAGGCTATGCGGATGAGTAAAAAAGCTTGGGGCGGCAGATTTGAAGAAAAACCAGAAGCGTGGGTCGATGCGTTTAATGCGTCGATTCACTTTGATCAAACGCTCATTGACGAAGATGTTCAAGGCAGTATTGCGCACGCGACCATGCTTGCACACCAACACATTTTAACCGAAGCAGAAAGTGCGTTAATCATCGAAACATTACAAGCGATTCAACATGACTTTCATGAAGGTAAAATTGAATTTCAAGCGGCGTTAGAAGACATCCATTTGAATGTTGAACATGAATTGATCAAACGTATCGGTCCTGTGGGTGGCAAACTGCATACGGGTCGTAGCCGTAATGACCAAGTCGCAACGGATATGCATCTGTATACAAAAAAAGAAGTCCAGACCATCATTGAATACCTTCATACTTTTCAACAAACGTTATTACAGCTTGCAGAACAGCATGTAGAAACCATCATGCCCGGCTACACTCACCTTCAACGTGCACAACCAATTTCATTTGCGCATCATATCATGACGTATTTCTGGATGCTTGAACGTGATCAAACGCGTTTTAAAGAGGCGTTAGCACGTATCGACGTTTCCCCTTTAGGCGCAGCAGCTTTAAGTGGGACAACGTATCCGATCGACCGTCATGAAACGCAAACATTACTTGGTTTTAACGCGTTATATGAAAACAGTATCGATGCCGTGAGTGATCGTGACTACATTGTTGAAACGTTGAACAATATTAACTTAACGATGATTCACTTGTCTCGTTTTGCTGAAGAAATCATCTTTTGGTCATCAGAAGAAGCAAAATTCATCACATTGTCTGACGGATTTTCAACAGGCTCTTCAATTATGCCGCAAAAGAAAAATCCAGATATGGCAGAGCTCATTCGTGGTAAAGTCGGCCGTACAACAGGACATCTCGTCAGCCTATTAATGACATTAAAAGGATTGCCACTCGCTTACAATAAAGATATGCAAGAAGATAAAGAAGGCTTATTCGATGCGATTGAAACCGTTAAAGGCTCACTCCGCATCTTTGACGGTATGGTTGCAACGATGACTGTCAATACCGATCGTTTGCAAGAAACCGTACGCCAAGACTTTTCAAATGCGACTGAGTTAGCGGACTACCTTGTCACGAAAGGTATCCCATTTAGAGAGGCACATGAAATCGTCGGCAAACTTGTACTGTGGGCCATCCAACATGAGATGTATTTACTCGATGTCCCATTAGCGGTGTATCAAGATCATCACGCACAGATCGAAGCAGACATTTATCAATACTTACAGCCTGATGAAGCGGTCAAACGTCGTCAAAGCTATGGTGCCACTGGTCAAGACGCTGTTCGTCATCAAATCAAAGTCGCAAAGACACATTTAGCACAACATCATACTAACGCATAATTCATAGGAGTGCTATGGTGCCTGTGACTCAGCTCTGAAAAACATATCCTCGCCTGATTGAACTGTCACAAAGTTTGATCAGGCGTTATTGCGTTGAAATATCCCCCAACATCTACATATTCTATTGTGTTACGAAAATTTGACGTCCCCTTTTAACTGAATGTGTGGCGATCATTTCAAACATAAAGATAAAGTAATTTTTGAATTAAGACTATTGCCGTTTTTTTGAATTTTCTCTATGCTAACATTAACACCATTAATTAAGGAGGCATCAATATGAAAGTCACATCACATTTATTAGCATCAACCGTTTTGATTGGGTCACTCATTGTAGGTGCAAACGCGCTCGCTGACAACACCCAAGCAGGTTCACCTCAAAGCGCTGCCCAACACCATCAAGCTACACCACTGTCACCAAGTCAACATAATGTATTAAACAAACCTCATGTCAACATTGGTCATCGTGGTGCAAGCGGTTATGCGCCTGAACATACTTTTGCTTCTTATGACAAAAGCCTTAACGAAATGGGCGCTGATTATTTAGAAATTGATTTACAAATGACGAAAGACGGTCATTTAGTGGCGATGCATGATGATAAAGTGGACCGTACGACGAATGGCACAGGCCGTGTCGACCACTATACATTGGCAGAATTAAAAAAGTTAGATGCGGGTTCATGGTTTAACGAAAAACATCCAGAATATCAAAATTCACAATACGTCGGTCAACAAGTGCCAACGCTCGACGAAATTTTCAATCGTTATGGTACGCAAGCCAATTATTACATAGAAACGAAATCACCAGATGTTTATCCAGGAATGGAAGAAAAACTGCTTCAAAAGTTACATCAACACGGTCTCGACTGTAAAAATAATTTGAGCAATGGGAAAGTGGTGATTCAATCGTTTTCAAAAGAAAGTCTAAAAAAAGTACATCAACTTAACCCTTATATTCCACTTGTACAATTGTTGGAGCGAGGCGAACTTTCACGTCAATCCGCGACTGATTTACACAACATTCAAAGATATGCAGTTGGTGTAGGGCCAGATTATCATGATTTAACAGCCCAAAACACACGTTCATTGCGTCAACAAGGTTTCTATATTCACCCTTATACTGTGAACGATAAAAAAACAATGATGCGTTTAAATCAATATGGGGTGACAGGCGTCTTTACGAACTATCCAGATGTATATCACGCTTTAATCCAACAATAAGCACCTCACTTTTTCATTTACAACAAATTAGCAATAGCCAGGGGCCGGGATACAATGACGTTTCCCGGCCCCTCTCCTATGATGAGCAACAAGTAAAATATGAAAATATAAAATCTGTTAAGGTGAATAGAAATGAAAAACTTTGATGCTATTGATGTAGTATTTCATTTAACTTGCCCTATTCCTAAGATTTATGTTTTTGATTGCCCTCATGGCTACGCTTTCCGCTCCCCATAGAACACGAGTCCATGACAGCAATTGCGGAATTTTAAAAAGGTTATCCATGTGTGCAATTTGATGAAAATATATCCAGGTTAGACAATTAAAAAATTTTATATCCCATCCATTGGCTATTTTGAATTTCATTTTTCCAATTTAAAACACAAATTCACGATTTCAGTTCAGTTATCGTTGTCCATGTTACTTTTTGGATGAACCTCTATTCACCCCTTTAATCACATAAATCACGCCGATGATGATGAATACTGCAGCAATGAGCCATTCGTGCTTCGTTGCAAATGTGATACCCGCTACGGTAAAAATGGTTGCGATGATGAGTGTAAACGTAATTCTATTCATTGTTGTTTCCTCCTGTTGCTTAAAGGTGCAATTTCATATTTTATGAACGGCTGGTGTCTACCAAAAGTTCATTTTGAGTTAAAGGTATAAAAAAACAGAGACGCACGTATTCAGCGTCTCTGCTTTTTATCTATTATTCTATGCCCAACCACGATAACGTGCCGCTTCTGCAGTACGTTTAATACCGACAATGTAGGCTGCTAAACGCATATCAATTTTACGATTTTCAGCTAATGAATAAATCGTATCGAATGACGTCACTAATTTTTCACGTAATTTTTCGTTGACTTCATCTTCAGTCCAATAATAACCTGTGTTATTTTGTACCCATTCAAAGTATGAAACCGTTACGCCACCAGCACTTGCAAGCACGTCTGGCACTAATAAAATACCACGTTCAGTTAAAATTTTTGTTGCTTCAGGCGTTGTTGGTCCATTGGCTGCTTCGACAACAATTTCAGCTTTAATGTCTGCTGCGTTGTCTGCAGTAATTTGGTTCGCAATGGCTGCTGGTACTAAAATATCACAGTCTAATTCGAATAACTCTTTGTTTGAAATGGTATCTTCAAATAAGTTTGTCACTGTACCAAAACTGTCACGACGATCTAATAAGTAGTCAATGTCTAGTCCTTCTGGGTCATGAAGTGCACCGTAAGCATCTGAAATACCTACAATTTTGGCACCTTTATCATATAAGAATTTCGCTAAAAAGCTTCCTGCGTTACCGAAACCTTGAATCACAATACGTGAACCTTCAATTGATTTGCCACGACGTTTTGCTGCTTCTTCAATTGCGATAACCACACCTAATGCTGTTGAGCGATCACGTCCTTGTGATCCTCCTAATACGATCGGTTTACCTGTAATAAAGCCTGGAGAGTTGAATTCGTCCATTTGACTATATTCATCCATCATCCATGCCATAATTTGAGAGTTTGTGAATACGTCTGGCGCTGGAATGTCTTTTGTCGGTCCAACAATTTGTGAAATCGCACGCACATAACCACGAGATAGTCGCTCAACCTCATGAATACTCATTTGACGTGGGTCACAAACGATACCACCTTTACCACCGCCATATGGTAAATCGACAATACCACATTTTAATGTCATCCACATTGACAATGCTTTAACTTCTTCTTCATCAACGTCTGGGTGGAAACGTACCCCACCTTTAGTTGGTCCGACTGCATCGTTGTGTTGTGCGCGGTAACCCGTAAATGTTTTAACTGTACCATCATCCATTCTCACTGGAATACGTACTGTCAAAAATCTTAAAGGTTCTTTGATAAGTTCATACATGCCATCATCAAAGCCTAATTTATGCATTGCTTCCTTAATGATGCCTTGCGTTGACGTCACTAAATTATTTTTTTCAGCCATGATCCATTTCGCCTCTTTTTCCTACTATTGTTTTCGCTTACATTCGTATTGTAACATAAGCGATTTTATTTTAAAGTGCTTTCCGCTCAATTTAAACGTGTAACTTTTACCCTTGTGCGAACACCTTTTTCACTTTTTCAATCGCAAAATCTAACTCTTCTTTAGTAATGACTAATGGGGGTGCAAATCGAATGACTGTATCGTGTGTTTCTTTACATAAAAGCCCTTCATCTTTAAGACGTTCGCAATATGGACGCGCATCTTCATGCAATTCCACACCGATAAAGAGACCACGACCACGGACCTCTTTAATTGCTGGGTGATCGATTTCAAGTAATGCATTTTTAAAGTATTCACCGAGTTCAAGAGAGCGACCTGGTAAGTCTTCATCCACAATCACGTCAAGCGCCGCTAGTGAAGCAGCACATGCTAATGGATTGCCCCCAAAAGTAGAACCGTGTGAACCTGGCGTAAAGACATCAAGCACTTCTTTATCTGCAAGAACAACAGAAATTGGTAATACACCGCCCCCAAGTGCTTTACCTAAAATGTATACATCTGATTTCACATCGTCCCAATCTGTCGCAAATAACTTACCTGTACGTCCTAAACCAGCTTGAATTTCATCAGCAATAAATAATACGTTGTGTTCGTCACAAAGTTCACGTACTGCTTTTAAATAGCCTTCTGGTGGAATGTTAATCCCTGCCTCACCTTGAATCGGTTCAATGAGGACAGCAGCAGTATTTTCATTAATTGCAGCTTTTAAGCTTTCAATGTTACCAAATTCAACATTTTGAAAACCTTCTAAAAGTGGACCATAACCACGTTGATATTCTTTTTCTGAAGAAAGTGATACTGGCGCCATTGTACGTCCGTGGAAGTTACCGACCATTGCAATGATTTCAGCTTCATTTGGTTTAATGCCTTTCACTTCATATGCCCAACGACGTGCAGCTTTCAATGCAGTTTCTACCGCTTCTGCACCTGTATTCATCGGTAAGGCTTTCTCTTTACCTGATAATTTACAGATTTTTTCATACCATTCACCTAAGTTGTCACTATGGAAAGCACGTGAAACAAGAGTCACACGATCCGCTTGTTCTTTAACAGCTTGAATGATTTTAGGGTGACGATGACCTTGGTTGACCGCTGAATATGCCGCTAACATGTCCATATAACGATTGCCTTCTGGGTCTTTCACCCATACCCCTTCAGCTTCAGCAATAACGATTGGAAGTGGTAAATAGTTATGCGCTCCATAATGATTCGTTTTTTCAATGATTTCCTCAGATTTTGTTACCATGCAATCTCCTCCTTAAATATAATACGCACATCTCTTCACATGAAAGTGTAGGGCAAATCGATTAATAGTATCATCCAATACCTATCATTCAAGTAGTGAACGGTGCTCATAAATGATTTACCCTACATTCAGTACAAAACGTGATGCTTTGTACATTTCTGTTATTTAATTCATCATTATAGATGTTCTGATACTGAACGACCTTGCATGTGTAATACTAAGTAGTCTGGTCCACCTGCTTTTGAGTCTGTACCTGACATTTTGAAGCCACCGAATGGTTGGTAACCCACGACTGCGCCTGTACAGCCACGGTTGAAGTAAAGGTTGCCGACCATGAAGTCACGACGCGCTTGTTCTAACTTCATACGGTTATTTGAAATCACGGCACCTGTTAAACCGTATTCAGTATCATTCGCAACATCAATTGCTTCATCAAAGTCTTTAACTTTAGTGAAACCAACAACTGGTCCGAAAATTTCTTCTTGCATCACGCGTGAATTTGGATCTAAATCAGCGAAAATTGTTGGATATACAAAGTTACCCACTTCTTCGTCCGTGTTACCACCCGTTACAAGACGACCTTCTTCTTTACCAATTTCGATGTAGTTTTTAATTTTATCTAAAGATTTTTGGTCAATGACAGGACCCACATACGTATCTGGTTCTGCAGCATTACCCACTTTAATTTTTTCTGTTGCTTCTTTAACGCGCTCTAACAATTCATCATAAATGTCTTGGTGCGCGATAACACGTGAACATGCTGAACATTTTTGACCAGAGAAACCGAATGCTGAGTAAACAATCGAATCTGTCGCAACTTGTAAATCTGCTTCGTTGTCGACGATGATTGCGTCTTTACCACCCATTTCAGCAATAACACGTTTAATATGGTTTTGACCTTCTTGAATGACTGCAGCTTTTTGGATAATTTCTTTACCGACTTTTTTAGAACCTGTAAATGAAATGAGACCCACATCTTTGTTTTCAATTAAGAAGTCACCAATTTCACTTGAAGAACCAGGAATCCAGTTCACGACCCCTTTAGGTAAACCGGCTTCTTCTAAAACTTCCATAAATTTATATGAAATAATTGGTGTATTAGAAGATGGTTTTAATAATACTGTATTCCCCGTTACAAGTGGTGCTGACGTTGTACCCGCCATAATCGCATACGCAAAGTTCCATGGAGAAATAACAACACTTACACCTACAGGTAAGTAATCAAACTGATTGTATTCGCCAGGACGGCTGTTCACATGCTTGCCATCTTTAAGTTCAAGCATTTGACGACCATAATATTCCATAAAGTCAATCGCTTCCGCTGTATCCGCATCTGCCTCTTTCCAAGGTTTGCCGCCTTCTTTTGACAATAATGCAGAAAATTCATGCTTACGCTTACGTGTAATTTCAGCAGCTCTGAATAAAATATTGGCACGTACTTTTGGATCTACTTTTCTCCAAGTTTTAAACGCTTCTTTTGCTGCTTCTAACGCTTGTTGTGCATGTTCTTTAGTCGCTTTTGAAACATAGCCGATTGTTTCTTCGCGATTTGAAGGATTGTATACACGTGTTTTGTCTTCAGTGAATATACGTTCTCCACCAATAATTAATGGATAGTCTTGCCCGAGTTCACTTTCAACCTTTTCTAATGCACGAAAATAAGCCTCGCGATTTTCCTCTTTCGTAAAATCTGTAAATGGTTCGTGTTGATATGGAATCATTTAAAATCCTCCTTTGTTTATTATAAGAAAACCCTTACATCTATCATGACATATTCATGACATATTTGTAAAAGAAAACACTATTTGTATCAACATAAAAGCCGTACGTTCCATATGTCATGACCCACTGACATGCTCGCATCAATTTAAATCAATCGATAGTGATTAAGCGCTTTCATTTATAAGCAATTATAGCCTTTTTAACCTTAATATTGCAATAGCCTTTCTCTTGAAAATAGTGACTTTACGATACTTTTGTAAATAGTTGTCAAATCACGTTTATCCTGTTAAAAACAGTTGTTTGTGAATGTTAAAATATCCATTTCATATAACGAATAGTTAGGAGATTCTCAAAAGATGTGCTATGATAAAAATGTTAAAAACTAATCGATAAGGGGTTATGAATGTTGAAAAGACAGTATCGTGTTGGACAACATGTCAAAGTACGCGTGACTGGTATTCAACCCTACGGCGCATTCGTCGAGACCCCTGACAGTACTGAAGGACTCATTCATATATCCGAAATCATGGATGATTATGTACATAATTTAAAAAAGCTTTTGTCACCAGGTCAAACTGTGAAAGCCAAAATCATCTCTATTGATCAAAACGGAAAGTTAAATTTATCTCTGAAGGATAATGATTATTTTAAAAATTATGAGCGTAAGAAAGGTAAATATTCAGTATTGGATGAAATTCAGGAAACTGAGAAATATGGGTTTCGAACATTAGAGGAACGTTTGCCATATTGGGTGAAACAGTCCAAAAAGAAGATGAGATATGAGTCTAAATAACGCTTGAAGTCAATGTACGGTTTGTGCATTGGCTTTTTTATTTGAAGATTTTGGGACTTTGGTAGGTTGGAAGCATCGGTGTTACCTATATCAGATTCATTGACAATATTAAGAATGCTAGAGTTGAGTCCTCAAGGGTACCCCACAAACCTTAGCAATCATAGGAAGAGTAACTCGTGTTATTAAAAGTACATTCCCAAGAAAAAATGGAGTGCATCGATATTTTCCTTCAATCGTCATTGAAGACTTGAGCGGTTGCTTCTTTTTAGACGTCCACCTCGCTCTATTTAATTACTTGAACGACATTCTCTTTTCTACTTTCACTTTCATCGAATCAATGGCACGGTTTTTTAACACACACTCCGTTATGTGATTTGTTTTCCTATTATCGAAATATCAACTATAGAAAAGGCACTCAAATTTCATGTTTAGTGAACTATAAGTGCCTTTACTGATTTTTTAAAGCCTTATTGTACTTTAATATGGTTTCTGTTTTTCGTATAAATGATAAAACCAACGACAATGAAATCAATGAGAATTAAAACTAAGTACAATACAACCATACTCGATATCGTCGGATGATATAGGATAGCAATGATGAAATACAATAGACTCATACCTATGAACGATTTTCCTGTTATTTGATTAACATAGATTCTATTTTTAAAAATGAGTAATAGTGGATTATTCCAAAACGTGCTGTTAAATTTCATAAAGAGAACACCTGTGACAAAAATAAATAACGACAGTAAAATTCCAACTAAAATGTTCATTTGTTTCATCCCTTTTTAGTTAATATAAAATCATCTTTGACTCGTGAAAATTCTGTGATGCAAATAGAAGGAATAGTTTGCCTTATTACATGCAAAATTCACTCTCTTACTCACAATGTTACTAATTGCAGCATCCCTTGTACTTTACCTTCTTTATTTCAGAACATTCCGACAATTATCGAGTTACTAGTACACCCGTCAAAAGGTAACTACCATCTTTTATTTAAATATACCCCCCCAATCCAACTGTCAATTTCGATATTACACGTTTGCTATTTTTGTTGCTCTTTTACTTTTCTCATTATGTTTAAGTGTCAAAAGCATGTGAATCTAGTATACAAAAGTGCTTGATTTCATCTTTTTTAAATTTTTTTCGTGCTTACGTGCGCCCGACTTCAGAGGTGTTTTAACACTTCATTTTTGAACAACCTAAATTATTTATCCTTTACTTTATTTAAATTAAGGCGTATAGTTAGGTTGTCGTAATAAAAGAACTTGAATTTAAATGTAGTGTATTTGTTTAGAATATCCTCTTTTTTAATCAATGAATTTATTGCAAATATTTGTGCAAAAGCACGTGGAGGTATTCTATATGAATAACGGTACAGTAAAATGGTTTAACGCAGAAAAAGGTTTTGGATTTATTGAAAGAGAAAACGGCGACGATGTATTTGTACATTTCTCAGCAATCGTTGGAGACGGATACAAATCATTAGAAGAAGGTCAAAATGTTGACTTTGATATCGTTGAAGGCGAACGTGGTGCTCAAGCAGCAAACGTTGTTAAAATGTAATCTAACCTTTTAATAGAGAAGAGACGAGGAAGCACTCCTCGTCTCTTTTTTTGCGTTGTTTTAATGCTTTGCCCTCCTTGGTCGTGTGTCTTATAGTACACGTGTTCATTTTATAACCCCCTTTTTTTAACCCTATGCGATGGTTGCCCCTTCTCAACATATTGTTAAAGTAGAATCCGTCTGTCACGTCATGAAACATGTTTAACCAAAAAAGCCGATAAAAACCATTCACGATTTTTACCGACTCTTCTATTCATTAAGAAATACTGCATTCCGTTTGCATGTTGACCGCTTCAGTTGCTTTCACTAAGCAAACGTCATATGGCAATGTTTCATCAAACGAAAATTGATAAATCTGTTGGAACGCTTGTGCCACGGCTTCTGCTTCACCTATTTGATGTACCGCATCCATCATTTCGTAAACTTCTGCGTCTCCCATCGTTGGGTCATCAAATTGCATGGGATTCCAATCCGCTAAATATTGATATAATCGAATATTTAAATCATTATTTGCCACGTGATGACCTCCATTCATTGCTTATTCTTCAATGTCAATCGATTCAATGACAACATCATACATTGGTTTGTCTTGTGCATCGACTTTAACACTTGCGATATCTTCTAATGTGTCTTCACCTTCAATGAGTTGACCGAATACTGTATGTTTTTGGTCTAACCACGGTGTACCGCCTTTTTCTTTGTATGCTTCAGCGATTTCTTTTGGCCAACCCCCATCAACGAGTTGGTCTACCATTTGTGCGGGTACTTCTTTCATTTGAACGATGAAAAATTGTGAACCGTTTGTACCTGGACCTGCATTCGCCATTGATAACGCACCGTATAAGTTAAACGCATTCATTGAAAACTCATCTTCAAATGGGCCGCCGTAAATACTTTCGCCACCCATACCTGTACCAGTTGGATCGCCACCTTGAATCATAAAGTCATTGATCACACGGTGAAATGTAATCCCGTCGTAGTAACCTTTTTTAGAAAGTTCGACAAAGTTTTGAACTGTCTTTGGTGCAATGTCAGGGAATAACTTTAATGTCATGTCCCCTTTATTCGTATGCATAATTACTTTAATTTCGTTTTCTTGAATTTCTTTCGTTAATTGTGGATAGTTTGTCATTTTTTATACTCCATTCGTGATAAACTGTTGTATATCACTATTTTAACATATTTAAGAGAGGATGGTATTGTCATGCTTTATCGTTTTGCACATAAAACTGGCGTCTATGCTGTAGAGGTCGTAGAAGAACAAGGGGATCAAGTGTTAGTAAAGGTTTTACAAGTCATCAAACATCCGAAACAAGGTGACCTCCACCACCCTAATGAAGTGGAAGGTGTTTTTTTCCATGAACGAAAAGCACTCAGTTTATATGAAAAAAGATATACGTCTCCAAGTCGTCTAAAACCATTTGAAGGTGAGGTTGAAGACTATACGGTGACTTTACAACGTGCGATTTCAAAACTCGAAAATGAATTACAAGATTTGGATACACCTTTTGCGCATGCATCTTTAGATTGTTTGACACAACTTAAAGCAGATTATGCACGTCAATATAAAACAAATTTTTCATAATTTCGACGTGTTTCTTCTTATTTAAGAGTGAAGGAAATCTAGAGTTATCTATGCATGACCATGTTTTTCAGACGTTTCAGAATCATGTATAATAGATATATCGTAGTTTTTAAAGGAGGGCAATTTATGAGTGGGTTACATATAGCGGTACTGTTGCCGTTAATATTTGCAATACTCATCCCGATATTGTATCGCTTCTACAAACGCATCCATCTTGGCTGGTTTGTATTGCCGATACCAGTCATATTGTTTGCTTATTTTTTATCTTATATTAAGCCAACAATGTCCGGGCAATTTACAGAACAGTCTGCAGCCTGGATGCCGCAAATTGGGATGAATTTCGATATTTATGTCGATGGCCTAGGTTTACTCTTTAGTTTACTGATTACAGGCATAGGGAGTCTTGTTGTATTATATTCAATTAGTTATTTAAGCCAATCAGAACAACTCGGCCATTTTTACTGTTACTTGTTAATGTTTATGAGTGCGATGCTCGGCGTCGTGTTATCCGATAATTTACTCGTCCTATATTTTTTCTGGGAGCTCACATCATTTTCAAGTTTCTTATTAATCTCATTTTGGCGACACAAAGAAAAATCGCTTTATGGTGCGATGAAGTCAATGATGATTACCGTTTTTGGTGGTTTATCACTACTCGGTGGTTTCATCTTACTTTACCTCGCTTCAGGCACGTGGCGTATTCGTGAAATTATCGAAAATGTGGATCAAATTCAAGCATCACCGATTTTTCTACTCGCCATGATTTTTGTAATTATTGGTGCAATGACGAAATCTGCACAATTTCCATTTTACATTTGGTTACCCGATGCGATGGAAGCACCGACACCGGTCAGTGCCTATCTCCATTCCGCAACAATGGTTAAAGCAGGTATTTATCTTATTGCACGTTTAACACCGATTTTTGCAGTGTCACAAGGTTGGATATGGGCTGTGACGGCATTTGGTCTCGTTACACTCTTCTGGGGCTCGCTCAATGCAACGAAGCAACAGGATCTTAAAGGTATTTTAGCCTTTTCAACAGTGTCTCAACTCGGGATGATCATGTCGATGCTCGGTATCGGTGCAGTAAGTTATCATTTCCAAGGTGATGAAAGTCAATTATACCTTGCCGCATACAGTGCAGCGATTTTCCATCTGATCAATCATGCGACATTTAAAGGTGCACTGTTTATGATCACAGGTGCGGTAGACCATGCGACGGGAACACGTGATATTCGTAAACTCGGTGGCTTAATGACAATCATGCCGATTTCATTTACTTTGTCGATTATTACGTCATTAAGTATGGCAGGTGTACCTCCGTTCAATGGTTTCTTATCTAAAGAAGCATTTATCGAATCCATGATAGAAGTGACACATGCCTCAATATTTAGCTTAAACACAGTTGGCTTGTTAATCCCTATCGTTGCGATTGTCGGTAGTATTTTCACATTTGTTTATTCATTTAAATTTATTGTGGAAATTTTCTTAGGCGACCATAAGCCGGATGCATTACCGAACAAAGCACATGAAGCTTCAATACTGATGAATATTTCGCCAACAATTTTAGCTACTTTAGTTATAGCCATTGGATTATTCCCGAGTATTGTGTCTGCACCCCTTGTTGAACCAGCAGTCAAATCGATTGCGAATACCAATGAAGTGAGTGCTTCATTCCATTTATGGCACGGTTTCACACCAGCATTTATTGCAACTTTAATCATTTATGCTGTAGGTGCTGTACTCATATTGACTGCCAAACGTTGGGTGCCAATATTGAGAGGGATTCCAAATGCAATGACGTTAAATCACTGGTATAACCAAACTGGACGTTACACACCGTACTACGCAACACAAATTACGCGTACGTATATGACAGGTTTCAATCGTAACAATTTAGTCATTATCTTTTTCATGATGATTGTACTTACATTTGTCACATTGATTTTCGTACCATTCACAGTAGACTTTATGAAGGTCTCCCCTATCAGACCTTATGAATTTGTATCCGTGATTACTATTACGATTGCTGCGATTATGATTATTTTTGCGCGTTCTCGACTGTTCAGCATTATCATGTTAAGTGCTGTGGGTTACTCTATGGCGATTTTCTTTATTTTCTTTAATGCGCCTGACCTTGCCTTAACACAATTCGTTGTCGAAACGATTTCAACGGCATTGTTCTTACTTTGTTTCTATCACTTGCCAAATATGAGTCGTTACAACGAATCTGTACGCTATCGTGTCGTTAATGCAATGATCTCTATCGGGGTCGGTGCAGTTGTGATTGTGTTAGGTTTAATCGCTTACGGCAACCGTCACTTCGAATCCATTAGCGAATTCTACAAAGCGCATGTTTATGACCTCGCTGAAGGTAAAAACATGGTTAACGTGATTCTTGTAGACTTCCGTGGTACCGATACATTGTTTGAATCATCTGTACTCGGTATTGCAGGTATGGGGATTTACACGTTAATTAAATTACGTGCGAAACATAAAAACGGTTATGAAAGGGTTGAGAAGATTGAACAGACAGAAAAATGATTTAATTGCACAGTATTCATCATTAATTATCTTTTTCTTAATTATGATGTTCGGCTTCTCACTTTTCTTAGCTGGACATTATACACCAGGGGGCGGCTTTATCGGTGGTTTACTCGTCTCAAGTGCACTGGTGATTATCGCAGTGGCATTTGATGTCAAAACATTGCGTAAAGTGTTCCCTTGGGATTTCAAAAAATTAATTGCTGTAGGCTTAACGTTTTGTGTCAGCGCACCTATGCTCAGTTGGACATATGGGAAGAACTTTTTCACACATACATCTGTGGATATTCCGTTGCCATTACTCCAACCGATGCATGTGCATACAGCAGTCATTTTCGATACCGGCGTTCTTTTTGTCGTTATCGGTACAGTACTTACAATTATTCTAACGATTGGAGAGAATGAGTAATGGAAATTGTTTTAATCGTCGTTTGTGGCTTGTTAACTTCCATCAGTGTGTACCTCATTCTTTCTAAAAGTTTGATCAGAATTATTATCGGTACAACATTATTATCACACGCCGCAAACTTGTTTATTTTAACGATGGGTGGGCTTAAAAACGGGAACGTCCCTATTTATGAAAAAGGTGTTTCTGATTATGTAGACCCTATCCCACAAGCATTAATTTTAACTGCAATTGTTATTTCATTTGCGGTCACTGCCTTTTTCTTAGTACTCGCTTTCAGAAGTTATAAAGAATTAGGAACAGATAACGTCGAAAGAATGAAAGGGGTGCCACAAGAAGATGATGAATGAAAACTTAATCGTTATGGTGTTAGTTGTCCCAATTATTACAGCGATTCTGTTAATTGTTAGTGGACTCCGACCTTTTATTAAACGCTATATCGCATTAACTGGTACGACTGTCACGTTAGCGTTTTCGATATGGAATTTAGTCAATGTATGGCAAAGCGGTCACCCCCTCGTTTTAAGATTGGGGTCATGGGAGGCACCTTATAGTATCGTTTTCGTATTAGATTTATTTAGTGCCCTCCTCGTGACAACAAGTATTTTGATTACGTTACTGATTATTTTATTCTCGTATCAGTCGATTGGGTTACATCGTGAGACATATTATTACTATTTCACAGTCATGATGATGCTGACGGGGATTAACGGTGCTTTTATTACAGGCGATATCTTTAACTTATTCGTCTTTTTCGAAGTATTTTTAATGTCGTCATACGGCTTAATGGTCATTGGCGGAACTAAAATTCAACTTCAAGAAAGTGTTAAATACTTGTTAGTGAACGTCGTCTCTTCTGCCTTTTTCGTCATGGCAGTCGGTATACTCTATTCTATCGTCGGTACATTGAACTTAGCGGACATTAGTTTAAAGTTAAATACCCTTTCTGAAGATCATCCAGGGCTATTAAGTGTCGCATTTATTATGTTCATCTTTGTATTTGCGACAAAAGCTGGGGTTTTCCCAATGTATGTTTGGTTACCAGGTGCATATTACGCGCCACCATTTGCGATTATCGCATTTTTCGGTGCCCTACTGACAAAAGTCGGCGTTTATGCGATTGCACGTGTGATGAGCTTATTCTTCCATGATACGTTAACTTTCTCGCATTACACGATATTAGCACTTGCATTGTTGACGATCATTTTTGGGTCAGTCGGTGCAGTCGGTTTCCGTGATACGAAGCGGATTATTTTATACAACATCATGATTGCAGTCGGTGTCATTTTAGTCGGTGTTGGCTTAATGAGCGAAGCAGGCATGGTCGGTGCGATTTACTACACCATTCATGATATGTTAATTAAAGCTGCACTCTTCTTCCTCATTGGAATTATGTTTAAAATCACGAAAACAACGGACTTGCGTAAATTTGGTGGTCTGATTCATCATTATCCATTATTAGGTTGGACATTTTTTATTGCGGCTTTAAGTTTAGCCGGCATTCCACCATTTAGTGGTTTTTATGGCAAACTTTACATCGTGCAAGCTGCATTTGAAGAAGGCTTTTATGCGACAGGGATCATTGTACTCCTTTCAAGCCTAGTTGTACTCTATTCAGTCATCAACATCTTTTTACGTGGGTTCTTTGGTAAAAGTTATGGCTACGTTTATAACCCGCGCTTACATCACCGTGGTTTATTAGCAGTGAGTGTTTTAGCAGTCGTAATAACTGTGGTCTTCGGTCTTACAGCGGGTCAACTGTATCCAATCGTTGCAGAAGCTGCGAAGTCATTCTACCAACCAGACACGTACATTCATAGCGTATTGGGGGTGCAGTAATATGGCAATACAAATCGTCATCAATTTATTTTTAGCAATATTTTGGCTGTTCGTCTCTGACAGTTATACGATGAACGCTTTCGTCTTAGGCTACCTTTTCGCTTTATTGCTCGTATTTTTAATGCGTAAACTGCTACCAGGACGCTTTTACGTGATTACACTATACAAAGTTATTAAACTCGTATTTATCTTTTTACTTGAACTCATCAAAGCAAATCTTGATGTATTGCGTGTTATCTTGCAACCACGCATCAAAAATGAATCTGCCTTTTTCGTTTATGAAACAGACTTAGAACATCCTTGGCAAGTCGCATTATTATCGAATTTAATCACATTAACACCGGGGACTGTCGTTATCGGAGTCAATGATGATATGAAACGTTTATATATTCACTGTTTAAACTTCTCAACAAAAGAAGAAGTAGTTGCTGGTATTAAAGGCTCTCTTGAAAAAGCAGTGAGAGAGGTGGGTGAATCGTAATGAACTATGATATTTTCATCATTATTGCTTTAGTCATCGTCGTTTTATCAATTTTAGCAATGCTCGTCCGTGTGATTCTCGGTCCTACATTACCAGATCGCGTCGTAGCATTAGATGCGATTGGCATTCAGCTTATGGCGATTATCGGATTGTTCTCAATTATTTTAGGCACACACTATATGATTGTCGCAATTCTTTTAATTGGGATTCTTGCCTTTCTAGGTACAGCGGTATTCGCCAAATTTATGGATAAAGGTCAGGTGATTGAAAATGACAGAAACGATCACGATTAGTATCGGTTTAATTCTCGTTATCGTCGGCGCTTTATTTAGTGCCCTCGCAGCCATTGGAATGATACGTCTTGATGATGTCTACTCTCGTGCACATGCTGCGGGTAAAGCTTCAACACTTGGCGCAATGTTATTATTGACTGGCACTTTTATCTATTTCATCGGTAAAGAAGGTTACGTCAACTTTCAATTGATTATCGGTATTGTCTTTGTATTTATTACAGGTCCTTTAGCGAGTCATCTCGTATTGAAAGCAGCGTATAACCTTAAGACACCCGCTTCTAAACGACTGAAGCTTGATGAGATTAAGGAAGACATGAAAGATACCAAATTATAGCATTTACTCAATATTTAGAAACGGCTAGGCGCATTTGTGTCCTAGCCGTTTCTTTATGTTTGTTTTTTGTTTTGAAATACGCTTTTAAACCTCTAATTTTTACGATGACATAAATAGAAATTTCATGATAATATCATAGCAATATTTTTCATATGAGATGATGGGATGCGCAAGCTTATTTTCACTAATTTGATTTTGACGTTACTTCTCTTTTTAGTCTATGTCTTCTTTCAAGGATTCAGTGCAACGGCAATCCAAGTTGCTGTTGGCTTTTTGGATTTACTCCTCCTACGTGATGTTGTGATATCTTTGTTCAAAAGGAGAAAACGTGAGAAGGATGAGACATAAAAACTTTGGTCATTCTAATTTTCTTTTATCATAGAAAAAGCTGGGCGCATGTCATCAATGCCTCCCAGCTTTTAGTTTCAAATTACTTCTTTAACGGTTTAATCGCAATCGTACCACGCATGACTGAAATCAGCTGCCCTGCTTCGTTTTTAATATGAATATCCCATACATGTGTCGTACTGCCTTGATGCAAAATACGTGCTTCTGCATAGACAACACCTTCACGGACTGAGCTGATGTGATTTGCATTCATTTCCAACCCTAAAGGAATCTGTGCTGAAGTGTCAATTAAATGGGCAGATCCTAATGAACAAGCGGTCTCTCCTAATGCGAGTGATGCACCACCATGTAAATAACCAAATGGCTGTTTCACTTGATCTGTGACAGGCATTGACATTTTAAGATAACCGTCTGCTTGTTCCTCAATTTTCATTTCTAATAACTCGATTAAATTCGTCATGAGGTCACTCCTTTTTCTATTATTATAGTACGAGTGCCGCGACAGTTCCCATTATAATGAGTGGCACGTTATAAAAGACAAAGTTTGGAATACATGTGTCACGAATATGATCGTGTTGACCGTCTACGTTGAGTCCGGCTGTAGGTCCTAATGTTGAGTCACTCGCTGGCGAACCAGAATCTCCAAGCGCACTCGCTGTACCAATTAATGCGATTAAAGCCATTGTGCTCATGCCCATCGCTTCACCAAAAGGAATAAAGAGTGCCGCTAAAATTGGAATCGTCGCGAATGAAGAACCAATCCCTAAAGTTACAATTAAACCAATGAGATACATCAGAACAATACTGATCAATAAATTATCTCCTGAAATTGCAGTTAAACCTTTCACAAGCTTTTCAATCTCACCTGTTTCATTCATCACACCTGCAAAACCGTTCGCAGTTAAAATGACAACACCGATGTAAGCCATAATTTTAATGCCCTCTACAAACTGGTCGTCGAGTTTGCGCCAAGAATAGATGCCGGAAATGAAAAAGACAAGTACCCCTGCCAATGCACCGAAAATCATTGAATCAGAAAGTGTCTGTACAAGGAATGTCGCAATGATCGCAACAACAGTGACGATAATAACTGATGGTTTTAAGTCCACTGCCACTTCTTCCTCTTGTGTTGCTGTTTCGCGATACGTTCTCGGTTTACGATAATAAAACATTGCTATGATGAGACCAATAATATACCCTGATGCTGGAATGAGCATCGCTTTCCAAATCATGTTAAATGCAATAGGATGGTGTGCCTTTTCAAAGCCTTTTTGAATAATTTCATGGAAGATGTGTCCGAATCCAAATGGCAATAAGACATATGGAAAACATAGCCCAAAGCCAATAATCATCGCAATCAAACGACGATCGATTTTCAATTCATTAAATAAGCTTAATAAAGGTGGAATCACAATAGGAATAAATGCGATATGTACTGGAATCACGTTTTGACTCATAATACTGAGTACAAGTAGACTCACAATAATGAGTACTTTCACCTTAATTCGTGATACTTTTGTCTCTTCTGCACGAATTGTTAAAATCACTTTACGTACAAGATAATCAGTAATGCCACTGTATGAAATGAGTGCAGCAAATCCACCGAGTAACGCATAACTCAGCGCTACCTCTGCCCCATCAACAATATTTTCTGTAAAAATCGTAATCGTTTTATTAAATGGCAGACCTGCAATCCATCCACCTATCAATGCACTAATAAATAAACTAATGACGACGTTGAGTCGACATAAACAGAGCACGATCATGATGACGACCGCTATTAACACAGCATTCATTTTTTTATCTCCTTTAATTCATTATCGAGCTAAAGCGTATGGGTATAATAGTAACAGTTGTCTGACTGTTCGTCAATGATAACTCAATAAAAATGACAAGGAGACGGAGCACAAAATTTTTGATTGCGTTCACATGTTATCATTTAATCCAACTGCACGCTTTGATAACCTTTTTTAGTTTTCACATTTGCTTTCACGGACTCCCTTTCTAGAGTCAATCCCTAGAAAGAACACAGAGCCATGAGGGCAATCAAAAACACTTCATCAACCACATCAAAAATGATTATCCATCTCCCAGTTATTTTTATCGGTTTAAACCGTATTGATTTTTCAGCCATGTTACGATTGTTGGAATCATAAAGCCAGTCGGACCTTTTGGACCTTTATGTGTCGCTTTGTTAATGGTTGCTGGTCCTGCAATATCAAAATGAAGATGTGGTGTTTGACCGCTAAAATGCGTAATAAATGCTGCTGCAAATAAAGCTTTACCGTGGGCATTAACATGATTCGTTAAATCTGCGACATCTGATGCTTTAATATTTTGACGTTCAGTATCTGTAATCGGTAATTCAAAGACAGGTTCTTCATAAATTTGAGAAGTTAGAAAAATTTGATTCAATACTTCTGGCTGCACACGATGTTGAAACACAGCTGCTTTATCTTCCCCTAATGCAACCACCGCTGCCCCTGTGAGCGTTGCGAAGTCCATAATCATTTCAGGCTTGTATTGATTTGCATAGAACGTCGCATCGGCTAATACGAGGCGTCCTTCTGCATCAGTATTGGGCACTTCTACTGTTTCACCACTGAGTGCTGTGAATACATCATCTGGCTTCATCGCATTATTCGCAATCATGTTTTCTGCTGACGCAATGACCGCTACAATATTGATTTTAAGTTTCAATGCTTGGATGGCTTCAACCATTCCAATCACGTTGGCCGCACCGCTCATATCAAATTTCATAGATGGCATTCCGTTTTTAGATTTGATCGAATAACCACCTGAATCATACGTTATCCCTTTACCGACTAATGCAATCACCTGTTCTTCTTGCTCTGGATTGCCTCGATATTCTAACGTAATGATGCGCGGGGGATTTACAGACCCTTTACCCACAGCTTGGACTAATCCGAATCCTTCTTGTTCAATTTCATGCTCATCTTTAATCAGGACTTTCACTGATGTATCTTTAAAATACTGTTCAACTGTTTCAGCTAAATAAGCAGGCGTCATAATATTCGGCGGCGTATTACTTAAATCACGTGCTCTGTTGATGGCTCTACCTAACTTTTGACCTGCATCAATGGACGGTGTATAGTCTGACACTTGCTCGCAATCTAACATCATTCTAAGACGAAATGGTGCTTTTTTATCAGATTTATAGTCATCAAATTGATAAATCGCTTGTTCACTTTGAAGTCCCATTAAATTAAATATCGTTTCTGAGTCGACTGCTTTTGTTAAAAATGTATTGACTTTCAAATTGATGTTCGCAATGGCGCCTTGTTGTAAATATTGGAATAATTTACCCCATATTTTCAAATAATCTTGTGCTTTCAGTTGGTTCAGATTGCCAAGCCCCACCGTGATTAAACGATACATTTGGCCCTCTATCGTAACTGCTGTAGACGCAATAGCTCCTACTTTCGAACTGATGAGATGATGTGCTTTTAGTTCCGTCAGTGCTTCTAAAAATGCCGTGTCTTGTTTCACGACATCGGAATATTGATTTAAATGTTCAGGAATACCCGCAATCATCGCAGCTGCTGTTTCTGTTTGTTGTGAAGTCATCACTTTCTCTCCTTTCTATATGTAAAAAAGGAGTGGAATCGCAACCTAAACATCACATTTAGATTCCATTTTTCCACTCCCTGCAATGATCCTATACATACTATTGCACTGTATATGTGTATCGTATGGTCAAATACTTTCTCTCTCATCAAGCATTGTATAGATGAAAATCATGCCGTTTCATCGTCAATGCATTATGATTAAACCTTGCTGAATGTGACGATCGTTTTTAAAATCGTCAAATCAAAGATGGATTGATGGATGCTTAAAATTTACCTTTTTTATAAGCTAAACCTAAACCACCAATTTTAAAGATTGCACGTGTATCAATCACACGTTTCATGAATGCTGCTTTTTTACCAGTTATTTCACGACCATAAACGATACCTACACCATCATGACGACCTAATGAACATACAGTACCGCGATCGACATATTTAAAGTCTTCAGTTGGTGCACCTTTTAAAATATTCACAATGTTAGAAGCTGTTTTTTCACCTTGTTGCATTGCGATTTGTGCAGTTGTTGGTAATGGACGGTCGCCACCTTCAGGAATAAACGCAGATACGTCACCAATTACGAAAATATCATCATAGCCCTCAATAGTTAAATCTTGTTTCGTCACGATACGTCCACGTTTAACACCTTCGAATGATTTTTCCATTAATTGACTACCGCGAACACCTGCAGCCCAAATCACTGTGTTTGCTTCTAATTGTTGTTCTTCGTCGTTAATTTTAACTACGAAACCTTTTTCGTTTGCAGCAACAATAGGTGTGCCTACTTTGAACTCTACGCCACGTTGTTCTAAATAGCTCACTGCATGGCTTACAAGCTCATCAGAGAACATTGGTAACATTTTTGGTGCCGCTTCTACACATGTCACTTTCACTTTGCTTTGTTCTACACCATATTTGTTTGCCAATTCAGGGATACGGTCTGTTAATTCACCTAAAAATTCAATACCAGTGAAGCCCGCACCACCAACAAGAATCGCTAAATCTTTCTCGTCTTTCGTTTTTGATGCAGCATAATTTGCAAATTTATCTTCAAGATGGCGAGCGATTTGACGTGCAGTATTCACATTTTCGATTTGGAAAGCATGTTCTTTCATACCTTCAATACCGAATGTTTCTGACTCAAAGCCTAAAGCAACAACTAAAATATCATATTCGAAAATACCACGTGTTGTTTCAACTTTTTTCGCATTGCGATCGATTTTTGTTACTTCCGCACGAACAAAATCAACATGCTTTTTCAACACGTTTTCGATTGGATATAATACATCCTCATAATTCAATGTACCTACTGAAGCTTCATGTAACCAAGTTGCTTCGTAGTGATAGTCGTTTTTGTTGATTAAAGTAATCTGAGCGTCTTGTTCTGATAATTTTTTTTGAAGTTTTGTAACAGTTTGTAAGCCCGCATAACCAGCACCTAAAACAAGTACTTTTTTACGTTCTGCCATTTGCATTCACCTATTCTTTCGTAAATATAATCAAATTCCAATAATACTGTATACCCTCTTAATTTTTATAGTACACAAAATTGTAAAATGTTGTCATTCATTAGTGTATAGTTTTTTATTATTGAATTCAAGTTAATACCCTACAAGTTTTCAACAGATTTTCATTATTTTCAATACACGCACTTTTTATCCTTCGTCCCACTCTATTGTTCAGAAATCATTTCGCGTCAAATAGCTGTCAGTATGGGTGGGGTTGCTGACATGATGACATCTACTTACGCTCGTTCCAAAGACTATGGACAAACGAAAAAAACCGAGACCATTCGACATCACGAAAAGTCTCGGATAATGATGATTGTATCATTTATTTCAGTTTTTAATGACTACCATCTTCCATTTAACCGATTAACAACTTTCAGGTGAACCGGCTGCTTGCGCTGTTCTAAATGAACTACCACAACCACATGATGCAATCGCGTTCGGATTATCGATTTGGAAACCACCACCCATAAGGGATTGTTTAAAATCGATTGTTGTGCCATTTAAAATTGGCGCATCTTCTTTATCTACAAGTACTTTTAAGCCGTAAAATTCAAGTACTTCATCGTTTTCACCTGGTTCAGCTTCAGCAGTCATGCCGTATGTTAAACCTGTACAGCCTCCACCGTTCACTTTCACTTTTAAATAACCGTCTGCCATATCATTTTGTTTCAACATATCTTTCACTTCATATGCTGCTGCTTCTGTTAAATTCACTACTGCCATGTTTTGGCCTCCTTTAAAAAATCCACGTTTCTTCTATATGCTTATAAATATTTTGCAATAAATCGTCTGGCGTATCACCTTCGACTATATCTCCATTCACAAGTGCGTAGAGCCCCGACGAACAAATCCCACAGTTTTGAAGGCAACCATAATCTAGCACGTCCACGCTTGGATCGTTTTCTAAAGTTTGGTAAACAACCTCTGAACCTCTCGCCATATTAGAAATGCAAAACTCGACAATCGGATTCATTTTACACCCTCTTCTATGATTTAATGGTTTCAGTATAACAAATTTTAGACTGGACATCTATGTGACGGCTCATGATAACGCTTCATGAGGTATGTCGACGGTGTTGGTGAAAATGGCTTATGAAAAAAATTGAAAGCACGTGTTTTCCTTTGTTTGTATGGCTTTCAAAAAAGGGATATAATTAACATTAGAGCTATTATGAATGACTTGAACGGTACCTATTTCGTTTTATATGGCGTCCATTGCTGAAATAGATATCGGAATTCACATCACTAAAAAGGGGTATCAAAATGAAGAATTTAGTATTGCTAGGCGGCGGTTATGGTAACATGCGTATTATGTCTAAAATTTTACCAGACGCGCTTCCAAATGATTATAATATTACGTTAATCGACCGGATGCCTTACCATGGGCTTAAAACAGAATTTTATGCATTAGCTGCTGGCTCTAAATCTGATAAAGAGGTTCGTGTTAATTTCCCACAACATGATAGAACGCACACAGTATACGGAGAAATTACAGATATCGATTTAGACAATCAAATCATTTCTGTAGGTCAAAACAAAGTCGATTACGACGAATTAGTCATTGGTCTCGGCTGTGAAGATAAATACCATAATGTCCCAGGTGCTAAAGAGTATACGTATAGCATCCAAACTTTACATGACGCTCGTAAAACTTACCACGATATTTCTGATCTTCCTACCAATGCAACGGTTGGTATTGTCGGTGCGGGTTTAAGCGGTATCGAACTTGCGAGTGCATTACGTGAAAGCCGTAACGATTTAAAAATTTACTTATACGATCGCGGTGAACGTATTTTAAATCAATTCCCCGAAAAATTAAGTAATTATGTTAAAAAATGGTTCGATCAACACGATGTTACCGTTGTACCTAACTCTGATATCGTCAAAGTTGAACCAGGGACACTTTATAATAAAGAAACAAAAAATGAACATGACCTCATCGTCTGGACAGCAGGCATTCAACCTGTCGAGATCGTGCGTAACCTTCCAGTTGACTTAAGTCGTAGCAATCGTGTGATGGTGAATCAATATCATCAAATCCCAACGTATCCTAATGTATATGTGGTTGGGGACTGTGCGAACTTGCCCCATGCACCGAGTGCGCAACTGGCTGAAGAACAAGCAGACCAAATCGCCATGGTGCTTAAAACATTATGGAAAGGCGAAAAGTTACCTGATACAATGCCTGAGATTAAGATTCAAGGCTTCTTAGGTTCTTTAGGTGAAAAGAAAGGTTTCGCTTACTTGATGGATACAACTGTGACAGGTCGTTTGGCTTCCATCTTGAAATCAGGCGTACTTTGGTTGTACAAACATCATAACGGATAGAATTTGAACTTTTACTTTTTAATATATTGTATTTTACAAATGCCATGATGGACACACTTTCCCAAGAACTGACCCTCGGGAGTCTCGTCCATTTTGGCGTTTTTGTATTGAGACATGTTCAAGTCATCGTCCATGTTTTGAAAATAAAAATCAAAAGCGCATCCAAAAAACGGTAAGTGCCTATTCACACTCACCGCTATTTATCTACAGTTTACCTATTCTGCTGATACTTCAAAATTTCGTTCAATAAAGCGTTTAATCGGCTTCAATTGGACATAACCGTCAGCCACATATTCATCGTTCATCGTCACAAGTGGATAAAACAGTTCATCCTCTTGAATTTGTTCAATAAACTGCACATCATGATCGGACAAATTCTCTTGTGACCCCATAATATCAATATACGTATATTCAAAATCGATGTTTGGATATTTTCGTGGTAATAATGTTTTCAACCAGTCATACGTGTTTTCCGAACTTGGCGCATTCACACAACTTGCACAAACCACTTCTGCACCATACACAACTACGCTTACCTTTTCCATAGTCATCCCCCTAATTGATTCGATAGATTTTTTGTACTGATTCTATTATAATAAAAAGATAAGGATAAAATGAACCATTTAAATTTGAAAGGAGGCATTACACATGCCAACTGAAAATGCTACAATGTACGATCAAGTTGCAGAAGTCATCGAGAAATTACGCCCATTCTTATTACGTGACGGCGGTGACTGTGAACTTGTCGACGTGGAAGATGGTATTGTAAAACTACAATTACTCGGTGCTTGTGGAACATGCCCAAGTAGTACAATCACTTTAAAAGCTGGTATTGAACGTGCATTAGTTGAAGAAGTGCCAGGTGTTGTCGAGGTCGAACAAGTATTTTAACAACATGTTCAATTCAATGTTGTATTTCATATGAGATGAGGAAAGGGACTGGGATATTAAGTTTTCCCAGTCCCTTTCCTATTGGATGAACTTATTTCGATTAATGAAGATAAAATAGTCAAAATTAAGAATGAATTGGACGTAAAAATTGGATGCTATGGGTTGACTTCATTTCATAAACTTGCCCTAAGTGACTACATTTGATGTAAGATTGCCCAGAAGGCTGAGACTCCTGAGGGAAGATGTCATAAACAAAACCCTGCCATTTAACTTTGATAGTGGCTACTGTTTTACGCAGTAGCTGTCTGACTTCTCAATACGCATGCTTTTGAGAAGTCTAGTCAGCCTTGCGGGGGCAGTACGACGAAATCTTTGTTCCACATGAGATTTCTGTACTGCTCCCGAAAATCCAATTCGGCTTCATTCCAGTCTACACTTGAATCAAGCCGAATTTAGTTGAGGCAAGTCCCTAGGAACGCGAAGCCATGAGGGCAATCCAAAGTCATACATCTTAAGAATAGGGCAAGTTAAACACATTACTGCATCAATAGTATCAAATGTTTTTATGCCCCGACTTTTTTTATTTTGAAATGCTAGTTCACTTTAACTTGATTGCGTGGTTTTTGACCTTCTAAAACATCTTTAATATTTAATAAACATGTTTGAATCATTTGGTCACGTGTTAAAACAGTGGCACTACCAATATGCGGTGTCACAATGACGTTCGGATATTGCAGTAACGGATGGTCCGTACGAATCGGTTCATCGCGCACGACATCTAAGCCACAACCCGCAATTTCTCCCGTTTCAATCGCTTCAACTAAATCTTCCTCAACGACTAAATCACCGCGACCGATATTAATGAAAATTGCATCATTACGCATGTTCTTGAACACTGCTTTGTCGAACTTATTTTGTGTTTCTGGTGTAGATGGTGCGGTACAAATGACAAAATCACTTTCTTTGATTAATTGATCAAACGATGTGTAAAACGCACCTAATTCTTGTTCTGCTTGAATGTTTCGTGTACGGTTGTGGTACAAAATATCAGCGTGGAAGCCTTTTAAGCGACGCGCAAAGGCACGACCGATCTCACCCATTCCAAAAATACCCACTTTTGAATGATAAATATCTTTTCCAGCTAACAAATAAGGTCCCCAGCTTTCCCATTTGCCGTCTTGTACATATTTTTCAGCTTCCACGATACGTCGAGATGTCGCCATCATGAGCGCAAAGCCTAATTCAGCAGTCGTTTCTGTTAAAACATGTGGCGTGTTGGAAATTTCGACTTCATGTTGCGCTGCTGCCTGTAAATCAATATTGTCATAGCCTACAGCCATATTTGCGACAATTTTCAATTTCGGTGCCGCTTCAAATAAAGTCGCATCAATTTTTTCACTTAAGGTTACAAGTATCGCTGTTTTATCTTGAACTGCTGCTAAAAATTTTTCGCGTGGCATAGGTGTTAATTCATGATCCCACATTTCAACTTCGCCTAAAGTTTCTAGACGTTCTAAAAATTTTTGTGGAATTCGTCGCGTTACTAAAATTTTTTCCATTTCTGATCACTCGCCTTTGATTAATTGTTCACGTAACTCATTCAAATCTTTCACACTGTATGTCGGTGGGACGTCACGTTGCATGACTTCTTCTTTTGATGTCACACCTGTTTGAACGTGAATGGTATCGATGCCAAAGTTAATACCCGCCATAATGTCTGTATCGTATAAGTCGCCAATCATTGCCACTTCATCTTTATTCAGTTGTAGCACTTCTAGCGATTTTTCCATAATCGGTGTTTCAGGTTTACCAATAAAAATCGGCTGTTGCTTAGATGATACCGTTACGACACTTGTTAAAGAACCATTGCCTGGTAAGAAACCTTGTTCTTTTGGAATCGATGGGTCGGGATTTGTAGAAATAAATGTAGCACCGTTTTGAACTGCCAATGTGGCTGTCGTTAATTTTTCGTAAGTAATCGCTTCGTCCAATCCTACTACGACATAATCGACATCGATATCATTTTTAAGTTGTAAACCGGCCTCTTCTAACGCTGTCGCTAAACCCGAACCGCCAATCATAAATACGGTTGCACCTGGCTTTTCACTATGGATATAATCGGCTGTTGCCATGGCGGACGTAATGACTTCTTGTGGTTTAGCTTCAATAGCCATTGTCGTTAATTTGTCTACTACATCGACGGGGGCTTTCGTTGAGTTATTCGTAACGTATAAATGCGGAATTTGATTTTCATTTAAGTAGTCAATAAATTCTGATGCACCTTCTATTTTTTGACTTCCTTTATACATCGTACCGTCCAAGTCGATTAAATAGCCTTTGTATGCTTTCATTGGTTATTGCGCTCCTTTTCCAAATGCTGTTACAGGGACATTTTCATTTTCTAAAAACTGTAAAATTTCTTGAATAAACTGCTGATAAAATGGGACTGTTTCATCAAATAATGGAATTAATTGTGCTGTGTCTAATGTATCGTAATAATGCACGAACTGACGGCGCACATCAATGGTTTGATGTAATGCGTGTTGCGTCTCTTTAGAAATGGCACCTTCCAATTCTAAAATATCAATCACATCTTTATAATTACCTGGGTCTCTTAAAATGAAGGCATCGATAATCATGTTACCGATATCGACTGATGACTCAATTAACATCTGCGCGACACGTTCAAATGCATAATGATTTGATTTCACCGTCTCATAATCTTCAGTCAGTTGTTTTAAATATTTTAATTTCGTTTCTAATTGTGTTTTATCAACAAAATACACTTTATGGTCACCTCTATTCCTCTCTATCATATCATAATTTTGCATGCAACTTCATTTATCGCTATACTTGCCATAACATGATTTTTAAAGGAGTTACACAGATGATAGATATGTTTTTATACGATGATTTGGAACCTTCTCAAATTCGATTCGTTGGCTTTGTTGGTGAACATAGTCGCTATGATTTAGTGTTGATTCAAACGGATCGTCATTATGGAAAAACGTTGGTGTTGAATACACAGACGAATAAGTTTGGGATTATTGGGTCGGATGATTTAGAGGAAGAAAGTTATATTGCTTATATTTTAGGTGTGAGTGAAGAAGAAGGCGATGAGATAACGGCTTATTTACATGAAGTGATTCAGTAGAGGGTTGATAAGCACTTCGAGTTGTTGCTCTTTTAGTAGTGTTTTTAAGCACTTCGAGTTATTGCTCTTTTAGTAGTGTTTTTAAGCACTTCGAGTCATTGCTGTTTTAGTGGGGTTTTTAAGCACTTCGAGTTATTGATTTTCTATGTTCGTCCGATTGCCGAACCGTGCTGCGCTTTCCCAGGGGCTGACCCTTCAACTAAATTCGGCTTGATTGAACCATACACTTGATGGAAGCCAAATAGGATTTTGGGAGCAGTACAGAAATCTCATGTGGAACAAAGATTTCGTCGTACTGCCCCCGCAAGGCTGACTAGACTTCTCAAAAGCACAAGCATTGAGAAGTCAGACAGCTACTGCGATAAACAGTAGCCACTGTCAAAGTCAAATGACGTTATTTTGTTTTCAACTTCTTCCCTCGGGAGTCTTGCACGGTTTTGGCAATGTTGGAACAATAAATCTTATGAGACAGTGTTCTACAACCACTTTTCTTCATCACTCCACGCTTTCAACAACGTTCCACTTCTTCATTTCAATCGTTTTTTGAGGACTGAAGTAAGCTTTCTACTGATTATATTGACACTCCCCCAATGCTCTATTGAAATATTTCATTGGTAGGTTTTTTGCTTCAGCTCTTTCCCTCGGGAGTCTTGCACGGTTTGGAGTAATGTTGGAATAATAAATCTAATGGTACTGTGTTCTACAACCACTTTTCTTCATCACTCCACGCTTTTTACAACATTTCCCTTCTTCATCTCAATCATTTTTGTGAGGAGATTGGAGTGAGCTTTCTGCTGATTACATTGTCATTCCCTAATGCTCTATCGAAATATTTCATTGGTAGGTTTTTTGCTTCAGCTCTTTCCCTCGGGAGTCTTGCACGGTTTTGGCAATGTTGGAATAATAAATCTAATGGTACGGTGTTCTACAACCACTTTTTTTCATCACTCCACGCTTTCAAGAACATTTCCCTTCTTCATTTCAATCGTTTTTTTGAGGACTGAAGTAAGCTTTCTACTGATTATATTGACACTCCCCCAATGCTCTATTGAAATGTGACATTGACTGAAAACGTGGGTGAGTCTTCTATAAATAAAAAAACAGCATGGACATAATGAAGGTATCCATGCTTCACTATGCACATGCTGCTCATATATCGTTTAATCTTGTATTGTCGGTTGTATTTTGACATCCTTCAATTTATCTGTTGCATCAATTGGCGTATCAAGTCCTAATTGCTGCTCGACTTCTGCTTTTGACAGTCGACGTAAGACAAAGTAGGCGCATCCAAAATTACAATATTCATAGAGATAATCTTGTATTGTGGAAAAGCGTTTGTTAAAATCTGCTTTTTTATATGAATCATGATAAAAGCCCTTTAATCTCAATTGATCATAACCATAATCCCCAACCACAAAGTCATATTTATCTAGAATTTCAGAATATCTCGCAATAAAATCATCTTCATTGAATCCATCTTTATACGACGTTAATAATTCAAAATAATGGTTTCCTACTTTAATCATACGTTCATCACCTGGTTCTTATAATTTAAGTTGTTCTTCACCAAGTCGATGTTTCGCTTTTGCTGCTTCATTTACTTGTTCATCTGCATGGTAAGAACTACGCACTAATGGACCCGCTTGACAATGTTTGAAGCCTTTTTCCATCGCAACTTTACGCAATTTACCAAATTCTAATGGTGTGTAGTATTTTTGAACTTTTAAGTGTTTACGAGAAGGTTGTAAATATTGACCGATTGTTAAAATATCTACACCATTTGCACGTAAATCATCCATTGTTTCATGAAGTTCTTCAATTGTTTCGCCTAATCCCACCATAATACTTGATTTTGTTGGGATGTCTGGTTGTAATTCTTTAGAACGACGTAAAAATTCTAATGTACGATCATAAGTGGCACGCGCACGCACTCTCGGTGTTAAACGACGCACTGTTTCAATGTTGTGGTTTAAAATGTCTGGACGTGCAGCCATTAATGTTTCTAATGCTTCGTAATCGCCACCCATGTCAGATGGTAAAATTTCGATTGTCGTGAATGGGTTGAGTTCACGTACTTTACGCACTGTTTCAGCGTACACGTTTGAACCTGCATCTTTCAAATCGTCGCGAGCTACTGCAGTGATAACTACGTGTTTCAAGTTCATTTGTTTAACTGAATCAGCGACACGTTCTGGCTCACCTAAGTCCAACTCATTCGGTAAACCTGTTTTAACTGCGCAGAAACGACATGCACGTGTACATACATCACCCAAAATCATAAATGTTGCAGTACGACGTTCACCCCAACACTCATGAATGTTTGGACATTTTGCTTCCTCACATACCGTATGTAGCCCCTTTTCGCGCATCATTTTCTTTAAGCCTGTGTAATTCTCATTTGTATTTAACTTTATTTTAAGCCAATCTGGTTTGCGTAAAATTTCTTCATTTTTTGTAGCCATGACAGCGGAAAACCTCCCATAATTTATAGGTCTTACTCTATTATAACGAACTTTACTAGAAATTAAAATCACCTGTTCATGCAAAATAAACCGTTAACAACTTTTCTTTAAAGATGTCTCTCAAAAACTCAGGCATTAAATATTGGATATGACTGCCTTTTAATGTTGGAAAATAGCGTCCAAACGTGTACATATCAACCGTACCTAATATATACGTCGCCTCATCATCAATTTCTTCACCGTTCACAAAATAGCGTTCACTCGATTCAATATAACCGGCACCATATAAAATATAACCGCCAAAGATATCACCGCGAAAACCAAGTCCTTGCGCATATTCGTACATATATTCTTGCGCACGTGCTTTCAACAACACTTCTTTAAGTTCAGCACCTGTTAATCGAATGCGCACAGCATTAATCGGATGTGGCAACATTTGATGGATATCATATTCAGTCAATCGCTGTTCCGTGTATCCTTTTACAATCAGGCCTGCATTAATAATTGTGCAGTCTGCTTCAGTAAATTCATGCACACTTTCAGCTAACAAATAGCTTGCTTCTGTAATATGGTTCGTGGCGCGTTGTAAAGTGACGGGGTGATCCACAACCGGTGTATTGAGCAGTGCTTGACCTTCAGCTTCAAAGTTTGTTTCAACTTCCGGCAATTGTTCGAGTGGGTGTAACTTCGCCGTTTTCTCAACGACATTTCCATTTTCTATCTCTAAAGTCACTTCTCCTAAAAATTGACCGTATTTTCCTGCTGCTGCCATTAATACACCATTTTGAACTTCACCGTCTTCAAAGTAATGATGTGTATGGGCACCAAAAATGACGTCAATTTCTGGCATCGCTTCACAAAGTTTTTCATCAAAGAAGATCCCTACATGACTTAAGATGATTAAGACGTCATATTCCCCTTTGTGCGCATCGATTTCTTGTCGTATCGCATCAAACGGATCTGTAACGACCCAATCCAATGCACGATAAAATGGCGTGAACGGGGCTGTCGCTGCGACATACATGATACGCACATCTTCAATTTGTTCAATGTAGGAAGATAAAAAATTGTGCGGTAATTGTCCTGATTCATCTAATACATTCGTACACGTCACTTTAAACTGTGCCTCGTCGTACAATGCATTCAGTGTTTCATGCGAAATCGTCATTCCTTCGTTGTTCCCGATTGTCGCAACATCACACCCTGCTGCATTCAGAAGTTCGATATTACGCTTTCCTAACGTTCCTTCAGTTACAGGTAAGGATAAATCGACATGATCGCCGATATCAACATATCGAGAAGGGTGCGCTAATTGTGTACGTGCCTTTGTTAAATAGGCTGTGATACGTGAATAAGCATGTAAATGACTGTGAATATCATTCGTATGATAAATCGTTATACGCATAATCTCGCCTCACTTTTTAGTTAAAGAATGATTGTAAAATGAGATAAATTCCTAATCCTAGCATGACTAATCGTAAAATGAGTACGACAGTGTCAGATTTGATTGTTTTATTTAATCTCACACCTAACTGCGCACCAATCCAGCTCGATATGATTAAGATTAGACTGTATCCCCATAGGACATGGCCTAACATAATGTGGCCGATTGAACCCGTCACACTTGAAAAGAAAATCATCATCATACTTGTCCCTACTGCGACGTGGGGCGGAAATCGGAATACAAGCAACATGAGTGGCGTCATGAGTGCACCGCCGCCAATACCAAATAAACCTGCAGTTAAACCAATCACAAATGATGCAATAATCGCAATAGATGGCACAACACCATAACGATAATGTTCACCATGTGCATCTGTAAATGATTTCATATAACGTTCTTGTTGGAAGGCTTTGATCGGTGGGATCCGATGACGTACCATGAGTAGCACCGACACGACGATAAGAAAGATACCAAAATATAAATTAAATGAATGCAACGTTAAAAACTGACTTAAATAAGCCCCAATCAACGCCCCAGGAATAATACCAATCGTGAATATAATCCCGTTTTTGACATCGACTTGCTTTTGTTTTAAATACCCTACTGTTGAGGATAGTCCTGTCGCAATCAAAATAATAGATGACGTACCGATTGCCGTTTGAGGTGTAATCCCCCCTAAAATATTTAATGAGACACCAAAATATATGAGCGTCGGTACAATAATAATGCCGCCACCAATTCCGACTAAGGAACCGATAATAGCGGATAAAAAGCCTACGAGAATAAGTATGATAACACTCAAAGTCATGCCCTCCTCTAAAATAATTTAAGTTGTTGTGGTGCTAAACCTTCATAATCAATGCCTAAAAGCTTCTGAAAATATTTGGCATTTGATGCAGCATGACCGCCTGAGTTATTGTTAAATACGACATATACATGTTGCGCTTTTTGATTTAACAACGTCACTTTATCCGCTAATTGCTGTAATTCTTCAGCGTTATAGTTATAAAGATATCGCACATCTCGCCATTCTTGGTCTGTCATATCTTTTTTCGTCCATCCATACTTGTTGCGGCCGTGAAGTCGAACGAGTGCCGTTTGATGCGTAATGCGATTCACCAAAGGAATGCTCCCTTCACCTACTTGCGGTTCATCACATACGGAATGAATGAGTTGATTGTCTGTCAAAAATTGCAATGTATGTTCTTTCATCTCGCCTTGGAACCATGATTGATGGCGAAATTCGATACATACAGGTACGTGTTCAAGTTGGGCTCGGACGTAGCGAATATATTTAATGTTTTTTGCATTACAATCAAACCAAGGCGGAAATTGAACGAGAACCATTGCTAAACGATCAGCCTCAACTAAAGGTTGTATCATAAGTCGAAAATCATTAAACAAGCTTTCAATCGTGTCTGCATAATCATGATAGTCCGCATGTAATGTCAATGCTTGATGAATTTTGACGACAAATTTAAAACGTTGCGGTGTCTCACTGATCCATTTCACGATATTACGCTCTGGTTGAATGGCATAATATGAAGCATCTAATTCAACAACTGGAAAATGACTTGCATAGGTTTGTAATTTATCTGTTTTGCGTTGTAAATCTTCATACAAGGTGTCGTGATCGCCCCACCCTGTTAGACCAATCTCTATCATTTTTATCACCGCCTTCATTTTATCATATCCACCGTGATGATGTACGTGGTGATGCCCTTCGTTTGTTGGAAAGTGGCATAGGGTATAATGGGATTAAAGACGTGCAAAAAGGAGTTTTTAAACATGGTGAAACAAATCAGTTACGGACCACATGAAGACCAGCATTATGATGTTTATGAAAATGAACAGAAAACGTCGCAAGCATGGATTCTTTTGATTCATGGAGGCTATTGGAGACAAAAATACAGTAAAGCAATGATGGATTTAATGATTGATACGTTGATTGAAGCAGGCTATGCTGTTGTCAATGTTGAATATCGCCGTGGTACATCACATCCATGGCCAATACCGAGTGACGATGTGGCAGAAGCGATTCAACATTTCAAAGCTTCTACCTATCAACCACAACAATTGGTCGGCATAGGGCATTCAGTCGGTGGACAACTTGCTTTATTAAATGCACAGTTATTCGATCAAATCGCCGCTCTTGCACCGGTGACAGACGTCCTTTACACGTTGCATCAACATTTAGGACAAGATGCTGTAGCAGAATATTTTGACACGAACTCGACACATACGATGCGTGCAGCTTCTCCATTAATGCAAGGACCAGTGGATGTCGATACACTCATTATACATGGCTTTAACGATACTTCCGTGCATATGGATACCACACTTTCTTATGTACAAGAAAACTATAAGCATGGTCAATATTTAACCCTCTATGCCTTGCCCTATTTAGACCATTTAGATTGTATCAACCCAAGTGCAACACATCTCAATATGTTGTTAGAATGGCTGGCACATCGGACTGCTGGCAATACCATATAAAGCTTCACGCATCATGCACAGTTACACTTTGAATTTTTCAACTTGTGATTGTGCATTTTGAATGAGTTGTGTGAAAAAGGTTGCCGCATCGACATCACGTGCAAGTCGTACACCTTGTCCACTCCACATATGCATCCACGCTGACTTACCTAACTTACCCGCTGTCGCACGGATTTGTTTCGTTAAATCATTTTGAATCGGATATGGTAAAATGACAGGTCCTTCTTGTCGTAAATGTTGAATGAATGCATTACTGATGCCTCTTGCGGGTTTGCCACTCAACTCGTGTGTCACAATAACATCCGTTTCAACACTGTTAAAAATCGCATGTTTATGCACTGCCTTTGCTTGACTTTCATGTGTTGTTAAAAAGGCGGTCCCGATTTGAACACCTTGTGCCCCTAACGCATGACTCGCAACCCAACCACGACCGTCCATCACACCCCCAGCCGCAATCACTGGAATGCTCACATGGTCTACCACTTGAGGAATGAGCGCCATTGTACCGATTAATGGTGATGTTTTTGGGGTGTCGTCAAACGTTGCGCGATGACCGCCTGCTTCACTCCCTTGTGCGACAACGGCATCAAATCCTGCTACTTCCACTTTTTTTGCTTCATCAACAGTTGTGGCACTCCCAATCAAAACAATACCTGCCTCTTTTAAACGTTGTATCGTTTGTTCATCTGGAATGCCAAACGTAAAACTACAAACCGGGACTTGTTGCTGAATGACAATGTTGACAAGTGTATCAAATGTGGAAGGGTCATGTTGCCCGATTGTAGGTTTTTCAAGTTGTAACGTCTCTCGATATGGCGCTAAGAAATCGTTCATAGCCGTCACATCTTCGTCCGTATATGTAAAAGGTTCTGGCACGAATAAATTGACTGAAAAAGGCTTTGACGTAAGTGTTTTAACTTGTAAAATTTCTTGTTCAAGTGTTTCTGGCGTCATATAACCCGCACCAATCGTTCCTAGTCCACCTTGTTCACTGACCGTTGCGACAAGTTCAGGTGTCGTACTTCCAGCCATGCCAGCTTGAATAATCGGATAATCTATACCACATTGTTCTGTCACTTTCGTTTTGTACCACATTACCATTTCCCCCTTAAGTTTAAGAAAAAGCCGGGACATAAAAAGTTTTGATGCGATTGATTCGGTATTTTGTTTAACTTGCCCTTTTCCTATGAATTGTATTTTTGATTGCCTTCATGGCTTCGCTCCAAGAGGCTGGCCCTTCGACTAACTCACGCTTGATTAAACTGTTACATTTATTGAGGCGTTAGTGGATTCTGGGATAAACATCATCCACTATTAAAGTAAAGAAGGAACTGTTAGCAGTATGTACGCATACCCTCAGGAGTCTCAGCCTTCTGGGCAATCTTACTCCAAACACAGGAAATAAAGGGCAAGTTTATGAAATGAAGACAATCCAAATCATCTTTTTTATGTCCAGTTCACCCTCATTTTTGGGCTGTTTTATCATCATTCATCAATATATAAAAGGATCAGGACTAGGAAAGTTAATGTCCCAGTCCCAATCAAAATAATCCTCACTGATAAATATTGTTTTAACGGATTTGTTTCAATTTATCGTTTTCTTCACGATCCATTTCATCCTCAATTTCCATTCCTAACATTTCTTCAATTAAATCTTCATGTGTCACAATGGCATCTGTTCCACCATATTCATCAAGTACAATGGCCATATGTTTACGTGTGACCGTCATTTTTCTCAATACCCACTCAGCTCGGTTATGCTCATAAACGAATAAAGGTTCTGAACAAAAATCTGTCACCGCTTTGTCAGGCGTCTTACTCCAAGCTAACAAATATTTAGAATGAAATACACCTATCACGTTATCAATATCACCTTCATATACCGGATAACGCGTGTATGGATGATTCATCACAATATCATACACTTCATCGTACGTATCCTCTACAGATAAAGACGTGACATTCACACGCGGTGTATTGCTCACATCGTTCACTTTCAAACGATCAAAATCCATGACCCCTTGAATTCGGTTACGCTCCATTTCGTTAAACGCACCTTCAGTCCCCGCAATCGACACCATCGTGCGCACTTCTTCTTTGGACACACCTTGATTTTCTTGGCCACGCGACAACATACGATTGATGCCATCTGTCAAAGCATTCAAAATAACTGTTACCGGCTTGAATACGATGACAAAAAAGCGAATAATTGGAAATACAAAGCGTGCAATCGGATCCGGAAATGTTGCAGCTACGGATTTCGGAATCACTTCGGCAAATACGATAATGACAACCGTTAAAATCGCCGACGCAATCCCGACATTTAAGCCCATATCTACTGCTAAAATCGTGACTAATGTTGGCAATAGAATATTTGCGATATTATTACCTATTAATATGGTCGTAATAAATTCACTTGGTTTTTCTAATAACTTTAATAATTTTGCGGACTTTTGATGATTTTGGTCCGCTTCAGATTTTAATTTGACCTTGTTTGCTGCGGTAAGTGCCGTTTCACTTCCCGAAAAGAAACAAGAGACAATGATGAGTAAAATGATCGCAATGATCATTAAGCAGTTCTCCCCTCTTAATCTCTAGCTCTTGGAAATAGCTGATATGGTGAACAAATAGCTCAATTATTTCTGTAATGAAGTACATCATTAGTAGAAAGAAAATATGAAAACTAAAGTCCCTAGCACATCACACGACTTCCCAATCATCTTCAACCTTATACACCGAAAATATATTCCGGCAATCATAGTATTATTGTGTCTGAATGATAACGAAAATGCAAATGAATCATTCGGTATAACTACATGACTTCCACACATGTTGCAACATGATTTAATGTGCGTTAAATCTCTTTATTTAGACATCCTCACTCAAAGATATCCCCTATGCTTTAATCGTGTTTTCATCTTGCTCTAATAGCTCTGCAACGGCTTGCGCAACACCTTTTGGAGATTGTGGATTTTGCCCTGTCACTAATCTTTCATCAATTTGGATATAAGGTCTAAACGGCAACTTCGATTTACTATATTTCGCCCCTCGTTTTTCTAATTCGCTTTCCAGCATAAATGGAACGATTTTTTTACGGTTGGCTAAAACTTCTTCCATATTCGAAAAACCAGTAAGTTGCTTGCGATCGACAAAAAATCTTCCTTTTTCATTTTTTACATTCAACAATGCCGTCACACCATGACATACCGCAGCAACGACGCCGCCGTGATTGTATATTTCATTGACCGCATTTTGTATAGTTGCATTGTCAGGAAAATCATACATCACACCATGACCTCCAGTGAAATAGATGGCATCATACTTTTGAGGATCTGCATCGGTGATCGATGGCGCATTTTTTAATAAATTCATAAACTGTGTATCCTCATAATATTGCTGAGTGACACGGTCTAACATCAATTTGTTTAAACTCACTGGGTCGATTGGCGTATCCCCACCGTTGATATTGAATATGTCAATTTTATAGTTATCGTGATTAAAATAATCATAAAAATGGACAAGCTCCCCTAACCATAATCCTGTTGGTTTTTGAGTGCCTTCAAACTGATTCTGACTTGTGTTAACAATCATAATCTTTTTCATTGTAAGTATCCTTTCTGATTGACGTAATCAGTGATTTAAAAAACTTATATAAAAATAAATACCCCTTTATTTTGAACATAATCAAAATAAAGAGGTATCAAACTGTCTAAGTTATAGGTCAAAACCGCTCAACCATGTATGTTCAGCTTAACCGATACTACCTTCCATCTCAAACTTGATGAGTCGGTTCATTTCAACGGCATATTCCATTGGTAATTCTTTTGTAAATGGTTCAATGAAGCCCATAACGATCATTTCAGTTGCTTCTTCTTCTGAAATACCACGAGACATTAAATAGAATAATTGCTCTTCAGATACTTTAGAAACTTTCGCTTCGTGCTCCAATGAAATGTGATCATTGAAAATTTCGTTGTAAGGAATGGTATCAGATGTAGATTGGTTATCTAAAATTAACGTATCACATTCGATGTTTGAACGTGCACCTTTTGCTTTACGTCCAAAGTGTACAATACCACGGTAGACAACTTTACCGCCATCTTTAGAAATGGACTTAGATACGATTGTAGAAGATGTGTTTGGTGCTTTATGAATCATTTTAGCACCCGCATCTTGCACTTGACCTTTACCAGCGAATGCGATAGATAATGTGCTACCTTTCGCACCTTCTCCTAGTAATACACAAGCTGGATATTTCATTGTTAATTTAGAACCTAAGTTACCGTCAACCCATTCCATGTTTCCATTTTCATGAACGAATGTACGTTTTGTTACAAGGTTGTAGACGTTGTTCGCCCAGTTTTGAATTGTTGTATAACGGACGTGCGCATCTTTGTGTACAATGATTTCAACCACTGCTGAGTGTAATGAGTTTGTTGTGTACACTGGTGCTGTACAACCTTCTACATAGTTCACTGATGCACCTTCATCAGCAATGATTAATGTACGTTCGAATTGCCCCATGTTTTCTGAGTTAATTCGGAAATACGCTTGTAATGGTGTATCTAATTTCACGTTTTTCGGAATGTAAATGAATGAACCACCAGACCATACTGCTGAGTTCAATGCTGCGAACTTGTTGTCAGCTGCTGGAATAACAGATGCAAAATATTCTTTGAAAAGATCTTCATTTTCTTTTAAAGCTGTATCTGTATCTTTGAAGATAATGCCTTTTTCTTCAAGTTCTTTTTCCATGTTATGGTAAACCACTTCTGATTCATACTGTGCAGATACACCTGCTAAGTATTTTTGTTCAGCTTCAGGAATACCTAATTTATCGAAAGTACGTTTAATTTCTTCAGGTACTTCATCCCAAGAACGTTCTGAACGCTCTGACGGTTTAACATAATACGTAATATCGTCAAAGTCTAATTCAGATAAGTCGCCGCCCCATTGTGGCATTGGCATTTTATAAAATTGTTTTAAAGATTTTAAACGGAAGTCTAACATCCATTCCGGTTCATCTTTCATTCTTGAAATTTCACGTACAATATTTTCTGTTAAGCCACGTTCTGATCTAAAAATCGATACGTCTTCATCATGGAAGCCATATTTATAATCGCCTACATCAGGTGCTTTTTTAGCCATCATTGATCACTCCTATTTCTTAACTAATTGATGAGTGCCTTATGACAACTCATTTTCAACTCTATCGTTATCGTTGTGTAAAAATTCATCACAAACGACTATTCTTCACTTTTACCTTCTTTTTCTACAGTACCCTTTTCGAGCGCCTTCCATGCAAGTGTCGCACATTTAATGCGGGCTGGGAATTGAGAAACACCTTGTAATGCCTCAATATCTCCCATTTCTTCAGTGATTTCATAATCTTCGCCGAGCATCATTTTCGTAAATTCTTGGCTCATTTGCATGGCTTCTTTCAAACTATGCCCTTTAATCGCTTCAGTCATCATCGACGCACTGGACATCGAAATAGAACAGCCTTCACCTTCAAACTTCGCATCACGAATAACACCATCTTCAATATCAAAAGTTAAGCGAATGCGATCACCACAAGTGGGATTGTTCATATCGACAGTCATCGTTCCATCTTCAATGACACCTTTATTACGAGGATTTTTATAATGATCCATAATCACTGAACGATATAATTGATCTAGATTATTAAAATTCATATGAGAAAAACTCCTTCGTTTGTTTCAATCCTTCGACAAGTTGATCGATATCTTCTTTTGTATTATAGATATAAAAACTTGCACGCGCTGTTGAAGAAACGTTTAACCATTTCATTAATGGTTGTGCACAATGGTGACCCGCACGCACCGCGACACCTTCAGTATCTAAAGCTGTGGCAACGTCATGTGGATGCACATCTTTCAAGTTGAACGTAATAATTCCGGCACGTTTCTCTTGAGATGGCCCATAAATATCAATGCCCTCAATTTGGGACATTTGTTCATAAGCATACGTTGTTAAAGCTTGCTCATGTTCGTGAATCGCATCAAAACCAATGGATTCAAGATATTCAATCGCTGCTTGTAAGCCAATCGCTTGAGCAATTAAAGGTGTTCCCGCTTCAAACTTCGTCGGTAAGTCTGTCCAAGTACTATCATATAAATCCACAAAATCAATCATGTCGCCACCAAATTCAGTTGGCTCCATTTGATTTAAGTGTTCTCGTTTTCCATAAAGGACACCAATTCCTGTCGGTCCAAGCATTTTATGGCCACTAAAACTATAAAAATCAACATTCAAATCTTGAACATCAACTTTCATATGTGGAACAGACTGCGCACCATCAACTGAAATAATCGCACCATGTTCATGTGCAATTTCTGCAATGGCTTTAATATCATTAATTGTTCCCAAAACGTTAGAAACATGCGCAATAGCTACAATTTTCGTACGTTCTGAAACTGTTTCACGCACAGCTTCTAATGTGATCGTACCATCTTCTGCCATTGGGATGAATTTTAATGTCGCACCTTTACGTTTCGCGAGTTGTTGCCAAGGGACAAGGTTCGCGTGATGCTCCATTTGCGTAACAACGATTTCGTCACCTTCCCCTACATTGGCATCTCCATAGCTATGTGCAATCATATTAATTGCCGCTGTTGTACCACGAGTAAAGATAATTTCTTCAAAATATTTCGCATGGATAAAACGACGGACCGTTTCACGTGCCCCTTCGTAACCGTCTGTCGCAAGTGATCCCAGCGTATGCACACCACGATGCACGTTAGAATTATAACGTTCGTAATAATCCGTCAATGCATCGATCACTTGTTTCGGTTTTTGACTCGTTGCTGTTGAATCCAAATATGCAAGCCGTTTCCCATTCACTTGTTGTTCTAAAATGGGGAAGTCTTTGATAATTGCTTCTACATTGAGTTTTGTATCGGCCACTACAATCACAGACCTTTCTTGAATTGTATTATTTGCCTACTTTCAGCTCAATCACTTCACGTAATTGACGTTGAACATCTTCAATTGGTAATTCACGTACAACTGGATCTAAGAAACCGTGAATGACAAGACGTTCTGCTTCTGATTGCGAAATACCACGACTCATAAGATAGTAAAGTTGTTCTGGATCTACACGACCTACTGATGCTGCGTGACCTGCTTCGACATCGTCTTCATCGATTAATAGAATTGGGTTCGCGTCACCACGTGCATTTTCAGAAAGCATCAATACACGTGATTCTTGGTTTGCTGATGAACCTGAACCCCCATGTTTAATGTGACCAATACCATTAAAGATAGAAGAAGCATTTTCTTTCATGACACCATGCTTCAAGATATAGCCATCTGTTTCTTTACCATACTGCACAATACGCGATGTTAAGTTAATTGTTTGTGTCCCACGTCCAACAACCACTGATTTTAGTTCCGAAGTTGAACGGTCTCCAATTAAGTTTGTTGTATTGTCAATAATTTGGTCGCCTTCATTCATTAAACCTAATGACCAACGAATAGAGGCATCCGCTTCCGTCACACCACGACGAATGATATGACCTGTAAAACCTTGATCTAAAAAGTCAACAGAACCATATGAAATGTTAGAGTTCGCAGCAGCAACCACTTCTGAAATAATATTCAATTGGTTTCCTTCGCCACTCGCTGTTGATAAATAGTTTTCTACGTATGTGACTTCTGCACTTTCTTCAGTCACTAACAACACGTGGTTGAAGAAGCTTGCATTGTCATCGTCATGAAGCACAACGTATTGAATTGGATGTTCGACAACGACATTTTTCGGTACGTAAACGAAAATACCACCGTTCATTAATGCCGTGTGTAAAGCTGTCAAACGGTGCTCGTCAACAGTTACCGCATCTTTCATGAAATATTTTTCCACTAAATCACTGTGGTTCACTAGCGCTTCTTGAATGTGTTCAATAATGACACCGTCTTGTTGCGCTTGTTCATTGACCTTTGTATATGCAAGCGTATTATTGTGTTGAATGACTAAGTTTTCAGTGTTTTCCACATTAATAATACGATCGATTTCTTTTGGTAATTCTTTTAAGTCATTGTACACAGCACCTGTTGTTTCATGCTGTTTAAATGAATCAAAATCCCATTTCGTTAATTTTGTTTTATCTGGTTTAGGCATTTCTAAAGATTCGACTTGTTTAAGTGCTTTTTTTCTTAATTCAGTCATCCACGAAGGTTCATTATGGGCTTGTGAATAATCAACAAGTTGCGCTTCAGAAATATTTAATGTTTCAGTCGTCATAATTATTTCCTCCTATTGATGATTATTGGTTTGCCATTACTGTTTCGTATTCTTCTTTAACCCATTCATAACCTTCATCTTCAAGGCGTTTTGCTAATTCCGCACCACCTGATTTGACTACGATACCGTTATACATTACGTGAACGTGGTCTGGTGTAATATAGTTTAATAAACGTTGATAGTGCGTAATAATTAATGAACCAAATTCTTCGCCACGCATTTCATTGATTCCTTTTGATACGACTTTTAATGCATCGATATCAAGACCAGAGTCAATTTCATCCAAAATAGCGAATTTAGGTTGTAACATCATTAATTGTAAGATTTCGTTACGTTTTTTCTCCCCACCAGAGAAACCTTCATTTAAGTAACGTTGCGCCATGTCTTTGTCCATGTCTAAGAAATCCATTTGTTTATCTAACTTTTTAATGAATTGCATTAAGTTAATTTCGTTACCTTCTTCACGTTGCGCGTTGATAGCTGAACGCATGAAGTCCGCATTCGTTACACCTGTAATTTCAGACGGGTATTGCATAGCTAAGAAAAGACCCGCTTTTGCACGTTCGTCAACTTCTAATTCTAAAACGTTTACGCCATCTAATAACACTTCACCTTGTGTGACTTCATAAGATGGATGCCCCATAATCGCTGAAGATAATGTTGATTTACCTGTACCATTTGGCCCCATGATGGCATGAATTTCCCCTGTATTGATTGTCAAGTTAACACCTTTTAAAATCTCTTTATCGTCAATAGACACGTGTAAGTCTTTAATTTCTAATGTTGATGGCATTAATATTCCCTCCAAAATAATGTTAGATTCCATAGTTTAGTTTATAATAATTTTAATGTAACGTCAAAAGGTTTTCAAATCTATCTAGTTGCTTATTATAACGGAAATAACAGGATTGATAAACCGTTTCGCGTTATATATTCAGTTTATAAAAGAATCATGAATCCAAACTTTTTTAGAAACATTATTGATAATTACAAGGACTCTGTTCTCATTCAAATCATGTTGATATTATCATTAAAGAAAATTGGGTATAATATGTTAAGATGTATGGATAAAAAGGAAAGGAATACAATTATGTCGAAATTCAAACTTTCTAATATCCCTCGTGGCTTCGCGATGGGGATTAGTGATTTAATCCCTGGTGTAAGTGGAGGAACCATTGCGTTACTACTTGGAATATATGATGATTTCATTCAATCAGTAAGTGGTGTTTTTTCTAAAAATTTTAAAAAGAGTATTTTATTTTTATTACCCATTGCGATTGGGATGGCTTTAGCAATCGGTATATTAAGCAGTGTGATCAACTATTTATTAGCCGAACAAACTGTCCCGACCATGTTCTTTTTCTTTGGACTGATTTTGGGTATTATACCGTTTTTAATGCGCATTTCACGATTTAGACAAACATATCATGTGCAACATTGGATCGTGCTCGTAGTCTGTGCCGTTATTTTAGCATCGATGGCGTTTTTCAAAGGTGACAGTGCAGTGCCAACACATATCGATTTATCAGGACCCATGTTAATCAAATATGTTATTGCAGGGATTTGTGCATCAAGCGCCATGCTGTTACCAGGCATTTCCGGATCATTCGTTCTATTATTATTCGGTGTTTATAGTACAGTGACATTTTCTATTTCAGAAGCCGTTCGTTTTAACTTTGAAGGTCTACCCGTCATATTCTTAGTGGGAATCGGTATTGTGATTGGCTTTCTGATTGCTAGCAAAATCATTACTTTTATACTCGAACACTATACTTACTTAACGTATGCTGCGATATTAGGCCTTGTTATTGGTTCACTATTTTCAGTGTTCCCAGGACTACCATCAACAGGGCTCACATGGATTGTTTCCATCGTAACACTCATTATCGGTTTTGTTATCAGTTACATCTTAGGTCAATTCACTGCCGAAGCTGAAACAAAATAAATTGAAAGCACACATGAATCATTTCGATATCATGTGTGCTTTTTATAATATTATAATAGGAAGAAATGCGGACAAAACGATTGTGACACTGAATAAACTTACTGCCCCGCTTCCCTCACGTAATCCATGAGTCAGTGTGGTCATACATACGATGTTTTTGATGTCGCGCTATTCACACTTCATCGTTTAAACATTTACTTACACTATCTCAAACAAATATCAATGGTTGTCATCAAAACTCCCTAACATTACTTCGCAGGAATGACAGATCCATCAAACTCTTTATTTATATAATCACGTACTTCATCCGACTGTAACGCTTTCAATAATTCTTGATACTTCTCATCATTCTTATGTCCTTTTTGAACAGCCAAAATATTCGCAAACGGTGACGATTCATCTTCTACCGCAATTGAATCTTTCAGCGGCTTCAAACCATTATCGATTGCGTAGTTGGAGTTCATGATCACCGCATCACCTTCACCATTATTGTATGTTTTTGGTAAAAATTCTGCCCCTTGTTGGTTATCGAACTCAAGATTCTTCTTATTTTCCACAATGTCATCTAATTTTGCATCTTCAATTTTCACGCCATCTTTAATCTTAATCAATCCCTCTTTAACGAAAAATGATAAGAAACGGCCTTCTTCAGCTGGATTATTTGAAATGTAAATTTTAGCGCCATCTGGTAAATCTTTTAAACTTTTATGTTTTTTACTATATACTGCCATTGGTGTCGTTAAGACTTTCCCGACTTCTTCAATTTCATAGCCGTGTGATTTTTGCTCTGCTTTTAAATATGGAACGTGTTGGAACATGTTCGCGTCAACATCACCTTTGTCTAACAACTTATTCGGAATTTTATAGTCATTGACCTCACGAACTTCAACATCATATCCTTTTTCTTTCATAATTTCAGCTGCCTTTTTCACCACTTGACCGTGCGGTGTAGGTGTTGCTGCAACAACGATTTTTTTACTATCACTGTCGTTACTTCCTTTACCACATGTTGCCAAAACAAGCACTAATGCCACAATTGCAGTTAACAATACAGATAATTTTTTCATATGTATCATGCGCTCCCCTCATATTGATTGTTTGTGATAATGAATATGGTGTGATAGTAAAGCTTTTTAATGCTTTGTCCTAATCACACCACATCATATTTTCATTTCAAATCATATGGTAGTGTGATTCGCCTTATTCTGCAGGTAATACCGCACCATCATATTTTTTCTTAATGAAGTCTTTAATCTCTTTAGAATGTAACACTTCCATTAAAGCTTTGATTTTTTCATCGTCTTTATGGCCCTCTTTAACAGCGATTAAGTTGGCATAAGGGTTGTCTTCACCTTTTTCAACAGCAATCGAATCTTTTTGAGGGTTTAATTTTTGTTCAATCGCAAAGTTAGAGTTGATAATTACTGCATCACCTTCATCATTTTGGAATGTTTTTGGTAAAAATTCTGCAGCTTGTTTATTATTGAACTTAATGTCTTTTTTGTTTTCTACAATGTCGTCAAATGTTGCATTTTGGATTTTAACGCCATCTTTAATTTTAATTAAACCTTCGTCTACAAAGAATTTCAAGAAACGACCTTGTTCAGCTGGGTTGTTAGAAACAAAAATTTCTGCACCATTTGGTAAATCTTTTAAGCTTTTGTGTTTATGCGAGTATACAGCCATTGGTTCGATGTGAACGTCCCCTGCTGACTCAATTTTGTAACCTTTTTCTTTTTTCTCAGTGTCTAAATAAGGTGTATGTTGGAAGAAGTTTGCATCTAATTCTCCAGCATCTAATAATTTGTTTGGTGTTGTGTAATCGTTAATTGTTTTAATTTCTAACTCGTAACCTTTATCCTTCAATAATGGTTTCGCTTGTTCTAAAATTTCTGCATGTGGTGCGGGTGAGGCACCAACAACAATTTTCTTATCATCTTTCTTATCTGCTGACTGATTACCACACGCTGCAAGTCCAATGGCTAAAGCTAAAATAACAATAATTGATAAAATCCTTTTCATTCCACATTCTCCTTAATCATTAACGTTTATCAATTCTATTTGTAATCCAATCTCCAAGAAATTGAATTAAAAATACTAAAATTAAGATTAAAATCGTTGAAACTAAAATCACGTCATTTTGGTTACGCGTAAAACCTGTGAGATAGGCAAGATTACCTAATCCTCCAGCACCAATCACGCCGGCCACTGCTGTTGAACCGACTAACGCAATAGCTGTCACAGTAATACCTGAAATGAGTGCCGGCAATGACTCTGGAATTAACACTTTAAGTACGATATTCCAAGTTGTTGCCCCCATTGAACGTGCTGCTTCGATCACACCTTTATCAATTTCTTTCAATGCAATCTCCACTAAACGACCGTAGAATGGTGAAGCACCGATGATCAAGGCAGGTAAGGCACCTGTTGGACCACTAATTGTACCGAGTAGCAAACTTGTGAATGGAATTAAGAGCAAGATTAAAATGATGAATGGAATCGCTCTGAATAGGTTCACAACAAACGATACAATATTGTAAAATACGCGTCCGATTTTCGACTCACTTTTAGATGTTAAAAACAAGATGACACCTAAAATCAATCCCAAAACGAATGAAAACGCTGTTGAAATAATGGTCATATACAATGTTTCATACGTGGCTTCCCACACATCTGGCCAGCGTACATTCGGCATTGTTATCATTTCTTGTAAGATTTCGTTAAAACTTTTACCCATGACTGACCACCTCTAACTCAACGTTTTGCGCTTTTAACTCTGCTTGAATCTGGTCAAAGTTAATACTCGAAAACTGTTCAATATGCACTAATAAATAACCTAATGTGCCGTTTTTGGAATGCTTGATATTACCTTCTAAAATGTTCAATGAAATCCCATGTGTCTGTGTTAAGTGTGACACAACAGGATGTGTCGTATTTTCACCTGAGAAGATCAGCTTAACCAATACTTCATCCTTACCTAATTTAAAAGTTTGCGCTAAATCTTCACTGTCATCACTTGGTTTCAAATCATCTTGAACGAATCGGCGTGTCACTTGATGTTGTGGATGCTCGAAAATATGCGACACTTTGCCCTCTTCAATAACACGACCATTTTCCATGACTGCCACTTCATCACAAATACGACGAATGACATGCATTTCATGCGTAATCATAATAATCGTTAAATTTTTCTCATTTTTGAGTTGTAGTAATAAATCCAAAATTTCATCGGTAGTTTGTGGATCTAGCGCACTTGTTGCCTCGTCACATAACAATACTTCTGGATCGTTAGCAAGTGCACGCGCAATGCCTACACGTTGCTTTTGTCCGCCTGAAAGTTCAGATGGATACGCATGTTCTCGCCCTTGTAGCCCTACACGAGACACTAATTCTAATGCTTGTGCTTTTGCTTGGCTTTTAGGAACTCCCGCAATTTCAAGTGGAAAAATGATATTGTCTAGTACAGTTCTTGACCACAATAAATTGAAATGTTGGAAAATCATACTGATTTTTTGACGCTTTTGACGTAATTCGGCTGGACTTAATTGTCCGATATTGTCACCACCGATAATCACTTCCCCTGACGTCGGTTTTTCTAAATGATTAAATAAACGAACTAAAGTACTTTTACCTGCACCTGAAAAACCAATGATGCCATAAATCTTGCCTTTCCCAATTTCAAGGTTGACACCATCTACAGCAGTAACAGATTTCGACTTACTTTCGTACTTTTTCACTATATTTTTAAGTGTGATCATACTGTTCCTCCCCTGTGTTGCTACTTTAAAAATTTCGAAAAAAAATGCTTTCCCTTTTAAAGAAAAAAGAGAAAGCATAAATATGGACGCTTTTCTCTCATCTTCAAAAGTAAATGATTACTTTATGTGAATTGGCACCATTTCTATCATATAGACGGTTGCCGGGCTTCGTAGGGCACATCCCTCCACCACTCTGGATAAGAGTTTTCTGACTATTCGATTGATTATTATCATATCATCGTCATTCACTATCGTCAATGACTTTTTTTAATTTTTCTAACAAATACGGTACGGAATGAAATGCATAGAGTCGCTCTACTTCTTGATCGTAGCGCATGAGTATTAAAATAGGGACCGATTGAATTTCTTTTTCCTGGCTCCACTCAGGATGATAGTTCAAGTCTAGCTTGACAATCGGTAACTGGGTGATTTCATTCGCGATATCTAGCATGCGCTCTGACATTTTACATGTGCCACACATCGGCGTATAACCAAAAATCAGATGCACGCTTTGATCAAAATGCTCAGATATATTGTTCAATTGCTTTGAAACACTCTTCATATGAATACTTCCCTTTTACATAAAAGTCTTGCTTCACTTTAAAGTCAAAATGCTGCAATACATTTGAGAGGTAATCGCGTGGACAACGGGCAACTTCACTATATTTTGTATCTATAAAAATATCAGTACTTTCACTCAAATATGTCGTAAACCATTTGCGAATGCGACGACCTTCTGCATCAGCATCTACTAAAATGTAGACTTGCTTATCATACAAATATTCAATCATATTGTCTAACTTTTCGATTCCCATCGTGCCATGGGTACAAATGATTTCGACAGGTTCTATCAACACCTCTTGGACACGTTTTTTATCAGATTTGCCTTCAACAACAATAGCCTTATGGATCATCGTCATGGTCTTCACCTTCTAAAAAATATTTGAGTATAAAAAACTCCTCGATAATCAAATTACCTAGGAGTTCTCATTTTGATATTATTCGCCAATCATTTTTTCGTAACCTGCAGCATCTAATAATGCATCAAGTTCACTTTCATCTTTCAGTTCAACTTTAACCATCCAAGCTTCCTCATATGGTGATTCATTGACTGCTTCTGGTGCGTCTTCTAAGTTTTCATTGACTGCAACAACTTTACCAGAAACTGGGGAATATAATTCAGAAACTGTTTTAACAGATTCTACACTACCAAAAGTTTCACCTTCTGATACTTCATCGTCTACTTCTGGAAGCTCAACGAAAACGATGTCACCTAATTCGCTTTGTGCAAAGTCAGTAATACCAATAATTGCAGTATTTCCTTCAACTTTTACCCATTCATGTTCTTTTGAATATTTTAATCCACTTGGCACTGCCACTTGAATCCCCTCCTATTTAATGATTACGGTTACAAGTTAATCATGACACATTGAAACGGTTCAATCAACTATTTTATGACACCCAAATGTCACGATATTCAGCTTCTTTAAAACCAACTGTTACCGTATCACCCGAAACCGCAAGTGGTCTTTTCACTAACATGCCGTCAGATGCGAGTAATTCTAACTTTTCTTCATCACTCATATCTCCTAACTTATCTTTTAAGTTCAGTTCTCTATATTTGGCACCATGTGTGTTGAAAAATTTTTTAATATCTATATCTGATTTCTCAATGATTTGACGAAATTCTTCTTTCGTTGGTGTGTGTTGTGTGATATCGATCGGTTCAAAGCTCACGCCATTATCTGATAAAAACTTGGCCGCTTTTTTACAAGTTGTGCAGTTTGGATATTGATAAAATTTAATCATGGTTCAACCTCCTCGTTCAAATTAATATAAATATAACAAATTATTATTTAAAATGCTTGTTTTTTTGCATGCAAACTTCAACATATACAACTTTTGCACTATAACAATTAAATAGCGACAAATCGATTTACATGACTACGATTACTTTTTTTAGTAACTTCCAAAATCTATTCAACAATTTGCACGGGTGACTTCTTGTATAAAATTCGTTATAATATCGTTACTTATGAATTAAAAGGAGAGGTCTAACATGCAAAGTATTACAACTATGGATTCATTCAATCAAGTGATTCAAAGTAACGAACCTGTCATTATTAAATTCGAAGCAGGTTGGTGCCCTGACTGTAGAGCGATGGATATGTGGATTGACCCTATCGTTGAAAAATACAACCAATACAAATGGTATGCAGTCAATCGTGATGAATTAGAAGATGCGGCAACACAATATGAAGTGATGGGCATTCCAAGTCTATTAATTTTCCAAAATGGTGAGAAACTGCATCATTTACATTCTGCAAATGCCAAATCACCTGAACAAGTTGAAAGTTATTTGGCTGAAAGTTTAGGCTAAGTTTCAGATGATCGCTATAAGTCCATAAAAAGGAAGAGGCCTGGGAAACTCAATTGTCCTGGCCCTCTTCCTTTTTAGTATTAAACGCATGACTCTGATTGAAGATGCAGCTTCAACCCTATATAGTGATACAATCCCCTTTAAAACTCTGTGATCATCGCAGTATTTTTACGCGGCACTTTACGAAAGTCTTCTTCATCCTCTAAATCTGTTAAATACAAAAAGCCGATTAACTTTTCGTCTGGTCCAACGCCAAATGCCGTACGCACTTTAGGTTTGAAAATATATTCTGGTGTTTTCCAACATGTGCCAATACCTTTTTCATACAGCAATAGGAGCAGATTTTGCGCAAATGCTCCGACTGCAAGATAGTTTTCATTTTCTTCGCGTTGTCTTGCATCGCACTTCATCACAATTGCTAAAAACCCACCTAAATTCGTTACCGCATCGTAATGACTTTGTTGTTTTTCTTGATCTCTTGGAAAGGCGTAACGTGATATTTCACGACTCATCTCACCAAGTTTATGCTTAGGAACATAAACCACACGCCAAGGTTCTCGCATACCGTGATTCGGTGCGTCTGCCGCTTCATAAATCGCTTCTTTTAAAGCCGACTCATCTATTTGCATATCTCTTTTGAACTTCTTAATACTTCTTCTTGATTTAATCGCTTCTTGAAGTTCCATCCTATCTACCCCTCTATCATTGATAACCATTATCAATTATAAACGACAGTATTTTAACTTTCAAATATACTGTATAGCGGCATCACTTGTGCTAACGTTTGGACATGGAGTTGACCTGGTGCGACACTGTCAGATAAAGCACCATAGGACAACGCGCCACCGAAAGTGTTTTGTGCTGTTCTAGATATCAGTCCGAGTTGTCCCATTGAAATACCTGTCACCCATTGTTGTAATGCTTCATTTGCCTCACTTAATGCTTGTAACAATGTTAAAACGTCCTGCTGCGTGTGAGGCATCACCGCAATTTTTAAATGATTGGCACCCAGTTTCGACATATGATAGTACGTCTTCTTCAGCACCTCTATGGTAGGTGTCATTTCAAAATTATGATAAGAAGCAATGGACACTTTTCCACCTTGATGAATCGCTTCAACGACTTGACGACGTTCCTCTTGATTGGGTTCCCATTCAATATCAATAAAATCAACTTTGTCTAATGTAGCGAGCTGACGCAATAACTGTAAATAGTCATCCGGCGACAATGCACCCTTTCCTCCTTGTTGAGATGTTCGATACGTCACAAGCAACTCAAATGTAACCGGAAGTGCGACAATTTGTTCAACCATCTCTTTAATCGTAGTCATTTCACATTGGGGTAAACCATCAATGCGTAACTCTAGAATATCGAAATCATTCGCGTAACGTTCGATATGATGCAACTCTTCAGACGTTAATGTATCATTTGAAGGCATTAAACTCGCAACGATTTGTGTTTTCAATTCTGTTTCACCTTTTCTCTTTATGGATTAACAATATTTTCAGCTTGTCGAGTACGAATAAACGATAAAACATCATCTAATGGAATGTCGACTAAGTTTTTGACAGCCTCATCAGTATAAAATGCGACATGTGGTGAGAGCAATACTTTTTCATGATTCAAAAGTGTTTTTAAAGTCTCATCTTCTAATTCGCGTCCATTCCAATCATGTCTAAAATATGCCCCTTCATTTTCATACGTATCAATCGCTGCGCCTGCTACATGACCCGTTTCTAAACTACGGATTAACGCTTTCGTATCCACGACACTTCCTCGTGCGGCATTAATCAATAACAATCCCGGTTTCGCTTGATTTAAAATGGCCTCATTAATTAAATATTGATTTTCTTTAGAACCAGGAATATGGAGTGTCAACACATCCACTTGTGAAATGAGTGTTTCAAGACTATCCACATATGTCACGACATCTTTTAATGCTTCATTCGGTGCAATATCATAAGCTAAAACTTCTGAACCAAACCCTTTAAATATTTTAGCTGCACGCCTTCCAATTCGTCCTGTGCCTAACACACCAATTTTTAATGATTCCACCGTACGTCCTTGTAAATTCAAATTCCACGTAAAATCATTTTGAGCCATATTTCGGTCGATTTGTTCTGTATGTCTCACGAGTTCTAACGTACGTGTCACAGCGAATTCAGCAATCGATTGAGGTGAATAACTAGGTACATTACTAATTTTAACATTTTCAAGATTTGCCGCCTCTAAATCAAACTGATCATACCCCGCTGAACGTTGCGCAATATGAAAGATTCCATTTTCTGCTAGTACTTTATAAAATCCGCTGTCGAATTGGGTCGTTTGTGAAATAGTAATACCATCTACATCCGCCAATTGCTCCAAATGTGACGCATCTAACTGCGATTCAATCAGTTCGACCTCAACTTCATCTTGATGTGCTGTTTTCCATTGTTCTAAAGCTGGTAACTCATCTTCCCTTACATCAAACACTAAAATTTTTGTCATGATTGATTCCTCCCACTATAAATATCAGTTAATTCTGAATAAAATAACTATAGCTTATTCTGTTTATCTTGAAAAGGTGTGATGATTAAAAATGATGGCATCGGGTAAATGATAGTAACAATGATAAAAACAAGGAGGCATTCAAGATGGGTATCATTTATCAAACAACTGCAACTAACACGGGCGGACGTAAAGGACACGTTCAAACAGATGACAATAAATTAGAGTTTAAACTAGCGCCACCAGATAATGCTAAAGCAGATGAAACAAATCCTGAGCAACTCTTTGCGACAGGTTATGCGTCATGCTTTAATGGAGCATTTGATTTAATATTAAAACGTAATGGTTTTCGTAAAGCCGAACCCGTTGTTGACTTAACAGTGAAATTAATGGACGACCCTAACTCTGAAAGTCCTATGTTAGGTGTCGATATTCAAGCAACAGTTAAAAATATGTCTCAAGAAGATGCAGAGAAGTGTTTAGAGGAAGCGCATGCATTTTGTCCGTATTCAAAAGCAACTCAAGGTAATATTGAATTTAGTATGAATGTCACAGTTGAAGATTAATTCATTTGTTTATCTATTCATAAATGGTTGTTGCCCTATGTCTATTTTTACGAGACATGAATGTTTTTGAACATTGAGGCTCGGTCAACAATTCAAAGCGCCATGCTACTTTTATAGTGGTACGGCGCTTTTTTATCTACTGAATGATCAAGCACGTTGTATCCTCCTTTTGTTGATGCCATATCAAATATAGTTCGCGCAACTAGGTCGAATCGTTAATTTCACTTACTTATGAACATATAAAAAGACCTACACGCCTATCATATATCTCTTTATTTCAATAGTGATAAAAAGCATAATTTTTATAAATGTATTTTTTGAATTCAGAAAATTCTTAAATAAAGTTGAATTCACAAATTTATTTGTTTATGATTAATAATGAGATATCGAATCAAACGATAACGGAGGTGACCCCATGATAAAAATATTGACGCGTAACGATTTGAGCCAATTTAAACAATTCATCGATAACGTTCAACTGGTCGAAACAAATCCTAACAATTATGAAATTGAACTGACACCTCAAGATATCGATTTATTATTTCACCCTGATAATGAAGACCGTGCAACACTATTCGGGGCATTTCAAGCTGATCAATTAGTAGGCTTTATACAACTCAACTACAATTTACAACTTACGAAACGCCATAAAGCATTAATCGAATATTTATATGTCGTACCTCAATATAGAAATGATGGCATTGACCAACAATTATTAGAGTGCCTCGTTCCCCACGCTAAAGAGAATGGTGTTGAAATCCTCTTCATTTCTGTCGCATCAAACAACATTGCTGCAAAAATTTTTTACGATAACTTTGGCTTCGAATTTTTAGCTTTAGAAGAAAACGCGCGTAAAGTAAATGGTCACTATATTGGGGATCATTGGCTCATATATCATACATAAGAGGTGCCAAATGAAAGAAACGACAAAAATTCAACTTGCTTGGCGCTATCAAAAATACAACGTCATGATGCGCAACTATAAAGACTATCAAGCCGTCCAAACATTGATCAAACAAGGCGCCTCTTACAAAATGATTGAATCAGCCATTCAAGAAATATTAATAAGGCCAATTGAACATTCCGCATTTATCAATACGTTCCAACATTTATGGGGTTATTTCAAAAAAATCGCTACATCATCAGAAAAAGAAAGATATATTACCTTACTCAAGCAACTCGACAATCAAACCATTTCATACGACACATGCATTCAATTGATCCAGCAGCTCACTCTGAAATATGAACAACCTTATTTACTACAAAGTGCTATCATGGCTGATTAACAAAAAACGCAACGAACCTTTGATGTTGAGGTTCATTGCGTTTGGATACAGTTGCTTTATGGTGCTTTCGGCGCAGTCACTGTCACACCAGGATGTTGATGATTTTGTGCTGCTTTAAAATGTCAAAATAAATATGTTTAATGCGTTCTTCATTGTTGTTCGGTTTAGGTTGATCGTAATTGGTACCTAATACAATAATATATTTGTCATTGTAATACGTCGTAAATATATGACCGAAGAAGATACCATTAATACGGTTAAAATCATTATAGACATAAAAACCGTAACGATATTTTTCAGGATAACGCACCGTCAATAACTCGTGTAAATAGGGTACAGTGACTTTTTCAGGAAACACACGATTCGTCTGCAACTTTCTTACTAACACGCCCATATCATGCGCTGACATATACAAATTCCCCGCACCATAATACTGACTCAAATATTTTGGTTTACGATAAACTACATTTTGTGTTTTATTATCAAATCGATACCCTTTTGCCATATCGCCTTGATACCGTTCGTCATCGAAAAACGCTGAATGCATCAGTCGAAACGGATTCGCAATATAATGATAGTAATTCTGTGTATAAGATTGCCCTGTTACATTTTCGATAACCTTTGCGAGCACCAGATAATTGGCGTCATTGTATAAATGTTTATGATAAAATTGAGGGTCGATCCCTCGTGTTTCAATCGCTTTAACCGCACTATCTAAATCTGAAACATCATCTAAACCTGTGTATTTATACAAACCACTTTGATGTCTCAGTAAATCTCGAATTGTAATCTCTTGCGGTAATTGAAAATCAGGAATGTATTTGGTTACCGAATCTTCTACATGGATTTTATTTTCAAGTTCTAACTTTTTAACCATCATCCCTGTTAAAAATTTTTGCGCAGAGCCGATTAAATAAACTGTATTCGGACTATTTTTCTTTTTATTTTCAAAATCTTGATAACCATAGCCTTTATCCATTTTTAACTTGCCATCTTCAAACACGGCTATCGTTCCATTGAATTGCACACTTTCTAAGTATTGATCAATCGATTGGTATACAGGATTTTGTTGATCAACCACCGTCTTAAGCGGTTGAATCTCCTCTGTTTTCTCAGGCGTATGTTGCTTTTGATGCTCAGCCCGATCCTGTAGCGTGAATTGATCCTCTTCACTCAAAAGTTTAAACTGATGATATAAATAAAAACCACTAACGAAAATGACAATAATAGTGACACTTATGATGAAATAAGTAAGTCGTGATGTTTTTCTTTTCTTCACATTTGTTCTACTCCTCTATCATTCTCCACCTTTACCTATCCATTAACTTAAACATTAACGACTAAAGGTATCATCAAATTAGGAGAATTGAAGTGTTAATATAATACTTCGCTGCTTCATGTTTTGTCTTTACAGTGACACATTTGCGCAATTGTATTGTATAAAGTGTACCATGAAATATATCCATTTTAAAAATGATATTATCGTTTTATTGTGTCATGCTATTGTGAAAATATAAACTTATGATGTTATATGATCAATCATTCATCCTACCAATTCAGACATACCATCATCATTTAAGCAATACATTGACAGATTGGGTTTCTACAAGACAACTTTTTTGTGCCCTAACATTAATTCAAGTTCTATATTTGAATCATCAATCACGAACACTTGTTAACATTTCAATATCATGCTAAAGATTACTAAACATCTCGACATTGTAAAAATGAAATATAAGGATAACTGCTCTAATATGGGACGACTTAACGTATACCGATCACATTAAAAGTTGTCACGTTACGACTTGCAAATTAACAAAGCGCACTATATGATTTATATAAATATCTAAATCCATTTTGTCTTCCCTTTAATAATTCTGTATTTCACTTATGTCATTCATCTCCCTTTACTACTTTTTAAAACCCTTTATCCATATCATAATGATCAGTCGTACATTCATTTTCTTTAAGCATAATTCATTAGAGCATTTTTAATGTTAATTCAGAAAGCAATATCATGAGATAAACTATCATAATCATTTAATAAAGGAGTAGATGTGATGGAAATAAAATTAACTGATAATGATGTTGATTATTTATTAGCTTTATGTAAAGAAGTTTTACAGCAATATAATATTCAATTGGAAGAAACATGTAAGGGCTCTATAAAGATTACATCCACAAATTTAGAAAAATCATTTATCTTAAACTATTTTGTTAGACCAGGGAAAATCACATTAAACTTTAGAGAGACGGAATCCAATCTATGCTTGATACGTATTAACTTAAATGATGGATTTCATAAAAACTCAAATAATGAAATAGTCAGAGGAAACAGAATAAACATTTTTTCTGAGGAAGAATACATAAAGAAAAATGATGGCTCTACTTACATGAGAGCTTATGCCCTACCTTATAAAATTTTTGAAGATAATTACGATTTTGTTAAGCAATTGTTTACATTACTAGAATATACAAAAACACAACACAATGATAATATTAACATTGAAACGAATCTATTTTTAAGGTGGTGATACTATGTTTGAAAATGAAATTAAATCTATTAGCGAAGAATATTTCAACTATTTAAAGAAGGAATCAAGGTTTCTGCCTTTAGAAAATGAAACAATCGAATTTTATTCGCCTATAGTTGATTTTTTTGGAGATTCTATATCTGTAAACATATCATTTACTGGAAGTCAGTATAAATTAACAGATCATGGGGAAACATTATGGAACATGGAACAATTCGGTATAGATTTAATCCGTCATAAACAACAAAAAAAGTATCAATTCCTAAAAAATATTATGGACAATAATGGTTTGGTTTTAGAAAACGACACATTAACTCTGTACACAAGCAGAAAAAATTTACCTCAAGCCATACACGAATATATTTTAACGATATCAGAAATTAGTAATTTAGCTATTTTAAAAAAAGAAAATATCAAGTCGATGTTTAGAGATGAAGTCATAGGATATTTTTTAAAAAATCGTGACCTCTATCCCAACATTTTTCCTAAATTCAAAATAGAAGGAAAGTCTAAGTTAATGCATAACTTTGATGCAGTATTTCCAGGTCCTACCACTGAGTATGTTAAAGCGATTAAACATATTAACACGAATACTGCTAAAAACGCGCTTTTTGATTGGGACGATGTCGAAGCATATAGAAACCAAACTTATGATGCAAACGCGAGGCTCAATATCATTATTGAAAATGAAGATGATATGAGTGATGCTGTGTCGACCATGTTATCTCAATATAATGTGAGGGTATTGTCATTCAATCATAAAGAAGAATTGGTACGAAAGTTTAGCACTGTATAAAAGGGTACATCATTGTATCCTTTTTATTTTTTTGATTTTTAACAAAAGAAATGGCATTATTCAATTAAAAAGCAAGCACCGAAATGCCTGCTCTCAAAATTCACATATTTAGATGAGGTTTCATTGCTATCTGTTTTTCGTTAAGTGTACTTCTATTTTTACACATCTAGAATCAACAGTTTTGTTATCACGATACATTAATAAATACTTAGATTGATCAAACTTATCACCAGGTGGCGGCATCATATCATACCAGAACGTATCGCCACCATATTCAACGAACTTAATATAGGCTGTTTCATACGGTGATCCTCCAAATTCATAGAGTTTGAGCTTACTAACTAAAAATTGTCTCGCTTTTACGTCAAGTTCTTGTGCGGTTACAATTTTCTTGTCGGTTTGTACATTAAAGGTGATGGTATGTTGACCATTTTCGAAAACTCGTATATAAATCGTCTGTGAATGACCTTTACCAAGATGGTTACCTTGATATGCTGTTAGGCCACCATACATGCACGTTTTACCTCTATTTGCCGCGTCCTCTTTTGCTGTTCCTGAGAAATAACAGTTCGCATAATAATTCGTACCAAATATATCTACGCGTTGATTTTTGTATTTTTCAGCTAATTTTTTATTTATCAATTCTGTTTTGACTTGTTCCTGATTTTGCGATTGCGTATCTTTTATATCAAAAATTAAATCATGTCCTAAAAAGCTATCGACGGATTTAACATTTTGTACTGATATAGAGTGACCTTCATACAAAAATTTCATATTTTCCATTAATCCTGTGAATTTGCTTGATTTATTCAGTTGATCTGGTGTTGGGTCTGGCATATGAATTGCTAAAGCGGTAGAACATGAAATCATGCATAAGATTATAATGCTACACAATAAACTGATGACCAATTGTTTCTTGTTCATACTTTTCTCCTCCATCCAAACGCCCCAAGAATAGCTATATACACTTATAGTATAATAATAAAATTATATAAACAATCGACAATCTATTCCCGAATATGGAGAAGTAAATATCTAACTCCCTTACACTCATCCCGTTCGCCGCCTACTACATTGGCTTGACACCGTTTCTAGACATACATGTTACATTTTCGCATCATTGGTCATATTCACAAAATTAAATCTTAATCTTTAAAATAGAAGACAATGATTTACACAAACAAAAAAGCAAGGCCGATGTGTTAGAGTGATATACTCTTGACACATATTTGACACTTGCTTATAAGAAACGTTGTTATATCAATGATTTAATCCCAATATAATAGAGAGGGTCAACACTTTGGTCAACGTATATTTTTTTGACCATAAAATGACCAAAATAGCAGTAAACAAATATTAACGAAAAACAAGAAAAATTCCTGTAAACATTGAAATATCAACGCTTACAGGAATTTATTAAACATGAATATTCTCTAAAAAATGGAGATGGCGGGATTTGAACCCGCGTCCAAAGGTCCTGATACAAATGTTTCTACGTGTGTAGTCTATCGTTAAAATTCACATCATGCAAGGCGATAGACAGCCAACATGATGCTAGTTTGATTCATCTCTTCTCGTCAGACTTCAAACGGCAGTGACGAGCGTATCCTACTCAAGTTGAATCACGTTAACAGCACATAGGCGATGCTGTTAGGTGATGCAGAGTGCGCTTAGGCAGCTACTGCGAAGTTATTGTTAGTTTTGCCAGTTATTATAAACTGATGTGTTGATGACGAAGACAACCCTCCGACACGCTTCATGAGCTCGGGGGACCCCTGTCGAATCCATAAACATCCCCGTAGTATTAAATGTGCTTCCGTGATATGAAAGCACATTATATCATATCAAAAATTTACATTTTTCGCAAATCATTAATATTTTTGTTTCATTGCACGATCCATATCGCGTTTGACCGCTTTTTCTTTTAGAGATTGGCGTTTATCGTATTTTTTCTTACCGCGTGCAACACCTAGCAATACTTTACAGTTACCTTGCTTTAAGTACAATTTAAGCGGAACAATCGAATAACCAATCTCACGCGTACGCTCACCTAACTTCAAAATCTCACGTTTGTGTAGTAATAGTTTACGCACACGTAGCGGATCATGATTAAATCGGTTGCCCTCTTCATAAGGTGCAATATGCATATTGTGCAAAAAGATTTCGCCATGCTTTACTTGTGCATAACTATCTTTTAAGTTGGCACTTCCACGACGAATCGATTTGATTTCAGTCCCTTGTAACGCAATGCCCGCTTCAATCGTATCCTCGATGTTATAGTCATGGCGTGCTTTACGATTTTCTGCTAATGTGCCTTTTCCTGATTTTTTTGGCATTGGTTTCACCTCAAATTATTTTTTCTTTTTACGTGCCTTTTTCTTCACTTTTTTGCCTTTGTAAAATGGCTTATGTTGTGTGTTACCTGATTTTTCGCGCTGTCTTGCGTTTTTGCCTTTACGTGATTGACGCTTTTTCTTTTTATCTTTTTTCTCAAATTGATCGCCTTTTGTCTTGGCTTGAATCGTTTTGCCACGTGGCTCTCTTTCACGTTTCGAGCTCACATCAATAGGCATCCCAACAATTTGGAAATCAATTTGACGTTCATCCACATCAACGTGAATCACTTTGACATTCACGACATCACCAATGCGGTAAACTTTTGCTTTACGTTCACCAATCAATGCCATTTGACGCTCATCAAAATGGTAATAGTCATCTGACATATTTTGCATATTGACCATACCTTCAATCGTGTTTGGCAATTCTACAAACATACCGAAATTCGCAACAGAACTAATGACTCCTTCAAATTCATCACCAATATGCTGAATCATAAACTCTGCTTTTTTCAGTTCATCTGTATCACGTTCTGCATCAATCGCGCGACGTTCACGATTAGACGTGTGCTCAGCAATTTGTGGCAACTTTTCTTCCCATTCATGCATTGCACGGCCATCCATTGACTTTTCAATTAAATATTTACGCACTAAACGATGAACAATCAAATCAGGGTAACGACGAATCGGTGACGTAAAATGCGTATAATAATCTGCCGCTAAACCGAAATGACCTAAATTGTCAGCATCATAGCGTGCTTGTTGCATAGAACGTAACATCATCGTAGAAATGACCATGTCTTCTGGACGTCCTGCAATTTCTTCGTTAATGTGTTGCAACGTACTTGGATGAATATCTTCGCCTGTTCCTTTGACCATAATACCAAAATTCGTAATAAAATCGAAAAATTGGCGGAGACGTTCTGACTTCGGCTGTTCATGAATACGATAGATGAACGGCACTTCCATTTTATTGAAATGTTCAGCGACTGTTTCGTTTGCAATCAACATAAATGATTCGATTAAACGTTCACCTTCACCACGTTCACGCGTGACGACCTCTTTCGGAATACCTTCTTCGTTCACGATCACTTTCGCTTCTTTAATGTCAAAGTCAATTTCACCACGTTTTTTACGCATCGCAATCAATTGCTGTGACAACGTTTGTGCTAAATCTAACATTGGCACGATTTCTGGATATTGTGCTCTTGTCTCAGCATCTTGGTCCGTAATGATACGATTCACAGCGTCATATGTCATACGTGCGTTAGAATGAATGACACTTTCAAAAATCTCATGTTTCACGACTTGACCTTGTGCATTAATTTCCATGCGACAGCTCATCGCTAATCGGTCCACTTCAGGATTTAACGAACAGATGCCATTACTGAGTCGATGTGGAATCATTGGAATAACACGGTCAACTAAATAGACACTTGTTGCTCGGTCATATGCTTCACGGTCTAGCGCTGACCCTTCTGTGACATAATAGCTCACGTCCGCAATACTGACCGTTAATTCCGTGTTGCCATTGTCTAACTTTTTCACGGCGATGGCATCATCTAAATCTTTCGCATCTGCACCATCGATGGTAATTGTCAGTTCATCTCTTAAGTCACGACGCCCTTTAAGTTCATCGGGTTGAATCGTTTCAGGCACGTCTTCTGCTTCTTTCAATACATCATCTGGAAATTCAATTTCAATGCCGTGTTGGTAGATGATGGATAAAATATCAACACCCGGATCATTTTTATGACCTAAAATCGCTGAAACTTGACCCTCTGGACTGTTTGTACCATCTGAGTATTGCGTAATCTGTACCAATACTTTATGTCCATCAACAGCACCCAATTCTTGACCTTTAGGGACGAAGATATCTTGCATAATGCGTTTATCATCCGGCACAACGAAACCGAAGTGACGCGCTTCAGAATAAGTACCGACCACTTGTTTAATGGAGTGGGATTCGATTGCTTTTACTTCACCTTCAAATTTCCCTTTACGAAAATCACCACGAGACTTTTTCACTTCGACTAATACCACATCGCCATCCATCGCACGGTTAATTTTCGTTGGTGGGATAAAGATATCTTCCATTTCTTCATTTTCTGGGCGTAAAAAGGCAAATCCCTTTTTATTTTGGCTTAACGTCCCTCTCACTAAACCTGAATTTGTCTTCTGTTGTTGCTGCTTTTGATAACGGTCTTGTTTCGTACGCGTCACCATTCCTGTTTGTTCTAACTCTACCAAAATCTTGATAAGGTCACGAAATGAATCCGCACTACTGAGTCCTAATGCATCTTGGAAGTCAGAAACAGACATCGGTTCATAGTCTGCACTTTTGATAATTTTTGTAATCTCTTCTTTTAAATTCATTTTGCTCCTCCTTTCTTTTTATAAAATAGTTACTATAGACGTTCTAATGCCTATTTATTCAGACCAATCTAATGACTCTAAAAATTGATAAACATCTTCAAATACTGCTTCTTTTTCTTTATCGATAGTAATGACATGACCCGACTCTTTGTACCAAGAAATTCGTTTTTCATCTGACATCACTTCATCATATATGACATTAGCAGAATCTGGATTGATCATTTCATCATGTTCAGCTTGAATGACTAAAATCGGATCAATGACTTCATCCACACTGTCACGCACTTCTTGAATTGTTCCTTGCAACTCTTTCAACGTGTCAGTCGGATGAAACGCTGCCATCTCACGTTCAATCGTTTCGTCATCCTTACCTTCATATTTTTTAAATTGACGGGCATACTCTAACACACCTTCATACATTGTCCCTTCAGTTTTAATGTACATAGGTGAACACATCGTTATAATACCCTTTACAGTACGATTTAAGCTTAGTTTTAATGCAAAAACGCCACCTAATGATAGACCCGCAACGGCAATTTCGTCATAGCCTTGTTCCACTAAAAATTCATAACCATCGAGCACATCTTTATACCATACGTGGGGACTCGACTGTAAAATCTCTTCAGGTGGTGCGGCATGCCCTTCATAATGAGGTGCATATGACGTATATCCTTTCTTCTGTAAAAAACGCCCTAATTGTCTCACATCTGAACTGTTGCCAGTAAATCCATGTAATAATAATACTGCGCGTTTGCCTTCCTCAAAAAAGAAAGGTTTCGGTAATTGAATCTTCATCGGTAAACTCTCGTCCTTTCAATAACTCATACTTTCTATTCTATCGGTTTGATACGGCGTACACAAACAAAAAAGTCCGACTTTTCAACGGCCGGACTCTACATATTGAAGTAACTGATACCTAACATTAATACAAAGAAAATAATCGAAAGTACAATTGTCAATCTATGCAAAAATAAATCTACACCACGTTGTTTTTGTTTACCAAATAATTGTTCAGCACCACCACTAATGGCACCTGATAAACCGTTGCTTTTACCTTCTTGCAATAAAACAACAGTGATGAGCGCGATACAGTCAATAATGAGTAATACTACAAAAAAACTATGCATCAGACTGTCCTCCATTCATCATATACGAAAGCTATTTTATCATATATTCACACGATTCACAACAAGCTTTATCGATTAAACGTGGACTTGCGTTTGATACTCACCCGAATCATCATCACTGTCAGTACAAGTGATCCAATAATCACTACCGCGTATGGGATTAAACCGAAGAATCCTTTCACATGAAATATTGCTGAGTAAAGGACGGGTGGGTTCAGTAATGCGTTGAACATTTGCGAAACGAATACTGCTAACATAAACCACCATAAATACGGGTGTTGATTTTTTAACGCCACGACGCCCGCTGCATTCGCAAGTATGTATAGAATGCCGATATAGCGCAGACTGTTGTTGATCGCATTGATACTATTTTCAGTCGCTTTATTTCCCGAATGTTCAAGCATATAAGTCACCACTTGACCATCCACGATTAAGACTTGATGGATTACTAAACAAACGGCGAATAAAAACGACAGATAGGCAATTAACTTTCCTGTATGTTGGGCACGTAACTCCGTGTCTTGTAATTGTGGCATTGCTTTGCTCCTTCTTCATCATTTATGACTATTATAACAGTTTAAAACGATGAAAGAAAATCAATACTAAACATTAAAAAGGATGGACATCATCATTTTTGATGCTATGGAAGCAGTAATTAGTTTAACTAACTTTCCCTATGATTTGTAGTATTGGATTGCCCTTATGGCTTCGCGTTCCCAGGGGCTGGCCCTTCAACTAAATTCGGCTTTATTGAAGTGCACATGAGTTGGAAGCCGAATTGGATTTTCGGGAGCAGTACAGAAATCTCATGTGGAACAAAGATTTCGTCGTACTGCCCCCGCAAGGCTGACTAGACTTCTCAAAAGTAAAACATTGAGAAGTCAGACAGCTACTGCGATAAACAGTAGCCACTATCAAAGTCAAGTGACGTTATCTTGTTTTCAACTTCATCCCTCGGGAGTCTCAGCCTTCTGGGCAATCTTACATCAAATGCAGTCACTGAGAGCAAGTTTATGAAATGGAGACAATCCTATAACATCCAATGATGACGTCCCAGTCACCCGCATTTTAGTTGTTATATCATCATTCATCGATATATGTCCATAAAAAGGAAAAAGGGCCTGGGACATCTTAATGTCCCAGGCCCTCACTATGACCTCATCTACTTATTTGCTTAAGTTGTAGAATGATTTTAAGCCTTCATATTTAGCTGTTTCGTAAAGGTCATCTTCAATACGTAACAATTGGTTGTATTTCGCAATACGGTCTGTACGTGATAATGAACCTGTTTTAATTTGTCCAGCATTTGTCGCAACTGCGATGTCAGCAATTGTTGTATCTTCTGTTTCACCTGAACGGTGTGATACAACTGCAGTGTAACCTGCTTTTTGTGCCATTTCGATTGCTTCAAATGTTTCTGTTAAAGTACCGATTTGGTTCACTTTGATTAAGATTGAGTTACCGATACCTTGTTCGATACCTTTAGATAAGATTTCAGTGTTTGTTACGAATAAGTCGTCACCTACTAATTGAACACGGTCACCGATACGTTCAGTTAATAACTTCCAACCTTCCCAGTCATTTTCGTCCATACCATCTTCAATTGTGATGATTGGGTATTTGTTAACAAGTTGTTCTAAGTAGTCTACTTGCTCTTCAGCAGTCAATTTCGCTGCATTTTCACCTTCGAATTTAGTGTAGTCATATACACCGTTTTCATAGAACTCAGAAGATGCACAGTCAAAACCTAAGAATACGTCTTTACCTGGCTCTAAACCAGCTGCTTTGATCGCTTCGAGAATAGTTTCTACGCCGTCTTCAGTACCTTCGAATTTAGGCGCGAATCCACCTTCATCACCTACTGCAGTGACTAAGCCACGTTTTTTCAAGATTTTAGCTAATGCGTGGAATACTTCAGCACCCCAACGTAAAGCTTCTTTGAATGACTCAGCACCTACTGGTAAAATCATGAACTCTTGGAATGCGATTGGTGCGTCTGAGTGAGAACCACCGTTAACAATGTTCATCATTGGTGTTGGTAATACTGTTGCATTGAATCCACCTAAATATTTGTATAAAGGTTGACCTAAGAAGTCTGCTGCTGCACGTGCAACTGCAATAGAAACGCCTAAAATAGCATTGGCACCTAATTTACCTTTGTTTGCAGTACCATCTAATTGAATCATCATTTTATCGATTGAAACTTGTTCTAATACTGAGAACTCGCCTTCGATTAATTCTGGTGCAATAATTTCATTTACGTTTTCAACCGCTTTTTCTACACCTTTACCTAAGTAACGATCCGCATCGCCGTCACGTAATTCTACTGCCTCGTGTTCACCAGTTGATGCACCTGATGGCACTAATGCGCGACCGAACGCACCACTTTCTGTTAATACTTCCACCTCAACTGTAGGGTTACCGCGTGAGTCTAATACTTCGCGAGCGTATACATCAGTAATAATTGGCATAATGTTAAATCTCCTTTTTCAATCAATTTATAAATATACATTCAATAGAATTTGAACATACTTTATTCCGTTTTTTATTTGACTACTTAATGCTATTATAGCGATTCATCTGTGTTTCTCAAATCATTTAATGTTGAATTAATGATTCACCTGTCATATCTTCAGGTTGTTTAAGGTTTAATAAGTCCAATAATGTTGGTGCCAAATCGCCTAGACGACCCGTTTCACGTAATGTGATACCTTCTTTTGTCACAATGACTGGCACTGGGTTTGTTGTATGTGTTGTCATCGGTTGATCGTCATCAGTTAATACTTCATCTGAGTTACCATGGTCCGCTGTAATAATAGCATAACCGTCCATGTCTAAGATTTTATCAACGACGTCACCTAAACATTCATCCACTGCCTCAATCGCTTTGATTGTTGGCTCTAACATCCCACTATGTCCTACCATGTCAGGGTTGGCAAAGTTAAGGATGACCAAGTCTAACTCGCCTTTGTCCAACTCTGCAAGCAATGCATCACGGACTTCGTAAGCACTCATTTCAGGTTTTAAGTCATACGTTGCTACTTTAGGTGAATTAATCAAAATACGACGTTCACCTTTGAACTCTTCATTTTGTCCACCGTTCATGAAATATGTCACGTGTGGATATTTTTCAGTCTCAGCAATACGTAATTGAACTAAACCGTTGTCTTGTGCCACTTCACCAATTGTGTTTTTTAAGTCTACTTTTTCAAATACAACTGCTGCGTCTACTTGATCATTATATTTTGTGAATGTCGCATAGAACAAGTCATTCACGCGTTCAACTGCAAAACCATCAAAAGCTTTACTTGTAAAGATTTCAGACAATTGGCCTGCACGGTCTGGTCTGAAATTGTAGAAAATCACTGCATCGCCGTCGTTCACACCATTGTTTTGATTTTCAACTACAAATGGTTCAACAAATTCGTCTGTCAAATTGTTGTCGTAATTGGCTTGAACACCTTCACGTGCTGATGCATATGTCACATCACTGAATCCGCGAATCGCATCGTATGCTTTTTGTTCACGATCCCAACGTTTATCACGGTCCATCGCATAGTAACGGCCCGATACTGATGCAAATTGACCCACACCTAATGCTTTAAATTTCGCTTCTGTTTCGTCGATATATTTTAAAGCTGATTTTTGATCCACGTCACGACCATCTAAAAATGCATGCACATATACTTTCGTTAAGTTTTTACGATTCGCTAATTCTAATAACGCAAATAAATGTTTGTAATGACTGTGTACGCCACCATCAGAAAGCAAACCAAAAACGTGTAATGCACTATTGTTGTTTAATGCATGGTCCATCGCTTTGTTTAAGACGTCATTTTCGTAAAAATCGCCATCTTCAATAGACTTATTGATACGCGTTAAGCTTTGGTATACGATACGTCCAGCACCAATGTTCATATGGCCTACTTCCGAGTTACCCATTTGGCCTTCTGGAAGTCCCACATCTAAACCACTTGCTTCAATTTGAGTCGTAGGATACTTCTCATAGTAGCGATCAAAATTGGGTTTATACGCTTGTTTTACAGCATTCCCGTGTACTTCTTCGCGATTCGCAAAACCATCAAGAATGATAAGCGCTGTAGGTTTTTTTGCCATAATTATTTTGCACCTTCTAACAATTGTGTAAAGTCTTCCACTTTAAGTGATGCGCCACCAACTAATGCGCCATCAATGTCCGTTTCAGCCATGTATTCTTTAATGTTATTTGGTTTCACACTACCACCGTATTGGATACGTGTTGCTTGTGCCACTTCATCACTTGTCAATTGAGCGATTTTTTGACGTACCGCTGCACACATTTCGTTGGCATCTTTCGCTGTTGAAGATTTGCCTGTACCAATTGCCCAAATCGGTTCGTATGCGATGACAACTTGTTTAATTTGTTCATCTGATAAACCTTTAAGTGCTTTTTCTACTTGTGCTTCAACGATTTCATTTGCTTTGCCACTTTCACGTTCTTCATCTGATTCACCCACACAAATGATTGGTGTCATGTTGTGGTTGAATACAGCGTGTGCTTTTTTATTGATATCTTCATCTGTTTCGTGGAATAAATCACGACGTTCAGAGTGACCAATAACAACGTAGCTTACGCCTAAAGCTTCTAAAGCAACTGGAGATGTTTCTCCTGTGAAGGCACCACTGTCTTCAAAATAAGTGTTTTGCGCACCGATTTTAAGGCCTGGTGCAACATTTTCTTTTGTTAATGAAATTAATGCATCAAGTTGAATTGTAGGCGCACAGATTACTGCCTCTACTTCATTTGTATCTGGTAATGCTGGTAACGCTTGTACAAAATCTTTCGCTTCTTGTACAGTTTTGTTCATTTTCCAGTTACCTGCGATGATTGGTTTTCTCACTATAAACACTCCCTCTATTGTTCAATTCGATCTATTTTATAGCATTATTGATTTGCAATGGCTTTAATGCCTGGTAATTCTTTACCTTCTAAGTATTCTAATGACGCACCGCCACCTGTAGAAATGTGCGTGAAGTCATCTTCAAAGCCGAGTTGCATTGCTGCTGCTGCAGAATCGCCACCACCGATAATAGTTGTCGCATCTTGCAATTCAGCAATTGCCTCACAAACACCAATTGTACCTTGTGCAAAATTACTGAATTCAAATACACCCATTGGACCGTTCCATACCACTGTGTGCGCACCTTTTAATTGTTCTTTGAAGAGTGCGACTGTTTCTGGACCGATATCCATCGCTTCTTGATCTTCAGGAATGTCGTCGATTGATACTGTTGTAATTTGTGCTTCGTTTGAGAATTCTTTTGCCACTTTCGCATCAACTGGTAAGACGATTTGGTCACTCGCGCGTTCTAACAAGTCTTTCGCAAAGTCAATTTTATCTGCTTCAAGTAATGACAGTCCAATCTCTTTGCCTTGTGCTTTTAAGAACGTGTAAGCCATACCGCCACCGATGAGTACTTTGTCAGCAATATTTAATAAGTTTTCGATGACACCGATCTTATCAGAAACCTTTGCACCACCAAGAATGGCAACAACAGGTTTATTAGGATTTTCAACAACACCGCCGATAAATTTAATTTCTTTTTCCATTAAAAATCCAGCAACTGTTTCTAAATGTGTTGAAATACCAACGTTTGATGCGTGTTCACGGTGTGCTGTACCGAATGCATCATTAACGAAAATATCGCCCAGTGATGCCCAGTAGCGACCTAATTCGCTGTCGTTTTTAGATTCTTTTTTACCATCTACATCTTCAAAGCGCGTATTTTCAAACATGAGTACGTCGCCTGAATTTAATGCTTTGATAGCAGATTCTAATTTTTCGCCACGTGTTTCAGGAATAAATTGGACATCTTGACCTAATTTTTCTGATAAACGTTTGGCTACAGGTGCTAATGAAAGCTTTTCTTTGTCACTTTCTTCTTTCACTTTGCCTAAATGTGAGAATACAACGACTTTCCCACCTTGCTCGATGATGTATTTTAAAGTTGGCAATGCTTGAACGATACGATTGTCATTTGTGATCTCTCCGTCTTTCATAGGAACATTGAAATCCGCACGTACTAATACAACCTTATCCTTTAATTCAACATTTGTGACATCCTTTTTTGCCATAAAGCATCCTCCTCATGATCACTCTCAATTTTAAAATAAGCGGAGAAGCGTTTGTGCTCCCCCGCCTACTATCAGCTACAAAATAGTTAGAAGCACATATTGAAGTACTTACAAAGCTATTTTAATTTATATTATTTAGATTGACTTGCTAAATATTCTAAAGTACGAACTAATTGAGCAGTGTATGACATTTCATTGTCGTACCAAGATGCAACTTTAACTAATTGACGGTCGCCAACAGTCATCACACGTGTTTGAGTTGCGTCGAATAAAGCACCGAAAGTCATACCGATAACGTCAGAAGAAACGATTTCGTCTTCAGTGTAACCGAATGATTCGTTAGTTGCTTCTTTCATCACTTTATTAACTTCTTCAACAGAAACTTCTTTTTCTAATACAACTGTTAATTCAGTTAATGAACCAGTTGCTACAGGAACACGTTGTGCACCACCGTCTAATTTACCATCGATTTCAGGAATAACTAAACCGATTGCTTTAGCAGCACCAGTTGAGTTAGGAATGATGTTTTCAGCAGCTGCACGCGCACGACGTTTGTCACCTTTTCTGTGAGGTGCGTCTAATGTGTTTTGGTCACCAGTGTATGCGTGAATTGTTGTCATTAAACCTTCAACGATACCGAAGTTGTCTTGTAAAGTTTTAGCAACAGGTGCTAATGAGTTAGTTGTACAAGAAGCACCAGATACAACTGTTTCGCTACCATCTAAAAGTTCGTGGTTAACGTTGTATACGATTGTTTTAAGGTCACCTTTAGCTGGTGCAGAAATTAATACTTTTTTAGCACCCGCTTCGATGTGTGCTTCAGCTTTATCTTTGTCAGTGAAGAAACCAGTACATTCTAATACTACGTCGATGTCTAAGTCGCCCCATGGTAAGTTTTTAGGTTCTGGTTCAGAGAATGATTTTACTTCTTTACCATTTACACGGAAACCGCCGTCAATTACTTCTACTTCTTCAGTAAAACGACCTTGAGTTGAATCATATTTTAATAAGTGTGCAAGCATATCGTCGTCTGTTAAATCGTTTACTGCTACAACTTCGATATTTTCCACATCTTGAATTCTTCTAAATGCTAAACGACCAATTCTACCAAATCCGTTAATTGCTACTTTTACTGCCATGTTAATGGCCTCCTTTAAATGATATTTAAAAAGTGGATCAATTCAGTACTTAAACCATTCACTCACTTTTTATTTTCAACAAACTTTTTCCCTTGAGATTACTTTCGCCGCAGCTTCATCTGTGATCAACACCGTATTAGGTGTCGCCATCTTAAGATAAGCTTGAACCGCTAGCCCTTTAGATTTTCCACCAGCTACAGCAAAAATATGTGCTTTTGATTGCGCTTCTTCTAGTTGAATGCCAATCGTTTTAACCCTGTGAATAATTTGGCCTTGTTGATCAAAATAATAACCAAACGCTTCACCCACAGCAGAATGATGTTGAAGTTTTTCTATGACTTCTGGTGGCGATTGTCTTCTCTTCGCCATTTTCAGCGCATCACCTATGCCATGTATTGTAAATTGAGATTCACGAATTTTATCAAGCGTCTGAATCACTGAAGGTTCTTTCATTAAATTTTGATAAGTCAATTCACTCACTTGTTCAGGCACATATAACGTTGTGTAACTGCCGCCTGTCCTTTGAGCCATACGAGAACAAATTGTGTTCGCTTGAAAGATGACATTTTGACCGAGACCACCACGTGCCGGCACAAAGAGTACTTGGAACGGTAAAGGTGACATTGCGTCACTTACTGATGCCATAGTAGAGCCACCTGTGACTGACACAATCGCATGGTCATACAGTTGCTTTTCAAGAAGCTGTCCAGCAATACGTCCTAATTCTACTTTAACGTTTGAATCTTTATCACTATCACCAGGAATCACATGAACTTCATCTAATCCATATGTTGATTTGATGGATTGCGCAAGGCGATGGTAGTCCGTGTACTGATCGAAATATTCACTCAGTTGCGAAACGACGTCTAAACCTTGAGAAGTCAATGTCATACCCGTCGATTTAACAGATATCAATTCTTGTTGTTTCAATAAATCTGTCTCTGAACGCAACACACGCTCAGTTAAGTTTAGCAACTCACTTAAAGTCCGTCGCCCAACTGGTTGATATTTTTGAATCGTTGTTAGAATAGAAAAACGTCGACGCATTTTGTCTATCAAGTCAGGCACAATTTTTTGTTGAACATGAATCATACGTTCCATGATAAAGGCCTCCTTAATAGTGACAAGATGGCCATATTCAAGCCATGCCGTGACATTTTTAGTCCCTAATACAATAAAAAGTTATCATGTTTACAAACTCATCATACTATTAGTGCACAACAAATGCAAGTCAAAAAGCATCCCGATTTTCAAAAGCGCTGGACAATTAACGACCACCAATACACAATTTAATGACTACTTTGAGGTTACTATTCACATTTTCCACTAAAAATAAACATCGTTACGCTAATCATTGCAATCACAGTCAAGATAATTTACATTGAATGAAAGAGGTGAAAACCATGTCTAAACAATCTGACCAACCTGAAGTGATTGATCCATCTGACCCACGTTATCGACATCCTGATGATATCCATCGTCGCCAAGACGAAACGTTTCAAAATGAGAATGCACCATTTCAACGTACATATGTGCGCACAATAGGCTGTACACCAGTAGGATGTTTGCCTGGATGTCTTTTCTCATTGATCATATCGATTCTCTTAACTTTACTTCTTAACCTCATTTTCTAAATCTGCATTGGACCATTAAAAAAGGGCTACTGAGATAATCTATATGTCTCAACTGCCCTTTTTTGCATTATTTATTTTGTTGATTACCCTAACAACTTACGATGCGTTGCTGTCACTCTCTTTTGATGGCGATTCTGAGCTTTGCGTAGGTGCGACACTTCTTTCAGTCGTTGAGCGTTCGTTAGTCTGTGATTGACTTGTTTGTGCTTCTTGAGTTGAACGTTGCTCAGTTGAAGGTTGGGGTTGTGTTGTTTTCGGTTCTTCAGTTGATGCCTCTTCTGTTGTACGTTCTTCTTTTGTTTTTGGTTCCTCTTTCGTCGCTTCACTATCGCTGTCGTCTTTCTCTTCTTCCGTTTTCGACTTTGATTTTCGAGCTTCTGCTGCTTTTTCTCTCTGTTGTTGCTGTTGACGTTGCATTTGGAGTTGTGCTTGACGTTCGGCTTCTATTTCAGCTTGTCGTGCCGCTTCTATAGACCGCTGTTGTTCGGCTTGTGCCGCTTCTATACTTTGTTCTTTTTCTCGTTCTTCACGTGCTTTTCGCTCTTTTTCTTTCTTTATTTCTGCTTCACGCTTTTCTTTTTGCTCTTCAATTGACTTTTCTTGTAAACGTTCATTCCCTCTATGCGATTGATCGACAAACGAAAAAATGGCAAAGACTAATCCCCCAAGTAACAGTAAAATGACGATGGTACTTAAAAAGCCCACTAGCCGTCTCTTTTTTTTATTAGGTTTCATATCATGGGTGCCTTGCTCATTTTGTTTTGGTGATGACATTGGATTCCCTCTCTTTATAAATTAATAACAATGTATTTGATTCAATCATATTTCATTGTAAATTCAAAACATAACGCACATGCTTTATTGCAATTACTAAAATGTGCTAGCTATTAGTATACTGTAATTTCAATGAAAGTAAATGACACTATCATATCATCTTAACATCGATTCGTCTCTCTTTCAGTCATTGCGTTCAACAACATCCTTTTAAAGATGATATAGTGCTTTTCAACTTCACACGCTCTTCTCTTATTTTACCCATTTATAAATCTTAAAATCATTATCAGGGACAGCTTTTTATTTTGCTTTCTTTTTAAAGGTTGACCCACTATAAGTTTAATTTAAAAAAATAAAGGAATGTATGTACTACGGCAAATGTAAAGGAGACTTGAAATGAAAAGAATTGTAAACATGCTCATTCGTTTGGTTGTTTATCGTGTGATTGGTAAATTCATTAATCAAAAAATGAATGACCGTCAACGTAAAAATAAATAATTTTATTTCGCGAGGCATTTTCAGGAACAATTTTGATGTAGAATACGGAGACAATAATGACTTCCTAAAATCAATAAAGAGATCTGAATGCTGCATCATCCAGATCTCTACTAAAGGGAGTCAAAAATACCTTCGTCGTATATATTTAAGGGGTATACTGAATTTAATTAAGAGATGTATTAATTATCGAAGGTATCTCTATTATAACGTACTTTGTGAAAAAATAAACAGATACAAGACGTTGTAAGTGAAGAATTGATGACCATTTATTGACAATACTATGAACACATATTTGTTAAAGGGGTGCGTACCATGAAACATTATTTAATCACAGGTGGAACTGGCATGGTCGGAAGTGCATTAGTTGAACAGCTCACACGCTCTAATGAAAACATCATCCATATCCTGACAAGAAGCGATAAAACATCACAACAGGAAAATGTGCATTATATTAATTGGAATAATGACGGTTGGGAAGCAGAAGTTCCACACATTGATATTGTCATTAATTTGGCAGGCGCGACGTTAAATCAACGTTGGACACCGAAACATCAACAGCTGATGATGACAAGCCGCATTCAAGCGACACGGGCATTATTTGATTTTTTTGAACAACGCGAACAAAAACCTGATGTACTGTTTAATGCAAGTGCTATGGGGTATTATCCACCATCAGAAAACACTGTATACACTGAAACGTATCAGACCACACCGCACGATTTATTGTCAGAAATCGTGTATCAATGGGAAAGACAAGCTACACGATTCCAACAACTTGGTACGCGGGTCATTTGCGGGCGCTTTGGACTGATCCTATCTCGTAATGGCGGCGCACTTCCAATGATGTCACTGCCCTATCGTTTCTTTGTAGGTGGACGCATCGGCAACGGACGTCAATGGTATTCTTGGATTCACGTGTCAGACTTAGTCCATGCAATTCAATTTCTCATCCAATCTCCTGAAGCTTCAGGACCATTTAACTTATCAGCACCGGCGCCCGAAACCCAACAGCAATTCGGAAAAGTTTTGGGTAACGTTATGCACCGACCGCATTACACTTGGGTCCCTGCATGGTTTCTACGATTTGTACTCGGTAAAATGTCAACACTCGTACTCGATACACAATACATGTTGCCACAAAAAATAGTAGACTTAGGCTTTCAATTTGAATATCCGACACTTTCATCAGCTTTAAAAGATTTATATTCAAAGTAAAAACCACTATGGATGACTCGAGCAGTTGTTGATGCTACAACTTTTATACTCGGAGTCATCTTTTTAGTGGTCTACAGTCACTTTTAAAAGCGTGACTTTCAATTTTCTTATGACTTTAACTGTTTTTGATAAAACGCCAAATTTAACCAGCGTTCAAATTTATAACCGACTTTTTCTAACGTTCCCATATGTTTAAAGTCCATTTTTTCATGCAGTTTTATACTTCCTTCATTACTCGCATCAATTCCAGCTACAATCGTTTGATAGCCACTCACCTTAGCATCTTCAATCACTATACTTAATAACTGAGAAGCAACACCCTGTCTCCTTGCGCTAGGACTGACATAGATGGAATGTTCAATGGTATATTGATAAGCGGGCCAACTTCTAAAAGGACCATAAGTCGCAAAGCCTAACACTTCCCCTTCACTTTCATACACAAAAACCGGATAGCCCTCACGTTGCTTTTGTGCCAGCCATTGACGCCGCTCTTCTATATGCGTGGGTTCGTATGTATAAACTGCTGTCGTATGCAATATGGCATGATTATAAATTTCCATAATTGCCTCTAAATCATCAAACGTTGCTAATCTGATATGTGAATTCATCGTGATTCCCCCTAAATACATCTTTTCAATCTCTCCCAATATACGAAAAAAGGGATGAAACGATTGTCTCACCCCTCATTTTCCACACAACTTTATTATGCTTTTTCTGGTTCCATCACTTCATCGATTAAACCATATTCTTTTGCTTGTTCCGCAGTTAAGAAGTTGTCACGGTCTGTATCTTGTTCGATTTTTTCAATTGGTTGACCTGTACGTTCTGATAAAATTTTGTTTAATCTTTCACGTGTTCTTAAAATGTGTTTCGCTGCGATTTCAATTTCAGTCGCTTGACCTTGCGCACCGCCAAGTGGTTGGTGAATCATCACTTCTGCGTTTGGTAATGCGAAACGTTTCCCTTTAGCACCAGCAGCTAATAAGAATGATCCCATTGATGCTGCCATACCGATACAGATTGTTTGTACATCTGGTTTAATGTGTTGAATCGTATCATAAATTGCAAAACCAGCTGTTACACTACCACCAGGTGAATTGATATATAAATAAATATCTTTCTCCGCGTCTTGTGCTTGTAAGAATAACAATTGTGATACGATTGAGTTTGCCACGTTATCATCAATCGCTGAACCTAACATAATGATACGGTCTTTCAATAAACGTGAATAAATATCGTATGCGCGTTCACCGCGGTTTGTCGTTTCAATAACTGTAGGAATTAAATTCATTGGGTGATTCCTCCTAAATTGTTTAATTTATGTTTATTCTAACGCAAAAGTCAAAAATGGTCAAAAACAACGCACTCACAATCGAATTTGCGTTAGGAGTTGACCCTTGCATGCCCGAACGGTACAATGGTGAATAGACTTACGCAATTAACCCCTCGTAGTGTAATGGATAACACATAAGATTCCGGTTCTTACGATAGAGGTTCGATTCCTCTCGAGGGGGTTCATACCACTCCATAACACACTTTTTAAAATTAAGAATCCTATAACGGCGGGGTTCTTTTTATTTTGCTTATCAATAACATACCATATCAAACTAATTTTTAGGGACTCTTAAGGGATTCTAACATTTTATTCCTAATTAAATTGTCACTTAAACTTTCAATTTGATTATAACTTTTACGAGCTAATACTCCTTAAGATCAACATTCACACGATCGCATCAATATAGATACAGTCGTGTGAATTTAGGCTACAAAGGTTTTCTCAAAGCATTGTAAATTTTGCGTACTCTATGATAGCAATAAAATAATTGTGAATATAATTAATTTTCTTTAATACTAATATTTCCTTTACTAGAAAGTTCATGAGCAATATTTCTTACTGGCATATTATAGCTAGGAAACCTATTCGACTTGCCAGTGAGTTCACTTACAATAGACCTCAAATAAGGAAATAATATTGCAATTGCATTTGTTTCCAAAAAGTCCTTAAAACTATTGCCGTCTGACTCTTCTAAATTGAATTCAAAATATCCAACTATACTCGCTTCAAAAGAAAAAGGAACCTCATTTGTTTCAACAAGTTCAGCTTTTAGTGTGACAATTGCCACATTCTTTTCGTTATCTATATCAATATCAGCAAATATTTCCTCATTAATAAAAATTTCCTTATTATTTTCAGCATCGAAATGAGGATTTGTTTTGTAATACATAGCATCTACTACATAATTAATAAAACTAATTCCCGCCATTATGCTGCCTCCGTTATAATGGTTGCTTTATGAGATTTTATCTGTGTTAAATAGTAACGCGCTTTATTGTTATAAGGCGTTTTAACAAGATCACTGTTTTTGGTAATATAGAAATCTTTATCAAAAAAATTGTTGGATTGATTTGAGCGTTGAGCAGTCATTTTATTTAAACCAAATTCAGCTATGGCATCCCATTTTTGCAATTGTCCACTTTCATTTCTAAAATATAAGCCGCTTTTTCCCGTTGCATCTAAAGGATTAACTTCAACACCTATTTCTTTAGCAATTCTTTTAATTTTATTGATATCAAACATGGAAGATTCCTCCTTACTCAACAATTCTTAATTCATTATACACTATACAATTTGTATCAAATACACAAATTTGTTTCACTGTTCTTACATAGCCCATGTCCATAAACATATCTTTAAATTTTTTATTAGTCGAAATAAGTGTTGCGGTGATAACTTGAGCTTCAACATATAACATGTACATATTCATGATTTGACATCTTCGTTTTGCTTTATCTTTATCGAAAACAAAGCGTCCTTCTTTATCCATAACGCTAATGAATTCCCCTAATTTATCTTCCTCTGATGGTCTATCTAAATTTATTAATTTGTCTTCATCTACTAATATGAGCGTTTCAATAATGGTTGGATTGACTTTACCTTTACACCACCATTGAGCTTTTTCAAGTAATTCATAGAAATAAACACCATGACCTAACCATTCATTGCTTTTAGTTGATTTTTTGAACGAGGATTCCTTGATTATTGAATTGGCTGATTCTTGAGTCGTACCATGATATCCTACAATCTTAATTTTCAAACTGTATCCTCATCTTTCTGAAGATATAAAGTAGATTTATAATAATCTTTTTATATCCCCTGGTCAATAAAATTCCATTCGTTTAACAAATCATCAATTTCCGCATTAAAATAAGCATCTTTAAACCTTTTTAGAGGTCTAAGATGCTTATTTTAAATAGGGCTACTTTTAAACTTCAAATCGTTCCCCACTTCTAATTTTATCAGCCATTTCGTTCAATTTTCTCAAACGATGGTTAATACCTGATTTGGAAATTGTACCTGTACTGACCATTTCACCGAGTTCTTTTAACGAGACATCTTGATGCTCAATACGCAATCTCGCTACTTCTCTTAAGCGATCTGGCAAGTTATCAATGCCAATTTCTTGATCAATCAATTGAATGCTTTCCACTTGTTTCATCGCTGCACTCACTGTCTTATTCAAGTTCGCTGTCTCACAATTGACGAGACGATTCACCGAGTTACGCATATCTCTCACAATTCTCACATCTTCAAACTTTAATAGCGCTTGATACCCACCAATTAAACTTAAAAATTCGGCAATACGTTCAGCTTCTTTGAGATATGTAATCCATCCCTTTTTGCGTTCCAAACTTTTCGCATTTAACTCATACGTATTCATCAATTGCGTCAAGCCTGCTGAATGCCCTTCGTAAAGCGAGAAAATTTCTAAATGGTACGACGACGTTTCCGGATTGTTCACGGAGCCACCCGCTAAAAACGCACCACGTAAATAGCTTCGTCTCATTTCGTCATCTTTCACCATTTCTGGATCAATTTCATGACTGAACATCCCATTTTTCAAAATACCGAGTTCATCTAAAATTTCTTTCGCCTTCATTTTGATTCGACAAATATAGATATTATTTTTCTTCAACTTCATTTTTTTGCGCACTAATATTTCAACTTCGACTTTAAATACAAACTTAATAAGCGAATAAATACGTCGTGCCGTCGTTGCGTTTTCCGTTTGGATATTAATCACAAATTGTTGATTAGACAAGCTCAAGGCGCCGTTCATCCGAATCAGCGCACTCAGTTCTGCTTTAGCGTTCTCATGGTCAACTTCAATTCGTGTCAGTTCATTTTTCATTTCAGATGCAAAGCTCATATTGAATCTTTCCCTTTCTATTTGCTATGGTTCAAAATGGCTACGGTTAGGATTTGAATTGATCTGGGTCAAACTGAATTGTGCTAATTTCTTGTAAGGCAATTTCATAAATCATTTCTGCCAATACTTCTGTACGATGTCGCACATAATCATGCTCTGAAACTTCTACAAGATGCTGTCCTGTCACGAGTTGCACACCAAGTTGATTCAATTCATCCTTATCATAATACACAGGCTTTGCGCCCTTCGATTCATACTTTTCAATAATCTGAGGTGAAAATTCGAGTTGATTCGCAATCACAAAATCTATCACAGGATCACCCAATTGTTGGTGAATGGCATCGATATGATCCATGACTGTGTAGTGATCTGTTTCGCCCGGTTGTGTCATAATGTTAGAAACATATAATTTTTTTGCGTGACTTTCTACGATCGCATCGGCAATACCTTTCACACATAAGTTTGAAATGACACTCGTGTATAAAGAGCCCGGCCCTAACACAATTAGATCCGCTTCACGCAATGCATCAATCGCCTCGTCCATCGGCTGTACATCAGCAGGTTCTAAAAACACGCGCTTAATCTTCTTTTGCTTTCTTGGAATATTAGACTCCCCTGTGACAATTTCGCCATCTTCCATCTCTGCATTTAAGGAAACACTTGAAATCGTCGAGGGAATGACACGACCTTTAATATTTAAAATTTTGCTTAATTCTTTCACAGCATGACCGAAATCATGTGTAATATTCGTTAAAGCCGCAATCAAAAGGTTTCCTAGTGAGTGCCCGCTAATTTGATCTTTTTCAAATCGATATTGAAACAGTTGCTCAAGCGTTGGTTCTACATCACTCAAAGCAGCCAATACGTTACGTACGTCTCCTGGTGCCGGAATATCCATCTCATCTCTTATTTTCCCTGTGCTGCCACCGTCATCTGCTACTGTCACAATTGCTGTAATATCTATCGGAAAAGTTTTTAATCCTCTTGCCAAAACGGATAAACCAGTACCTCCACCAATCAGTACTAATTTAAGTTGTTTCATTTTACTCGCCACTTTCTATATGCGCATCACGATGATGTACATATATATTATAATCATAAATTTGCTTTAATTCCTCAGCTAAACGTTGTGCTAGTGCAACTGAGCGGTGTTGACCACCAGTACATCCAATTGCGATTACGAGTTGGGATTTACCTTCTTTTTTATAACCCGGAATCATAAATAACAACAAGTCCAATAATTTTTCATAAAATGTATTTGTTTCTTTCCACTTCATGACATACTTATAAACCTCTTCATCCATGCCAGTAAGCGGACGCAATTCAGCTACATAGTATGGATTCGGTAAAAAGCGTACATCAAAAACTAAGTCGGCATCAATTTGAATCCCATGTTTAAACCCAAAACTAGAGACATTAATTGTAAATGTTGCTTTATTTTCTTTATTGAAATATTCATACACACGTTTTCTCAAAGCTTTAGGTGATAAGGTTGTGGTATCTAAAGTGTAATTAGCTAGGCTTCTTACTTCAGATAATAATTTACGCTCCTCATTGATGGCTTTAACGAGTGGTAACTCCGTATGTTCTTGTAAAGGATGCTTACGTCGTGTTTCTTTGTAGCGTGAAATGAGTTTTTCCGTATCCGCATCAACGAATAGCACATCAACAATCACATCTTTACGGCTTTGAACCGCATCAATTTCACGTACTAAATATTGGAAAAACTCGCGTCCTCTCAAGTCAATGCCTATCGCAACTTTTTGCATCGATGGGTTACCTTGTTCCATCAATTCTACAAATTTCGGAAGCAAAATCGGCGGTAAATTGTCGACACAAAAATAGCCTAAGTCTTCTAAACTTTGAATGACTAACGATTTCCCCGCACCAGAGAGACCTGTGACAACAAGGAGTTCACTTTTTACGATTTCATTATTTTCTTCATGTTGCATTATTAACCACCATCCAATCATATTCTCTATTAGTTTACATGAAATCAGTCTAAAGTTATAGAGGAATGGCGTTGGGACAAAAATTTTTTGATGCTATTGCTACAGTATTTTGTTAAGCATACAGTCCCTATGATTTGTAGCTTTTAATTGTCATCATGGCTTCACGTTTACAAAGGACTGGCCTTTCAACACACTCGCGTTTCATTAAACTGTTTGCCTTATTGGGGCGACAGCCGATTTTGTGACCAGTACAGTTACGCTTTTAAATGCTATAAAAAAGGAACTGGAAATGTGTTCCAGCTCCTGTTGATTGAATGACTTATATTAAAAATTAGTCGTGTAAACTTTCGATATATTCTTGTGCACTTTGCGCCGCGATACTACCGTCACTTGTTGCTGTAACGATTTGACGTAAACCTTTTTCACGAACGTCTCCTGCTACAAAGATACCTTTAATGGCAGTACTCATATCATCGTTTGCCACAATGTATCCTGCTTCATTCGTAATACCTAAGTTTTCAAATGGTTGTGTCAGAGGCTTCATACCTACATAGACGAACAACCCGTCTGCTTCAACAGTTTGTTCCGTACCATCCACCGTCGAAACAAGTGTTAATGAACCGACTTTACCGTCTTTTTCATTGACAGATTTAAGTGTATGGTTCCAAATAAAATCAATTTTATCGTTTTTAAAGGCGCGATCTTGCAAGATTTTTTGTGCTCTTAATTGATCGCGACGGTGTACGATTGTCACTTTGCTAGCGAATTTAGTTAAGAATGTCCCTTCTTCTACTGCTGAATCGCCACCACCGATAACATAGATATTTTTATTTTTAAAGAAAGCACCATCACATACAGCACAATAGCTGACACCGCGACCTCCGAGCTGTTCTTCTCCAGGTACGCCAACTTTTTTGTATTCTGCACCTGTCGCAATAATGACAGCTGTCGCTTCAACTGTGCTAGAACCTAAATCAATGACTTTATAATCGCCTTTATCTTCGATGCCTTTAATATCGCCATATTTGTACTCAGCGCCGAATTTTTTAGCGTGATCAAACATCTTATTTGAAAGGTCAGGTCCTGAAATCATTTCGAAACCTGGGAAGTTTTCGACTTCTTCAGTGTTCGCCATTTGTCCACCAGGCATACCGCGTTCAATCATTACTGTATTTAAATTCGCACGTGAGGCATAAACAGCAGCTGTCATGCCTGCTGGTCCTGCACCAATAATCGCAACATCATATCTTACTTGTTCTGACATGATCTGTTCCTCCTTTAATTTCATCATACGCATTTTACAACATTTAATTCATGGACTCAAATTTAAATGCTCAACAGGTGCTGTAGTGCTTGTTCAAATGCATCCGTTGTGACATCAAAAAGTTCGCCTATTTTTGATCGCGTCATGTCTTGATCCTCTTTTTGATTGAAAAAAAGATATGCCACTGCAGCAACATAGGCTTCCACTTGTTCATGGTCAACGCGTTCGGCTAAAAGACTTTCTGCATAACTCATCCAACTTAAGAAAAGAGACCCATAAGGCTTTGTCTCTGGTAGACGATAAAGTACCTCCATGCCACGATGAATAAAATGCAGTTTCGTGAGTTGAAGATTTTGAATAAGATAAGAGAGATACAATTTTTCATAATCTCCCATTGATTCTAAAATGGTCCAAACTTCTTTCGTCATCAAAATTTCTTTACCGTTAAGTTGATTTAACAAAAAGAGTCCGTACAAACGTTCATGTTGGTCGTCACTCAACAATAAGGGCTCTACATGTTGATTAAAATATTGCGCACTTTCCTCAATGACCCATGGTGGAAAACCACGATTTGCCTTTGAAAATTGTGTTAACACTTGCCAAAAGTGACGGCTTTGTTCGATATTTCCTAGGTAATAATAATTGAATGAGAGCGCATGAAACAGCTGAAACGTCTGAAACTTTCCTTTGCGATGAAGTGGGACTAACAACTGTTGAGAGGCTGGATACTGCTTTAAATAGCTGAGCACAATTCCAAGCTTAAAAGACTCCTCGTCATTCATCGGGCGAATTTTATTTAATATTTTCACATAATTTTGGAATCGAGCTTGTTGATTCATATTATAGAGTAACAACGTGTAATGACATAGCGCATGCACATCGGAAGGATCCTCTTTCAACAAACGTTCAAACATCTCTTGAGCGATTTTGTTTTCATTCAAATAAAGATAACACATCGCAAGTAGATTACGGATGATTCGATTGTCTTGGATTGCTTCATCCTGTCTCAATAAATATTCACGCGCTTCTAACAAACGCCCTTGACCGAATAAATATTGAAAAACGATTTGCGAGACAAACAGTTGGCTTTCTTCTTCAAGTGGATGTTCTCCATTAAAAGCCACTTCAAACATGTCTTCTAACTCTTCTCGGTATGCTTCGTCATCTGCTAAAAAGGCATAACTTAAACCGAACAGATACGCTTTGTTTGGCTCATTCAAATCAATATTCAGCTGACTTAATTCATAATAAGATGCTTCCAATTCATTCCCTTTACTAATTTCTTCATAATAGATAGCTTCAGCACGTTTCGGTGCATTTAACTTGATAAAACATGTCGCAAGTTGTTGTTTCGCCTCAAAACAATCTGGTGACAACGCTAACACTTTTTCTAAATAGCGTTGTGCTTTCACATAATCTTGTTGTTGCATTTTTTGGTTGGCCAGACGTTCATAAAGAGCCACATCATCGCTGAATTGTATAATATTTCGCTTTTGTGTCATCCATTGTCACCTCTCTTTTCTATCGTTTTGAGTGTAGCTGTATCGGATTGCCATATGCGAGTGTATGATCAGGAATATCCTTAGAAACAACACTCCCTGCACCCACTTGAACATGGCTACCAATTTTCACACCTGGCAATACGGTCACATTGGCACCAATCATCGTATGGTCTCCAATTTCAACTTCACCGACCCTTAGCGATTCAGTTAAAAATTCATGTGTTAATAAAATCGTATTATAACCGATGATCACGTTACGACCAATTTTTATTTTTTCTGGGTATAATATATCAGGCATCGCTTTAAAAGCAAATGCTGTCTTTTCACCTACTGTCATTTTCAATAAATGTCGGTACATCCATCGTTTCGCTCCGACATGTGGGACATATCTCGTTATCTCAATGATTAACGTATTTTTAAAGAGTTTTACAAAACGGATATAACGATACAAATCATGCAATGCATTGTATCGGCCTGTTGGATAAACTTTGAGTCGTCGCTTCAATTTAACGTTTTCCTTTCTTGTCAAACGGCCAATTGAGCACGCCCACTTCACGATAATATGGCACATCTTTTTTAAGTCGACGCCATACAATGAAGAAGACTCCAATAATGATACATACGATTGAGACTGCTTGTGCGATGCGAATCGTCTCCGTTAACATTAAACTATCTGTACGTAATCCTTCTATGTAAAAACGACCGATTGAATACCAAATGATATAGATGAAAAATGTTTCGCCAATTTTCAAGTGACGACGGATAGAGATTAAAATAACAAAACCAATCACATCCCAAATCGATTCATATAAAAATGTGGGTTGGTAATAGATGCCGTTAATACGCATATTGTCGATAATAAACTCCGGTAAGTGGAGTGATTCCAAAAACGAACGACTGACTGGACCGCCGTGCGCTTCGTGGTTCATAAAATTACCCCAACGCCCAATACCTTGCGCTAAAATAATACTTGGCGCCACAATATCACCTAATTGAAAGGGATGCCAGTTTTTGCGATAACAGTAGTAAATCCCCATTGCAAACGCACCGATAAGGCCTCCGTGTATCGCAATACCGCCATGCCAAATCATCGGAATTTCTATCGGATTTTGAATATAGTAATCCAGTTGGAAAAGCACAAAGTATAAACGCGCACTAAGTATCGCAACAAATACGCAAATTAATAAAATATTGACCAAATCATCTTCACGAAATCCGATTGACTGTGCACTTTTTTGTGCTATCCAATACCCAATCAATATCGCGCTAGCTATGATAATACCGTACCATTTCACTTCTAAGCCGCCCAAGGAAAAAGCGACTGGATCAATGTATCCTATCATGACTCTGTATCTCCTTTATTTTGTTGACCGTTTTTTAAGATTTCAGCATTCAAACGTTCATTAAACTCTTCTGCTGTGTTAATTCCCATAATATTCAAGCGATAGTTCATGGCCGCGACTTCAATGATGACAGCCACATTTCGCCCTGGACGTACAGGAATCGTTTTTTTCGTAATTTCGGTATCTAAAATTTTAAGCGTTTCTTGATTTAAACCGACACGATCATACAGCTTATCTTGATGCCAAGTTTCCAAGTTAATGTTTAAGCCTATACGTTTTTGCGTTAAAATCGAACCCGCACCAAATAGTGTCATCACATTAATGATACCTAAACCTCTAATTTCTAATAAATGTTCAATGATTTTAGGTGCCTTACCAATCAGCTGATCTTTCGTGATCTCTTTAATCTCTACATTATCATCTGCAACAAGACGATGCCCACGTTTCACAAGCTCCAAAGCTGTTTCGCTTTTACCAATCCCGGAATCACCTGTAATCAACACACCGACACCATATACATCGACAAGGACGCCGTGTAACGAAGTCGAATTAGCCAGTTCATGCTCAAGATACGTCGTTAAACGTCCCATGACACGTGTCGTTGCTTCTTCAACATAGATTAACGGTGTGTCAAGCTCCCGTGCTGCATCCAACAACTCATCTGGCGCATCATGCCCACGTGTAATAATAATTGCTGGTGTTTCAGGACGACAGAGTTTACGCATACGCCCTTGACGTTCAGCATCTGGCAATAAATTATAGAAAGATAGCTCCGTTGTACCCAAAAGTTGAATACGATTAGAAGCATAGTGTGAAAAATATCCTGCCATCTCCAAACCAGGTCTTGAAATATCTGTATTATGTATCGGACGATTTAACCCCGCCTCACCAGCGACCACATTCATATTAAATCGCTTAACTAAATCTTGCGTCGTTAGCATTTAATCACCTCAGTTTTACTGTTTATTTTAATCATACTTTAATTATTCATCGTTTTTGAATTCACATTACTTGTTTCATTATACATGAATCCCAACAATTGAAACACATTTCAACACGTCTCATAATTTTCAATGTTCCACATCATCAACCTTATTGTGTAATGGCTAAATCAAGACTACAATTGCTTGTTCACATCAGATGGTGCATGCATGATTGCAATACACATCAAATCATTTTAGGATTAAAAGTATACCACTTAAAAGCCGCAAGAGATACTCAACTTTAGTATGAAACACAAATAAAATATCATACAAGGTTCTCTTTAAATGCCCTTCTTAAAAACTAAGTCGAAACATGGTTAACAGTGGGTTACATAGAATTAAGCTCACATTTTTCATGTACGAATAGCACGTAAGCTAAGGTAGTCATTTTTGTTTTCATGAATCGTTCGAGACGCCTGAGCGATCAGACGCAGTCGAAAGCCCGCCAACGCTTCAACCATGTTCAGCTCAATCTTGCATTGGCTAGTTGAGACAAGTCGTCAACTTTTATACCTTCTCATTCAATTAGGAAAGCATGCGCGAAAGACAGCGTATAGTGAATGGTACGCTCATTTTTCTGCATGACTCATATTACAGGTGAAGCCACTCCACCTTGATTGACAAAGCCGTGCAAGACTCCTGAGGGATAGAGTTAAAAACAAAATGTCGTCTTTTAACTCTGATAGTGGCTACTGTTTATCGCAGTAGCTGTCTGACTTCTCAATGCTCATGCTTTTGAGAAGTCTAGTCAGCATTGCGGGGGCAGTACGACGAAATCTTTGTTACTCATAAGATTTCTGTACTGCTCCCAAAATCCAATTCAGCTTCCTTCAATTACAATATAGCTGAATTTAGTTGAAGGTTCAGCCCCTTGGAACGCGCAGCACGGTTAGGCAATCTATGTATTACGACAACCCACTCTATGTTAGTCACATGTCCTAAAAACAAAAGGAAGTGTACCATTCACAGCACACTTCCTCTACACATTAATCTTTCTTCATTTTTGCTCTTACTTCATTCAACGTCTCTTCCACTTTTTTCAAAGCCGCTTGACGTTCACTTTCACTCATCTCTTTCACTTTATCACGATTCACATTAATAAACTTTTGACCTTGTTTCAAAAGACTCGCTACACTATCCAATGCGCTATTCACGAAACCTTCTACCGTTTCTTCAAAATCGCGTGCCGTCTTTTCAGAACGTTCACTTTTATCTTCTTTTGCTGCATGGCCTACTTTTTCTTCATTTGTCATCGCGTCCAATAATGTCGTTGCTTCGTCTACAGAAATCTTGCCATCTTTCAGTAATTCAAGTACTTTGACTTTAGCTTCTTCCATGAGTTAGCCCTCCATTCGTTCCTTATCGCGCGCTAATACTGTTTTAAGATAACGACCCGTATAAGATTCTGGGATAGCGGCAATTGCTTCAGGTGTTCCCGTCGCAAGAATCGTACCGCCACCGTCACCACCTTCAGGACCTAAATCAATTAAGTTATCTGCCGTTTTGATGACATCTAAATTATGTTCAATGATGACAACTGTATCACCATTTTCAACGAGTCGGTTAAGCACCTTCAATAAGCGACTAATATCATCCACATGTAATCCTGTTGTTGGTTCGTCGAGGATATAAATTGAGCGCCCTGTTGCACGTTTGTGTAATTCTGAGGCGAGTTTGACACGTTGCGCTTCCCCACCTGACAGCGTTGTTGCAGGTTGACCCAGTGTTACATAGCCTAATCCCACATCAACTAAAGTTTGTAGTTTGCGCTTGATTTTAGGAATATTTTCAAAAAATTGAGTTGCATCTTCAACAGTCATTGCTAATACGTCAGCAATATTTTTCCCTTTATACGTCACTTCTAACGTCTCACGATTGTAACGTTTGCCATGGCACACTTCACAAGGCACATAGACATCAGGTAGAAAGTGCATCTCTATTTTTATAATACCATCACCTTTACACGCTTCACAACGACCACCTTTAACGTTAAAGCTAAAGCGTCCTTTTTGATAACCACGCACCTTAGCTTCATTCGTTGAGGCAAAGACATCTCGAATATCATCAAATACGCCTGTATAGGTTGCCGGGTTAGAACGCGGTGTACGGCCAATCGGTGACTGATCAATATCAATAATTTTGTCGATTTGATCCATGCCTGTTATTTCGTCGTGCTCCCCAGGTTTTACTTTCGACTTATTAATCGCCTTAGCAAGTGATTTGTATAGGACTTCGTTTACGAGTGAGCTCTTTCCAGATCCGGACACCCCTGTCACCACATTCATTACAGAAAGTGGAAAATCCACATCAACATTTTTAAGGTTATTACTTCGTGCACCTTTAACTGAAATTTTACGATCAGTCACTGGACGTCGATGTTCAGGGACTGGGATGAATTTTTTACCACTCAAATATTGCCCTGTCAGTGACTTTTTATTACGCATCACTTGTTTTGGCGTACCACTCGCTACGACTTCACCACCATGCTCACCAGCACCCGGACCAATATCGACCAGATAATCTGCCGCAACCATCGTGTCTTCATCATGCTCTACAACGATTAATGTGTTCCCCAAATCACGCATTTCTTGTAATGTGTGAATCAAACGGTCGTTATCGCGTTGATGTAAGCCAATAGAAGGCTCATCTAGGACATACAAGACGCCTGATAAACGTGAACCAATTTGTGTCGCCAGTCGAATACGTTGCGCCTCACCACCTGACAATGTGCCAGATGCCCGGTTAAGTGTTAAATAATCAAGCCCAACATTATTTAAAAATGCTAATCGTGACGTAATTTCTTTTAAGATTAAACGGGCAATTTGTGCATCCTGGTCAGATAGTTCGATATTTTCGTAATATGTCAATGCTTCACTAATAGATTGTTCGACCACTTCACCGACGTTTTTGCCTGCCACATAAACTGACAATGCTTCACGACTTAAACGTTGGCCATGACACGTTTCACACACCTGTTCTCCCATATATTTTTGCATCATTTCACGTACATATTCTGAAGGCGACTCATGGTAACGACGCTCAATATTGGGAACAACCCCTTCAAACGGCATTGTACGTTTACGCTCTTGACCGAATTTCGACTTAAATGTAAATTCAATTTCTTTATCACCTGAACCAAATAAAATGATATTTCTTTGACGTTCAGTCAACTTTTTAAATGGCTTGTCCATATTGATTTTGTACACTTCACAAACACGTTTTAACATTGATGGATAGAAGTCTGAACTTGTCGGCTCCCACGGTAATATCGCACCTTCATTCAGTGTTTTGTCCTTATCTGGAACGACTAAATCTAAGTCTACAGTTAACTTTTGACCTAAACCATCACACGTTGGGCATGCACCAAACGGACTGTTAAAACTGAACATTCTCGGCTCTAGTTCACCAATTGAAAAGCCACAAATGGGACACGCGTGCTTTTCTGAAAACTCTAGTTTATCTCCATCAATAATATCCACCACGAGTCGACCATCTGCCAATTCAAGTACAGTCTCGATAGAATCTGCTAAACGTGTTTCAATACCCGGTTTCACAACTAAACGGTCCACGACAATTTCAATCGTATGATTCTTGTTTTTATCGAGTTCTGGTACTTGTGTCACATCCATAATCTCGCCATCCACACGTACACGGACATAACCTTTTTTACTGATGTCCGTCAATAATTTTTCATGCGTGCCTTTTCGATGGTTTACAACAGGTGCTAACAGTTGAATTTTCGTACGTTCTTCTAATTCCATAATACGGTCGACCATTTGCTGTACCGTTTGGGATTCGATCTCGATATCGTGATTTGGACAATATGGTTTGCCGATTCGCGCATAAAGGAGACGAATGTAATCATAAATCTCTGTTACAGTGGCCACCGTTGAACGCGGATTTTTACTCGTTGTCTTTTGATCAATCGATATCGCTGGAGACAAACCTTCAATAGTATCGACGTCAGGTTTATCCATTTGCCCTAAAAACTGACGTGCATATGCGCTTAAAGATTCCACATATCGCCGTTGTCCTTCAGCATAAATCGTATCAAATGCTAACGAAGACTTACCCGAACCCGACAGTCCCGTCATCACAATCAACTGATTTTTTGGCAATTCGATATCTACATTTTTTAAATTGTGGGCACGTGCCCCTTTCACTACGATTGACGGTTCTTTCATCCAATTCACCCTTTTGATTTTAGTTCAAATAATAAATCTCTTAATTCGGTTGCTCTTTCGAAATCTAGCGCTTTTGCTGCTTCTTTCATTTCTTTTTCAACATTTTCAATCGTTTTTTCACGTTCTTTTTTCGTCATTTTCTTCGGTACTTCTTTACGCTGATCTTCATTTGTTTCATCCGTTTCAACCGTTGCACTAATGACATCATGAATTTCTTTGTTAATTGTTTTAGGTACAATGCCATGTTTTTCATTGTATGCCATTTGAATTTCACGACGTCGTTCAGTTTCATCCATCGCGACTTTCATTGAATCAGTTATTCGATCCGCATACATAATGACATGACCTTTATCATTACGTGCTGCGCGACCCATCGTTTGGATTAATGAACGTTCAGAACGTAGGAAGCCTTCTTTATCTGCATCCAGAATCACCACTAATGAAACTTCTGGAATATCCAGTCCCTCTCTAAGCAAGTTAATACCGATGAGTACATCAAACGTTCCCATCCGTAAATCTCGAATAATTTCAATCCGTTCTAACGTTTTAATTTCAGAATGTAAGTAATTGACCTTCACACCCGCTTCTTTCAAATAGGTCGTTAAATCCTCACTCATTTTTTTCGTTAATGTTGTGATCAATACGCGCTCGCCTTGTTCTGTTCGTTCTTGAATCTCACTGAGCAAGTCGTCGATCTGATTTTTCGTAGGGCGGACTTCGATTTCCGGATCTAACAAGCCAGTTGGACGAATAATTTGTTCAACCATTTCGTCTGTATGCTCGATTTCGTATGGTCCTGGTGTCGCTGATACGTAGACAAGTTGATTTGCTTTTTGTTCGAACTCTTCAAACTTCAAAGGTCTGTTGTCTAATGCACTCGGAAGACGGAATCCATGCTCAACTAATACTTTCTTACGTGCTTGGTCTCCATTATACATCCCACGAATTTGTGGTAACGTGACATGTGACTCATCTATCATAATGAGCCAATCATCACCAAAATAATCTAACAAAGTATACGGTGTAGAGCCGGGGGGACGTAATGTGAGGTGGACAGAATAGTTTTCAATACCTGACGTAAAGCCCATTTCACGCATCATCTCTAAATCATAATTCGTTCTTTGTTCTAAACGTTGCGCTTCGAGTAATTTATTTTCACTTCTTAAATATTCAAGTTGTTCTTCCAATTCTTTTTCAATACGCTCGATTGCAATCTTCATTTTTTCTTCACGCGTTACGAAGTGAGAAGCCGGGAACAGTGCAAAATGTTCGCGTTCTTTTAATACTTCCCCAGTTAAATAGTTAATTTCACTAATACGGTCCACTTCATCACCGAAAAATTCCACACGAATACATAACTCCTCACGTGAAGCTGGGAAAATCTCAACAACATCGCCGCGTACTCGAAATGTTCCGCGTCTAAAGTCAATGTCATTGCGTGTATATTGTACATCAACGAGTTTTCGCAGTAACTCGCTTCTGTCCATTTCCATACCTACACGAATGCTCACAACTAAGTCACGATATTCGTCTGGATTACCTAAACCGTAAATACAGCTGACACTAGCGATAATAATAACATCATCTCGTTCAAACAGCGCACTCGTTGCTGAATGTCGGAGTTGGTCAATTTCATCATTAATCGATGCATCTTTTTCAATAAACGTATCAGTAGACGGAACATACGCTTCTGGTTGGTAATAATCGTAGTAACTTACAAAATATTCCACCCTATTTTCAGGAAAGAAGGTTTTGAACTCACTATACAGTTGTCCTGCTAACGTTTTGTTATGTGCAATAATGAGTGTCGGTTTGCCCACTTCTTTAATGACATTACTCATCGTAAATGTTTTACCCGTTCCTGTTGCACCGAGTAATGTTTGATGACGCTTCCCTTCTTCTATTCCTTTGACCAATGCTTTGATTGCTTTGGGTTGATCCCCTTGTGGTTCGAAATTTGAAGCAATTTTAAAGTCATGATGCTCCATTCACTGTCCGCCTCCTATCTACCTAGTACTCATATTTTAACAGAACACAAGCACAAAATACAAACATTTGTTCGCAATCCAACACAAAGAGGAGTGCTTCTGATAACATCTAAACTGTGTCAGATTCACTCCTGTTGCCGCTATAAATGTGAAGGCGTGTGGGCAAAGATTACATGCCGCCTTCTTTATCGTGTTCGATACGATGAATTTTTAATTCTTCTACAATAATATACCCTGCTAACAATGATACAACGTCAAGGAAAATAATCCATTCATTATGAAAAAAACCTTTATAAACCGAAGCACCAATGACGACTAATGTGATGAGCGTCCCCATCCATTTACTTCTCGTTATTGCGCTGAAAATAACCACTAGGACACAAGGGAAAAAAGCGGCCACTATATACCAAATCACCCCTATCACATCTTTCTTTTATTTAGGATTTGCATCGTCATTTCTTTCAATTCAGTACGTGGTATAAATCTTTCAGTTAACATTTCTGGAATAATATTTTCAATAAAATCCTGTACAGAAGCCAAATGATCAAATTGCATAATCGTTTCAAGACTCATTTCATAGATTTCAAAAAATAGAGGTTCAGGATTACGTTTTTGTATTTCACCAAATGTTTCATACAATAAATCAATTTTGTCTGCAACTGATAGAATCTGTCCTTCTAACGAGTCATCTTTTCCTTCTTGTAAGCGACGGCGGTATATATCTTGATACTGTTCTGGTATTTCTTCTTTAATAAATGTATCCACCATTTCCTCTTCCACTTGTGAAAATAGTTTTTTTAATTCACCACTCGCATACTTTACAGGGGTTTTAATATCTCCCGTAAACACTTCGGCAAAGTCGTGATTAAGTGCCTTTTCATATAAACTTTTCCAATCCACTGTTTTACCGTGATATTCTTCAACCGTGCCTAAATACTGGGCAATTTTTGTAACTTTGAAAGAGTGTGCGGCTACATTATGCTCGAAGTATTTAAATTTCCCAGGTAATCGAATGAGCTTTTCTAAATCTGATAACCTTTTAAAATATTGATGAATTCCCATAATCAACCTCCTCCTGTCATATTTACATTTGATGTCCATTTGTTGATTATATTAACACATTTATTCATGAAATATCACTTGTTTCTCGCCCAGATCATCATTGTATTTAATAAATGATATATTTCAGGGGCTCGAACAATTAAATGCCCTAGCCCCTGCTTTGTTAAATTATTTCATTTGATGTCTTAAGTATGCTTCGATAAACGGACCGATTTCACCGTCCATGACAGCGTTAACGTTACCCGTTTCCTCATTTGTACGGTGGTCTTTCACCATAGAATATGGGTGGAACACGTAAGAACGAATCTGACTTCCCCAACCAATTTCTTTTTGTTCACCACGAATAGCAGCTAACTCTTGCTCTTTTTGCTCTAACTCAAGTTGATAAAGTTTCGCTTTCAACATTTTCATCGCTGCTTCTCTATTTTTAATTTGTGAACGTTCATTTTGGTTATTCACCACAATACCCGTCGGATGGTGTGTAATACGGATAGCCGATTCAGTTTTGTTAATATGCTGACCACCTGCACCCGACGCACGGAAAGTATCCACAGTAATATCATCTGGGTTAATTTCAACTTCGATTTTTTCGTTGTTAAATTCAGGAATCACATCGCATGATGCAAATGACGTATGACGACGACCCGAAGAATCAAACGGCGAAATACGTACGAGACGGTGAACACCTTTTTCAGCTTTTAAGTAACCGTAAGCATTGTGACCTTTAACGAGCATTGTCACACTTTTAACACCCGCTTCATCACCTGCTTGATAATCGACAATTTCTACTTTAAAACCTTGCTGTTCACTATAACGTTGATACATACGTAACAACATATTTGTCCAGTCTTGTGATTCCGTACCACCTGCACCCGGATGTAATTCGAGAATGGCATTATTGGCATCATGCTCGCCATCCAACAAGAGTTGCAATTCGAATTGATCTACTTTCGCTTGGAAACCGAGGACTTCTTGTTCTAAATCGTCTTTCATTTCCTCATCGTATTCTTCTTGTAGCAATTCATGCGTTGCAACCATCTCTTCAAGTGTTTCAGCCACGTCATAGTAACTGTTCACAACAGATTTTAAAGCGTTGTTTTGATCGATAATCGTTTGTGCACAATCTTGATTATCCCAAAACTGTGGATCCGCCATCATTTCTTCATATTCTTGGATGTTCGTCTCTTTATTTTCTAAGTCAAAGAGACCCCCTAAGTTGTTCTAATTTTACACTAAAACTATCCATGTTACGTTTAAGTTCGGACAATTCCATCATGTATCGCTCCTTTTAAATAATCAGCTATTGCCACGCTATTTGCCGTGACAATTTTTATATTTTTTGCCGCTTCCACATGGACATGGCTCATTACGTCCGACCTCATGTTCCTTTACAATAGGTTGTGGCTTCACTTTTTCTTTGCCATCTTCAGCTGAAACGTGCTTACCTTCTAATTCTTTCGTTTTCTCACGTTCAACATCTTCTTCCACTGTGATGACAGATTTCAGAATATATTTGCTGACATCCTCTTCAATACTTTGCATCATGATATCGAACAATTGATGTCCTTCATTTTGATAGTCACGCAATGGATTTTGTTGTCCATACGAGCGCAAATGAATCCCTTGACGGAGTTGATCCATCGTATCGATATGTGATGTCCAATGATTATCAATAGAGCGTAATAAAATCATGCGTTCAAACTCTGGCATACGGTCACCCAGTTGATCTTTTTGACGATTGTATGCCGCTTCAATTTTCGCCCAAATGACTTCAAACATATCTTCTCTATCTTTGCCGTTGATTTCGCTTTCAGTCAAGTCACCTTCATGTAAAAAGACGTCTTCAACATAGTGGATCAGTGGCTCATAGTCCATCTTTTCTTCATCTTCATTCACGTAATGGAGCAATGCGCGATCTAATGTAGAATGCATCATTTGCATCACTAAATCTGTACTTTGATCTTCATCTATAATTTGATTACGTTCTTCATACATGATTTCACGTTGTTTACGTAAGACTTCATCATATTCCAAAATACGTTTACGTGCATCAAAGTTGTTACCTTCTACTCGTTTTTGTGCAGATTCTACGGCACGAGATACCATTTTAGATTCAATCGGTGTAGAATCGTCCATACCTAAACGACTCATCATTGCCTGCATACGTTCTGAACCGAAACGTACCATCAAATCATCTTGTAATGATAAATAGAAACGACTGTCCCCTTTATCACCTTGACGACCTGAACGACCACGCAACTGATCATCAATACGGCGTGATTCGTGACGTTCAGTACCAATGACCGCAAGACCTCCTAGTTCTTCAACACCTTCGCCTAGTTTAATGTCTGTACCACGTCCGGCCATGTTCGTTGCAATCGTAACAGCACCCTTTTGACCTGCACCTGATACAATTTCCGCTTCTCGTTCGTGGTTTTTGGCGTTAAGGACACTGTGTCGGATACCGCGTTTTTTCAATAAATTCGAGATATATTCTGAAGTTTCTACTGCGACAGTCCCCAACAATACAGGCTGACCTTTACGATGCTTTTCAATCACTTCTTCGACAACCGCATCAAATTTACCTTTTTGGCTCACATAAATTAAGTCCGAATGATCAATACGCTGGATAGGTCGGTTTGTCGGAATTTGAGTTACAGTCATGTTGTAAATATTACGGAACTCTTCTTCCTCAGTTTTAGCCGTACCCGTCATCCCAGCTAACTTGTTGTACATTCTGAAATAGTTTTGGAATGTAATAGAAGCCATTGTTTTAGATTCGTTTTGAATTTGTACATTTTCTTTTGCCTCAATTGCTTGATGTAAACCTTCTGAAAAACGACGGCCTGGCATCGTACGACCTGTAAATTGGTCAACAATCAGAATTTCGCCACCGGTTACCATATAATCTACGTCTCGTTGCATCGTGTAATGTGCACGTAAAGCAAGGTTAATATGGTGAATCACGTCGACATGTTTCACATCATATAAGTTTTCGATTTTAAACATGCGTTCTGCTTTATCGACACCTTGTTCCGTCAATTGAATACTTTTCGTTTGTACATCATAGTTATAATCTTCTTCAGCTTTAAGCATTTTCGAAAAAACGTTCGCTTGTGTGTATAATGATGTAGATTTCTCCGCTTCACCTGAAATGATCAACGGTGTACGCGCTTCATCGATTAATATCGAGTCAACCTCATCAATAATCGCAAAATGTAGCGGACGCATGACACGGTCTTCTTTGTAATTCACCATGTTATCTCGTAAATAGTCAAAACCAAGTTCATTGTTTGTGCTGTATGTGATATCTTGACTATAAGCTTCACGCTTTTCTACTGTACTTAGACTATTAAGGTTCAAACCGACTGACAAACCTAAGAAATTATACAGTTCTGCCATTTCTTCACTTTGAACACTAGATAAATATTCGTTTACCGTAATAACGTGGACACCGCGACCAGCTAATGCATTTAAATAGGTTGGCATCGTTGCAGTAAGTGTTTTACCTTCACCGGTTCTCATCTCTGCAATATCACCTTTATGAATGGCAATCCCACCCATGATTTGTACTTTATATGGTGTCATATTAAACACACGCTTAGAAGCTTCACGTACGAGCGCAAAGGCTTCTGGTAAAATTTCATCTAATTTATGATTTTGCTTTTTAATATCTTCAATTTGTTGAACTTCTTCTTGAAAAGCTTTCGTTTTCGCTCTCATTTCTTCATCAGTTAGCAACGCCATATCTTCTTCTAATGCGATGACTTTATCTGCTAACTTACTTAAACGTTTGACTTCTCGTTTATTACCGTCAATCATTTTAGTTATCAAACCCATTTTGTTCGCTCCTTTAGCCATAAAACTGTGCCGCTTACAACTATCCATCATATCATTTTTCGGTATAAATTTATACTCAAACCACTTATATATATACGTATCATTTAACAAATTTATTATAATACTTCATACCGTCAAATAACAATATATGATATTTCTCGCCATTATTACATATTCAAATCAACTTTCTACTTAAATGACATTCAGCTCAGAAATCAACTTAAAAACTTGTATCTGCCTTTTAAACAATCCATACGAAAGCACATTGCCATATGATAAAAGAAGGGACAAGCTTAAAATCTAATACATCTGATTAGATTCATCCACTTGCCCCACATTTTTGGTACGCATCATCACGCGTTCAATCAAGATTTTTCAGTTATTGCATTGTTCCGCATAATGAACGTCATCTCTTTATTTGTAAGAGAGATTATTCAGTTTCAATCAAGCCATATTTACCATCTTTACGACGATAAACAATACTTGTACCATCTGTTTCACGATCGTTAAACACGAAGAAGTCATGTCCTAATAGGTTCATTTGTAATACCGCTTCTTCTGAGTCCATTGGTTTTAAGCTGAATGTTTTAGAACGAATGATTTCGATGTCAGACGCTGTTGCTTCTTGTTCCACTTCTGGTTCAGTCGCTTCAACTTCAGTAAATACATCCTCTTCATAACCACGGTCTCTATTTTTACGATTGACACGTGTTTTATACTTACGAACTTGACGTTCAAGTTTATTATTAATTAAATCGATACCTGCATATAAGTCGTCATGACGTTCCTCTGCACGAAGCGTTACATTTTTCAATGGAATTGTCACTTCGATCTTAGTACCAGAATTTTGATACGTTTTCACTTTCACATGGGCTGTTGCATTTGGCACATTAGTGAAATAGCGTTCTAACTTACCAATTTTCTCCTCAATATAATTTCTAATAGCATCTGTGATTGTGAGGTTGTCTCCATGAATTTCAAAATTAATCATAGTGCTCGCTCCTTTCAACCTCTTTTTATAATATATTCCTTACTTATATTTTAACATGTTTACGCTATCTCGCAAACGTTAACATACTTAATTTTCTGACTTTTTGTTGTAATAATACATTTCCAGCACAGTGGGCAGTGTGACCGGTCGTGTAAATATCATCAATAAGGAGAATAGTTTTGTTTTCCAGAGAAATATCACTATCGAAATAAATGGGATTATTAACTGCATAACGTTCCGAACGCGATAATGCAAATTGCTTTGAGCGAGGTTTCATTTTCAAACAAGCGACATAAGGTATTTTCAAATGATCGAGTATCGTTTGAACAGGGTTGAACATACGTTGTAAATCGTGATTCTGACTAGACGGTATCGGTACAATGATTTCACCTTTCACATAGCCGATACGTATGTAATGTGCAAAAACTTCAGCAAGTGCAACGTCGTTTAAAAATTTATACTGATGCAACAACGTCTTCACAAAATGATCGTAATGAAAAAGTGGGACAATACGCTCAAATTGCACACCCATATCATCAAAATTTCGACAATTATGACATACACCTGAAGTGTCTAATTTACCTTTACAATAGGCACATCGATTTGTCTCATCAAAACGACAATGATTGATTAATTCGTGGCACTTTGGACATAAAATGTGCGTTCGTGTATATAGGTTCGCCATTAAGATATCTTCGTGCATCATATTCATGCAATACAGACATCGTTTCATGTCACCCACCCTCGTTTCATCGCTAAATGATTCATTTCAACAATTTGATGTCGTGCATCATACATCGCCCTTGTGCGTCCTTCATGTAAAAATAACACTTCTCCATCCGGACAAATTGCTTTACGCCCTACGCGTCCTGCAATTTGGATTAAAGCTGTTGAAGTATAGCGATGACTATCAACAACCCACACATCTAAATAGGCCATCGTGAACCCTCTTTCCAATATTGTTGTCGTTAACATGATGTCGTATGCACCGTTTCGCAAAGCTTCTACTTTCTTTAACCGTTCGGGATCTTCACTGTATACAAATCCTAAACGGTCTACTAACGTCACATATGTTTCAAAAAAGCGTTTCATTTCTTGTATATCACTGAAAAAAATTAATGTTATCCGTTGTTGTTTTTGTTGGGCTTTCATGCGTGTGAATAAATAAAACTGCACCTTATCCACTCGGAGTTTGAAATATTTAAAAGTAGGAATGACTAGAGGACGTTGATGAAACCTTGCTGGCAATGTAATCGTATGTGCATCATCAAATTGTGCTTTTAAATGTGTCGGTGGCGTTGCCGTCATATATATGAGCGCTTTTTTCGTTCTCGCTGCATTTTCAATCGATTGCATTAAAGAGGGATCCATCGCAAGTGGAAAAGCATCGACTTCATCAATAAAAATCACATGAAAATGCCGTTTAAAACGATACAGTTGGTGTACCGTTGAAATGACAAAATGTGCTTCATACTGCTGTTGACTTGCTTGATGTAAAATATCAATGGCTTCATTTAAAAAAGTTTGTTGAATACGCGTACTCACTTCAATGACAACATCTAGTCTTGGTGAAACGACCGCGACATTGTATCCTTGACGACGTGCCTGTGCAATGGCTTCAAACATCATCTCAGTCTTTCCAGCACCTGTCACCGCATGAAGTAATAATGATTCATGATTCAGCACAGCTTGAACAATATGATCAGAGGCAAATTGCTGTTGCACCGATAATTGAAACGGCAACTCATAAACTGCGTCTGAACAACAAGTCATACTTTTCAATGTATAAACATCTGTCACACTGTCCATCCGCCCCATTTGAATGCAATGCCGACAGTAAGTTATCTTTTCATTCATGATATGACTAACAAATTGATAAAAATGGTGGTGAAGCTCTGTTGCGCATCGTGTACATCGCCATCCTGTTGACGTACGAGTTACGCCTTTTTCTATTTGCATGATTTGACTTTTATCGTAAGGCGTCGCATCTGTGATAAGTTGACCATTTAAATACATTTTGAAGCTCCTTTCAATAACATACACGTATCAGCACGGTATTTTACTTTTTTTAATGCAAATTATTTTACCGACGCTATACAATTAAACGAACATTTCTTCAAAATAAAAACAGCCCCCTATCTAGGAAGCTGCTTTAGAACTATTTCATTTTTAGCGCTCAACATTGACCGAATCAGGAACTTCGATATGACGGTTGACGACACCGATACCAAATCCACCTAATCCTAAATGCGATGTGATAACGGGGCCAAGTTCTGAAAAGACGATATTTTTATTCGGATGCTTTTCTTTAAGGTCCTTGTAAACGCCTTGAGATTCTTCTCTTTCATCGCCACCAATTACCATAATTGTCGACTGTTCAAATTGATTCGATATTTCAACCGCTTTATCTTCAATTAACTTTAATGCTCTCTTTTTCGTACGGACTTTTTCATATGGGACAATCAAACCATCCTCAAATGTCAATACAGGCTTCATCTTTAATAAATTTCCTATCCAAGCTTGGGCACCTGTAATACGACCGCTTTTATGCAAGTTTTTCAAGTCATCTACAACTAAAAACGCCCCGACATGTTGAACCATATCATCTAAATCTGCCAAAATCGCTTCGACATCTAATCCTTGTTCAATTAAGTCTAAAGCACGCAACACAAGTGACCCTTCAGGTAAACATGCAATTTTGGAATCAACTGGATGAACACGAATGCCCTCTACCATTGTTGAAGCTTGCATTGCTGTTTGATATGCGCCGCTAATGCCACTTGAAAGATGGACAACAATCACATCTGTGTACCCTTCATCTCTATACGCTTCATAAGCACTGATCATTTCACCAATGGCAGGTTGACTTGTTGTAGGGATAGATTTGGATGTTTTTAATATGTCATAAAATTCGTCTGCAAAGATTGAAATATTCTCTTTATAGTTCTCACCATTTTCTAGCGTAATACTCAACGGCACAATACGAATGTTATTTTTTTCCAATATATGTTGAGGGATATAGCTTGTTGAATCAGTCATGACAGCTATTTTCATTTTTTCTTCCTCCTAATAAAGCAAACACTTAATTTTAATCACTTAGATGTGCAAAATCATTCATCATTGTCGGTACTTTTTATTGATATGAATGTATTTCGACAGTTTATTATATAACAAAATTAATCATGGAATGCTATTTTTTCAAGTTTTCTTCGTCATTGTGACAATCTTTACTTCCACATATGCTTCTATCATACTATATTTTGCAAAGTCATGTCGTATACTTTCACATCTTTAAGTTAACGTCAAATATAGTATAATAAGTGAAGCAATTATTACAATAAAGGGTGACCCATATGACAGATTCAGTTATTACAATTAAAGATGAACATATCATAGAAAACGTCATTAGTAAATCTCGTTTCATTGCCCATATTAAACCCGTCCACAATGAGGATGAAGCAAAAGCATTTATTGAAGCGAAGAAAAAGGAACATCGAGAAGCAACACATAACTGTTCGGCTTATACGATTGGAGATACAATGCTCATTCAAAAAGCACATGACGATGGTGAACCAAGTGGTACGGCGGGCGTTCCAATGTTAGAAATGTTAAAAAAGTTGGATGTTCATGATGTCGCTGTAGTCGTTACGCGCTATTTCGGTGGGATTAAACTAGGTACAGGGGGTCTCATACGTGCATATGGTGGTGCGGTACGCGATGTGATTCAAGATGTGGGTCGCGTTGCATTACGTCCAGCGGTTCCTGTCCGCATTTCGATGGCTTATGATTTAACTGGAAAATTTGAATATGAACTCCAATCAACCACTTTTATGCTTCGCGATACCGCATATACCGAGCAAGTGACGTATCATATTGATGTCCTTGAAGAAGAATATGAGGCATTCATTCAATTTGCAAATCAACATACCCAAGGCAAATATACTTTAGAAGCTGACCCAGTGATGCGTTTGCCATTTGATATTGATTAACGTTGTTGAGATGAGCGATTCTGAACAATATTGATACTTAAGTATTTCACATGTTGTGTACTCAAAGTCACATACGCGTGACGTGTGCATGGGTTATGACTTTAAATGAAACACCTTCAATTGTTAAAAATTTATCCCTCATCATTACGACGAGGGATAAATTATATCATTTTTTAATCACTATTTTTTGCTTCTCAAACGCTTCTGTCTCGCGATAAGGTCAAGTAATGGGCGATAATCATCATCTATTAAGCCAGTGAATTCAACAATCAATTCGATCGTGATCACAATGAGGATAATCATTAAAAAGACGCCCCACGGTTGTGAAATGTATAAAATGATACTCACGACACTAAACATAAACGCAATAGAATATATTAAAAACACCGTTTGTCTATGTGTATATCCGAGCTCTAATAATTTGTGATGTAAGTGAGATTTATCAGCTTGCATAATATGTTGACCCTTTTTAACACGGCGAATCATCGCAAAGAGTGTATCAATAAATGGTACCGCTAAAATAACAATTGGGAAGAACAAGGAAATAAACGTAATATTTTTAAAACCGAGTAGTGATACGAAACCGATTATAAAACCGATACATAACGCGCCACTATCTCCCAAAAAGATTTTAGCTGGATGGAAATTGAAAGCAAGAAATCCAAAAAGCGAACCAATGAGAACACTACAAATCATGATAATAAAAATATTGCCTTGTAAAATTGCAATGAATGCAATCGTTACAAGCGCAATCACAGAGACGCCTGCTGCAAGTCCGTCTAAGCCATCAATCAAGTTAATCGCATTTGTAATGGCTACAATCCAAAATATAGTAATGGGGATACTCAACCATCCGAAATAAATGGTTGGCCCAATCGGAATCGAAATAAAATCGATCGTCACGCCATACGACACAACAACCAAAGCCGCTGCAATTTGACCTATTAATTTAAGTATCGGTTTTAAATCGTATAAATCATCTATTAATCCAACAAAATACATAACAATTGCACCAAGTAATAGTGGCTTGATTTCACGTTCAATCGGATGTCCAAGCCAAATCCCTATTAAAAAAGATAATAATATTGCTGTTCCCCCAAGCATCGAAATGGGTTTAGTATGTATTTTACGAAAATTGGGTCTATCAACAATATCTAGTTTTTTAGAAACGGCTATTACTATTGGTGTAATTATTAAACTGACTATCATCGAGACGCCAATGAGTGTTAAAGTATACATCAGTTCACCTACATTACACGGAATTTTTCTTCATTCATCGTTCAACAATGGCAAAGCACATTTTCAAACGACTTCAACACATCAGTTAAATACAAGACAATACACAATCATAAAATAATCCTTTTTATTATGTCAGTCTTGCCAATATATTTATTTTACATTAAATCAAAAGTACATTAAACCCATCAATCAAATTGAATGAGGCATGTATATTTCATTAATTAAAAGCGTTGATAAGGTTAAAATACACGTATATCTTATCACACCTTAGGGGTCAAGTTCCTATAAAAACATTTTCAAACACGTAAAACTTTGCATGTTATAAAAAATAATGACAAATTGTAACATTTCACATACAATAACTAATGGTAAAGAAAAGGAGTCGCTTAATTATGATTGAAGCTATTATTTATAATATTTCAGTAACAATCGCTGGAATATATTTATTTCATCGTCTTCAATACGCTGAATCTCATGACTTTAGATTCTCAAAAAGTTATATTACCGTATTGATGACCATCGTCGGGTTGTTACTTGCATTTCAACCTATTCCAATCGAAAACTATATGATTCAACTTTCTTTTGTTCCTTTACTCTTTTTAGGTCGATATACAAATTCTATTTACACAGTATTCGCAGCAGTCATCATCGCTTTAGTCGGTTATTTTGTGTTATCGACAACATTAACTTACGCCGTGTCGTTGCTAGTCATTGCAGCTATTGTAAGCACAATAGGCCCATTTCTCAAGCAAAATCATGTCGTTGCAATCCAAATCTTAAACATTTTAAGTATTATGATTTTAGCGATTATCGCAATGATTATGCCGTCATTTGATATCGTAGAAGTGTTCTATTTAATTCCAATTTCAATAATTGCGACATTAGTGACAGCCGTATTTTACGTAGACTTGCTCAGATTCTTCTCACTGATTGAACGATATGAGAATGAAGATACTGTCGATTACTTGACAGGATTAGGTAATGTTAAAGAATTTGACCGTCATTTAAACGAGATGGCACGCGTTGCCGAAGATGAGCAACAAAGTTTAGCGTTACTATTAATTGACATTGATGGTTTTAAAGATGTGAACGATGCCTATACACATCATGCGGGTGACGCCGTATTAAAACAAATGTCACACCTTTTACAAAATTACGTACCTAAAACAACACACATTTTCCGAAATGGCGGCGAAGAATTTTCGATCGTATTACGTGATTGTTCTTTAGACGAGTGCGTTAAACTTGCTGAAAGTATTCGTAAAGCAGTGGAAAAATCAAATTTCCATTTACCGGACAAAATTGTCATTAAACTCTCCGTCTCTATTGGTGTCGGTTACATGACGAGCGAGAGCCACAAATCACAACGAAAATTATTTAAAGACGCTGATGATATGTTACATGTCGCGAAAAACGAAGGACGTAATCAAGTTATGTTTAGTCCGATTATCAACCCAAAATAATAGTGTGAAGTCACCTTTCTTCCATGAGAGAGGTGACTTTTTATTTACGCCTTCATTGATAGATATATCCATTCAGATTTCCCAAAATTTTCCGCCCATCATTTTGTTAGTCTTGTCGGGTCAATACACCAAATGCCTAACACTAAAGTTAAATTACTTTTCATACCTTACTCATTCACAAATCACACTTTTGAAAGTTTCATAAAAACTGAGTATTAACTATTGCAAGTGGTATTATTCCCATGTAGACTGACTATTAATTGAGATGAAAGGAGACACAACCATGGCAGAAGCACTCACGATTATTGATGAAAATAAAGTCATTGATGTCGTCCTACTTGCGGGTAAGGTTTTATTAGAAAGTGGTGCAGAAACATATCGTGTAGAAGATACAATGGGCCGCATTGCAGCGAGCTTTGGTTTAGAAGATACATACGCCTTTGTCACATCAACAGCGATTATTTTTTCACTGAACGACCGAACGAATACACGTCTTGTTCGTGTGCGTGAACGAACGACGGACTTAGAAAAGATTGCACTCGCTAACAATATTTCAAGAAAAATTTCGCGTAATGCGTTAACATTAGACGAAGCAAAAGCTGAACTCATTCATTTAGAACACGCTTCATTACAATATTCATTTATCATTAAGTTTTTAGCTGCATCGATCGCATGTGGTTTCTTTTTATTTATGTTCGGCGGTGTTCGACATGATTTTATTTACGCTGTTATGGCAGGTGGCGCTGCATTTTTAACATTCGACTTAGTCCAACGCTTTATTCAAATTAAATTTTTCTCAGAATTCATTAGTGCCACAGTTGTCATTGCAGTCGCCGCATTTTTCACTAAAAATGGATGGGCGACGAACCAAGATATTATTACAATTGCTGGTGTCATGCCGCTTGTACCAGGTATTTTAATTACAAATGCCATTCGTGATTTAATGGCTGGTGAGCTTTTAGCAGGCATGTCACGGGGTGTAGAAGCCGCCCTCACTGCATTTGCAATTGGTGCAGGTGTTGCGATTGTATTACTTATTTTTTAGAAAGGTGCGAGGACATTGACTTATATTTTTTATTACATTGCTCAGTTTTTAATCAGCTTTGTTTCGACGATGCTATTTTCAATCATATTCAATGCGCCGAAACGCCTTTTAGTTGCATCAGGCTTTGTAGGTGCAATGGGATGGTCAATCTATAAATTCACAGTAGATATGAATTACGGGATTGTCCTAGCTGCTTTTTTAGGGAGTTTTATCCTTGCAATCATGAGCCATACAATGAGCCGTCATTATAAACGCCCTGTTATTATTTTTATTGTGCCTGGTATCATTCCGTTAGTCCCTGGTGGTGCTGCATATGAAGCAACCCGTTTACTTGTTACAAATGCTTATACGCCTGCTGTTAATCAATTTTTAGAAGTGACATTAACTTCAGGTGCCATTGCATTCGGGATTCTATGTGCAGAAATCTTCTACTACATCTATACACGACTTAAACATGCCTATGGTAAACTTAAAGGAAAGCATTATCGTAAAGGTTATCATATGAATAACCGTATCTAAGTAAATCAAAAAGGAGTGTTCAGTTTGAAAGAACAAATTATCGAAAGACTTTCACGTTACGTTAAAATCAATACACAATCTGACCCAAGTAGCGAGACAACCCCTTCTACTGAGCGTCAATGGGATTTGCTTCATCTTTTAGAGAGTGAATTAAAAGCGATGGGCCTCGAAACAGATTTAGATCATCACGGTTATCTATTCGCCACATTAGAAGCGAATATCGAAACAGATGCACCTACGATTGGATTTTTAGCGCATGTGGATACATCACCAGATTTCAATGCTGCAAATGTTAATCCACAAATCATAGATCTATATGACGGCGGTGTCATTACTTTAGGTACTTCTGGCCGTGAAATTAATCCTGAAGTCTTTCCAGATATTCTTAAAGTTAAAGGCCATACATTAATGACAACAGATGGGACTTCATTACTCGGCGCTGATGATAAAGCAGGTGTCGTCGAAATTATGGAGGCGCTCCAATACTTAATCGAACATCCAGAAATTAAACATGGTCGTATTCGTGTCGGTTTTACTCCAGATGAAGAAATCGGTCGTGGCCCTCACAAATTCGATGTTGAACGTTTTGATGCGGAATTTGCGTACACTATGGATGGCAGTCAATTAGGCGAATTACAATTTGAAAGTTTTAACGCTGCTGAAGCTAAAATTACGTTTGAAGGTGTGAATGTGCACCCTGGTTCTGCAAAAGATAAAATGGTCAATGCATTGAATTTAGCGCACGCATTCCACCAAGCGTTGCCAGCCAATGAAGTGCCAGAACATACTGAAGGTTACGAAGGTTTCTTCCACCTCATGGAAATGAATGGAAACGTTGAAACAGCCACAGCACATTACATCATTCGTGACCATGACAGCATTTCTTTTGAAAATCGAAAGCAACAACTTATTGCGATTCAAAAAGACATCAATGCACGTTATTATTATGATCCTGTTCATCTCGTAATCAATGACCAATATCGAAACATGGCAGAAAAAATTACGCCACTTCAACATATTATCGATATTCCAAAAGCAGTTTATGCTGAACTTAATATCACGCCGAACACAGAACCTATTCGAGGTGGCACAGATGGCTCACAACTTTCGTTTATGGGCTTACCGACACCGAATTTATTTACAGGTTGCGATAACTTCCACGGTCCTTATGAATACGCATCGATTGATGTAATGACACAAGCCGTACAAGTCATCGTAGGCATCGTACAAAAAGCAGCTGAAAAATAAGACTTGTCGTCCGAAGACAATATAGTGGTATGTGCTGAATGTAAAATAATCAATACCAGTTAAACCATCAAAAAGAGACTGAAAAATTCAGTCTCTTTTTGATTCATATATCATCACTAATTAAATGGTGTGCGCAACAATCGAACGGCTTGCACCGCATAATTTCTCAACTGTATTCCCATTTTGAAATCCGTCAATGTTTTAGGCATGTCGATAAACGTATTAAACATACCTGTAACACCTAACGCTTCAAATCGCTCAAATTTATCAGTTGTCCCACATAATGCAATGGATGGCTTGTCATATTGTTGGCAAAGTTCCGCAATTCTTAATGAGGATGTTTCTATCATTTCGTCTTGTTCATCAATGCCTTCACCAAATACAACCAAGTCGGCTTGTTTAACCAATTGATTTAATCCTGTAATTTGATCAACGAGTTCATGACTCGTATGGATGTCTGCATTAAATAACGCCTGCATCGTCGCCGCAATGCCGCCACCAGCACCCCCTCGTTCAACCATACCTAGCACGATATGATGCTGATGTTTGAACAATTCACTCCAGTACCAAAGTAAATTATCAATAATCACCGCTTCTTCTCGGTCTATGTTGAGATTTGGATAAGTCTTCATGACTGCACTCTGTTTTCCGTATAGTTTACTCTCAAAATCAGTTACAATCTGAATCCGGCACTGCTTCAAACCTTCATGTAGGCCTTCGAGATCGATACGACGCACATGTTTGATTTGACCGCCACCTTTTGTCATGTCAACAATTCGACCTTCATCATCGTAAAATTGTGCACCTAAAGCTTGTAACATCCCTGCACCACCATCAAATGTATCCATGGCACCGACTGAAATAATCATATGTTGCGCATTTTTATCTAAAGCATGACGCATGACTTCGCCTAAACCATAGCTTGTTTGTTGCACAAGTGGCAACGTCCCTTTCAAGAATTGGCCAGCTTCAATAATTGTCAAGCCATCTTCTGTTTGACCATACGTTGCATCAACAGTTTGCATTGCTGCATCATGTACCGAAATTTGGTATTGTGTGCCAGACTTCCATAAAAAGACCGCATTTAATAGTTCTCTTCTTCCATTAAAAAGAGGTACTTGTACAATATCCGCATCCTCAATTTGACTCGCCACACCTTCTTCGACATAGCGGTTTGCATCATAACTTGAAATAATGTGATTAAATTCATCCATTGCTACTAATATTTTCATGTGGTCACCCTCTTATCTTTCAAATATTTATCATCAACATCTCAATTTAAATTCAACATTGTATTCATGTAATATATCTCAATTCATCCCATTATTCTATATTATAGCCTTGACCTTCAATAGTGTACAAACGAACGGAACGAAATGATTTTACACGTATCGCCGAGCTCCTGTTATCCTCACAACAATAGGTCTTATATATTGATGACGCTTATCAAAATAAAAAGCAACACATCTTGCATTATCGCGTGTGTTGCTTTCATATATTTCAAATATTGCTCATCATTTTCAACGTTGATTGCTTAAACTATTCAAGGCTATCCATCATCGCATCACTTCAGAAGTAGCAAACAATGTCCGCCTATTCTTCAGCTTTCGCAAGTTCAGAGACATTCACATTTTTATGACTATCATGCCACTTTACCTCACCGTTTACGAAATAAAGGGCTTGAGGTGATTCATGTTGAACGCCTGTCTTTTCAGCAATATAATCCGATAATTCACGCGCTTCTTGAACGACGACATAGTAACCATCCATATCACGTTCATATAAAAATTTATTAAATTGATCAAATGCGTTTTCTGAAATCGGACAAGTATTGCTATGTTTTAAAATAAATATATATGGATTGTCTTCAATGATTTGTTCGAATTGGTCAATCGAAGTTAGCTTAATCGCCATTCTCTTCACCTCTAAGTAGATTTTCTGTTTGTCTATTATCTGAAATAACTCAGTACTTTTCTCAATGTTTACCATTATACACACATAATATAAGCTTGTTAACCTTTAATTTTTAATCCGCTACTCAACGACCATAACAATCAACTCTCAACAGAATCCTTCAATTACTTTGAATTCACTTGATCACGCTGATTTTCATACGGTGTGTTGTAGCTGTCTAGATCTTTAGCTTTTGTTATTAATTTACGGATATTGGTTTCGGCTAATTGTTGATTATATTCAATCGTTTTGACACGTTCTTGATAGTAGCGCTCGAGACTGTAATACATTTGAACCGCATTTTGCCGTGCGCGATTCGCCGTCTCATCTCGTAATTGCATTTCATTGAGCGCTTTTATCTGTTTTTGAACTAACGGAATGACTTCATCTTGAATCGCATGCATTTGTGCCTTTCCATCTTTTTCGCGGATAGAAGTCTCTGCTTTATCTTTAATATAGCGATTATTTTCATCCAGGCGCGCTTCTAGTTTCACACTATCTTCTGCACCTTGTGTAGTTTGTTTCGCACTACTTATTTGTGTCTCCACACGACTACGATACTTTTCAAATTGTTGTGTGAAATCAAGTATATTTTCATTGGCGCGTATTGAGTTTTGACAGAGTACGACAAAATGGTCCAGTTTTTCAATTACTTTTTGTTTACCCTTTATGCCCTCTAAATATGTAGACTTCAATGTTTTTAAATCTTTATTTTCTTCTGGAAGTGCTTGAGCCTCCTGATGATACGCTTTCATTGCTGGTTTTAACGTGTTGTCAATTTGTTTTTTCAGTTGATCAAAAGCGCGTTTATTCGCATCGGTCGTATCGGTTTGACTCAGATCATAAAGTTGGTTTAAATTCATTTCTTCCAAAGTTTGATTCACAATGCGTTCTTTTTCAGAGACCGTCTTCATTTGTTGATCAAATGCATGCATCTGTTTTTGAGATGATGCCGTACATGCGGTAAGACTGCCAACAATTAAAAAACTTAAAATGATTATTTTCACCCATTTTTCCATTGCTACACCTCTTATTCAATTCGTATTATACATAAACATATTTAACTTGAAAATAATATATGATATAGTAATGCAGAATTGCGCAACAGGATACTCAAAGAGGCCATCATATGTATCGTCATGTCCAACCATTTACGACCGACAATCAACAATCATTTTATGCGACACAATATGAAAAATACCGACACATTTTATTCGACCTCTTAGATTCACCGGTAAAGTTTACACAACATATTGGCGGTACTTTTCATTTTAATTATCCAACTGAACCTATTTTAGATATTTTAGTCGGTGTTGAAAATTTGCACGACATTACATCCTTAGATGAAAAGCGATTAAACTATGTAGGATTTTACCGCTTACATCATGCCTATGAAAAGAAAGTCGTGATGGCAAAATTTAATAATCTTAATGAATTAAAGCAAGAAGTTCGTTTACATATCATTCAAATGCACACACCTACTTTCCAACAATATCAACAATTTCATGAACTATTAACACATCACCCTGCAGCCATTCAATTTTTTAAAGACCAAAAAGCCTCTCTCGACCAGTCAACCATGCCTATCCGAGACTATGAAAATTTAAAAACGCAATGGTTTAAACAGCTGCAGCAATACACAACATAAAAATGTTCATACATGACGCGTTCTATTAAAACAGTTAAAATATAATTAAGTCTAAAAATACTTTGTAATGACCATCAAATATGAGAATTTGTTTTTAAATTGACAAAAACACTATGAATTATAACGAAAAGAAAGGATGTTATTTGTGAATCATTCTAGCATCTTACAGGATTTAGAAAAACTGATTCCTGCAAGTATTATTAAGGTAGATGAACCATTGAAACGCTACACTTACACTGAAACTGGGGGGAATGCAGATTTTTATATTTCACCTGAACGTTATGAAGATGTACAAAAAGTCGTAAAATATGCATATGAACATGACATACCTGTGACCTATTTAGGCAATGGTTCGAATATCATCATTAGAGACGGTGGTATTCGAGGGATTGTATTAAGTTTGCTTTCTTTAAATCACATTGTCACTTCTGACGCGACGATTATTGCCGGCAGTGGTGCAGCGATTATCGATGTGTCTCGAAAAGCACGTGACGTTGCTTTAACAGGCCTTGAATTTGCATGTGGTATCCCTGGTTCTATCGGCGGCGCTGTTTATATGAATGCAGGCGCTTATGGGGGCGAAGTGAAAGATGTGATTGATTACGCACTTGTGATTGACGAACGCGGGGAATTGATTAAATTAACACATAACGAACTTGAATTGGATTATCGTAATAGCATTATCCAAAAACAACATTATGTCGTGTTAGAAGCTGCATTTACACTAACACCTGGGAAGCAAGAAGACATTCAAGAGAAGATGGACGACCTCACAGAACGACGTGAATCTAAACAACCGCTTGAATACCCATCATGTGGCAGCGTTTTCCGTCGTCCACCGGGGCATTTTGCAGGTCAACTCATTCAAAATGCTGACTTACAAGGCCATCGTATTGGTGGTGTCGAAGTTTCTCGCAAACATGCTGGATTTATGGTTAATGTGGATCACGGGACAGCTACAGACTATGAAAACCTAATTCGTCATGTCCAAAATGTCGTGAAAGAAAAATTTGGAATTGAATTAGAAAGAGAAGTACGTATTATTGGGGAAAATTTAGACAAATAAAGAAAAGTTTAAGGAGCGAATGCAATGCCGAAAGTTTATGGTGCGACTGTCGACCAAGAAACACGTTGTACTCACTACAATACGCCATTCGATGTCATCGCAATTAAGTTTAAATGTTGTCATAAATATTATCCTTGTTTTAAATGCCACAATGAATCTGAAAAACACCGTCCTAAGCGCTGGCATTCTGATGAATTTGATGAGCGCGCTATTCTATGCGGTGTTTGCGGTTATGAGATGGCCATTGAAACCTATATGATGACTGAATCTTGTCCTCAATGTGAAGCGCATTTTAACAACCGTTGTAAGTTTCATTATCATCATTATTTCGAAATTTAGTGTACTTTTCGGAGTGGGCTGGGAAACTCAATTGTGTCCCGGCTCCACTCTTTTTTCTTCTCGTTTTCCCCTTTCACGACTTAAAATAATTTCCATTTTTCTCAAAACGCACATGCATCAAAAAAAGAGTGAAACAACATGTCCTTTCGAACGTACTGTTGCCTCACTCTTCTTTAATACTTTTTAATGATTAAAAAATGAAATCTTCGTCTTGTAATGCTTCTACATTCAATGCAAGAACGTAACCATCACCTTTAACTGAGAAGAAGTCATGGTTTTTCGTTGATGTATCCAGCGCATTTTCAATAATTGGACTGAATTCACGCTCTTCGAAATAAGGTTCAAATCCTAAATTTGACAGTGCTTTGTTCCCATTATAACGGACATAATTCATAACATCGTCAGCTAAGCCAATGGGTTCATATAAGCTACGTGTATAGGATTCTTCATTTGCATATAAGTCTTCTAATAACTTATACATTTCTGTATCTGCTTTTTGTTTTTCGCTTTCTGATAATTCATTTCGTAAGCTTTGCGCATCTAAACCAGTGAATACACCATGAATAGACTCATCTAATAAAATTTTACGAATGATTTCACCAGAAGTCGTCATTCGTCCTTGCCCCGCCAAATATAACGGATAATAAAAACCTGAATAGAATAGGAAAGTTTCTAAAAAGACACTCGAAACACGTGCCATATATTGATCATAAATAGACGCTTCTTTCCCCCACAGTTTATGGTAATTGCTAATAATTTTCTCAGATTTATATTTTAAATGCGGTTCTTCAATGACCCATTTATCTAATAATTCATTCGTTTCTTTAGAAGGTAATAACGTCGTGAAAATATGCGAATAACTCTTAGCATGAATTTGTTCCATCATCCCCATAAATGAGTACACGGCTTTTTTACGCAAATCTTTCGTATGAAGCATGATTAACGGCATACCATCATCTGCTTGATGTGTGTCTAAACCCGTTAAGCCTGCCAATGCTTTTTTAAACGCTTCTTGTTCTGCTTCTGTTAATGTTTTCCAACTTGCGATATCTTTGGAAACTTTAAATTCCGTTTCTACCCACATTTGAGCAATGTTCTGGCGCCAAAACATATTCGTCATATCTTCTTGTGTGTTCCAATTTACAGCTATCATTGACCTTATCTGCTCCTATCTATATTGTGATATATAACAAATGGGCCAAACGCATGCCCCATTCCCTAAATTTTTAAAAGTTGAGCGAGACAGACTGCTTAACGCTCGGTCTCACTCTGGTAAGGATGACTGAACACCCTTTTATGTGAACGTTCAGTCATCACCCGTTCCACATACGGTCACTTCTTTAGAGGCTAGAACATAATTGCGTTTTCTCAGCCCCATTCCATACAATAGGCGAAATCAAATGATGGAAATGTAAAATAAGTTAAGATTAATGGAACTGAAAATTTTTGATTTTTCTTTTATATATTTGCCTCATTGATTCGTAGCATTATAATTCAAATTGCTAAAATGGGCGAGACTCCTGAGGGATCAGACGCAGCCGAAAATCCAATTCGGCTTCCGTCCAGTGTACCTTCAATCAAGGCGATTTTAGTTGAGGCAAGTCCCCTAGGAAAAAGAGCCCATGATGGCAATCAAAAAATTTCATGTCCTAGCCCACTTCTCATAGCTTTTATGCGTATGAATAATATTAAAAGCACAATTCGCTTTATTTGATATCAACATTAAATTGCACAGCTTGTACATTCTTCTACACTCAATAATTTATTTCGTGTGTAATACAATGATTTTAAGCCTTTATGATGTGCGTATACGTATAAACGTGACAATTCACGCGTTGAAATTTCTGAGTTTACATATAGAATGGTTGAAATACCTTGATCAATATGCGTTTGAATCGTAGCAATTAAATCAATCAACTTCATTTGGTCGATGTTGAATGCTGATTTATAATACCACATTGATTGTGGCGATAAAAACGGCATTGGATAAAATGTTTCTGAGTTGCCGTAAGTACGACGCTCAATTTGGTCTACTATCGGCATCACTGAGCTTGTTGCGTTTTGCACATATGAAATACTTTGTGTTGGCGCAATCGCTAAACGATACGCATGATATAAGCCATGTTTTTCTACTTCAGCTTGTAATGCTTTCCAATCTTCACGTGTCGGAATTGGATGGTTCTCAAACAATGCCTTTACTTTTTCAAATTGTGGCAAGAAATCTTGAGACGTATAACGTTCAAAATAACGACCGTTTGCATAATCAGTTTTATTAAAGTCTGCAAACGTCTCACCACGTTCTTTGGCAATTTGCATTGAACGTTCGATTGAATAATAGTTCATCATCATAAAGAAAACATTCGCAAAATCTTTCGCTTCTTCTGATTCATAACTGATCTGATTTTTAGCCAAATAACCGTGTAAGTTCATGACACCCAGACCTACTGAATGCAATTCACTATTCGCTTTTTTCACACCTGGTGCATTTTGAATGTTTGCTTCATCACTCACCACTGTTAACGCGTCCATACCTGTGTGCACAGAATCTCTAAACTGATTTGACTCCATGACATTCACAATATTTAATGAACCTAAATTACATGAAATATCGCGTTTAATTTCATCTTCCACACCGTAGTCATTGATAATCGATGTTTCTTGTAGTTGGAAAATTTCTGTACATAAGTTACTCATTTTAATTTGACCGATGTTAGCGTTAGGATGCACACGGTTCGCGTTGTCTTTAAACATTAAATAAGGGTAACCCGATTGCAATTGTGTTTGTGCAATCATATTTAACATTTCACGCGCATCTTTACTCTTTTTCATTATATTTGGGTTGGCTACAAGCGCATCATAGTAATCCTCAATATTAATGTCGTCCAATGTGACACCGTACTCTTGTTCTACTGTGTGTGGCGCGAACATGAAAAAGTCTTTTCCTTCTTTAGCCAATTCAAAAAATTTAGACGGTACAATCAAACCTGTTGAAATCGTTGAAAGACGTAAATCTTCATCTGCATTAATTTTTTTCGTATCTAAAAACTCTTCTACATCATAGTGGAAAATGTTCAAGTATACTGCGCCCGCGCCTGGACGTTGCCCTAATTGATCGGCATAACTAAAGCCACCTTCAAGCGCTTTTGCAATCGGTAAGACACCTTTCGCAACGCCTTTTATGCCTTTAATTGCTTCACCTCTCGCACGTAGCTTTGAAAGATTAATCGCTACACCACCACCGATTTTACTTAACTGTTTAGCTGTTGAATCGATAAAGTTAATAGAGTTTAAACTGTCATCTACTTCGAGCAAGAAACATGAAACTAACTCACCTCTACGTGCACGTCCTGCATTTAAAAATGTAGGTGTCGCTGGTTGGTAACGTTGTTCGACCATCGCTTGAATCAATTGTTTTGCAAGGTCAACATTCCCTTTGGCAAGGTAGAGTGACACAATGAACACATGTTGATGATAATCTTCTAGATATTGTGATTTATCATTTGTTTTTAATGCATAATCTTTGAAAAACTTACTTGCTGACATATAACTTGCAAATTGAAATGGAATCGCTGTTGTAAATGCAATCAATTCAACCAGTTGGGCTACACTGTATTCTTCAAACACATTGTAATAAAAATTGTTATCAACCAAAAATTGAAGGCGTTCAATCTCACTGTCGAAATGAACGGTTTTATCTTGGATTTCTTCTAAATAAACCGCAAGTGCTTCTTGATCTTTCTCAAGTTGAAAAAAGCCGTTTTCATTTCTTTTCGTCACTTGGTTATTAAGTTCAATATGCTTGTACTGCTTTTGTTCCATAGTTTTCATAAAAATTGACCACCTTCTCTTTAAATTCCATTGTATCTTGTTTATTGCCGTGTAATTCAAATTTCATCAATAAAGGGACGTGATACGTATTTGCAATCGTCGTACCAGCTTTCGCAAAGTTATTTCCCCAGTTACGATTGCCACTTGCCGCAACACCCTTTAAATGTTCATGATTGATTTCTAAAAATTGTTGGACTGGTTGAGGTACCTCACCAAAACCAATTGTCCCTGTCACAATAATAAAAGGTTCTGTCACTTCTTCTGACGCATTGGTTTCATTAATCTCTAGTGTGTTATCAAGTTCTGTGCGTTTAACGAATCGTCTCACATTACCCGTAAAAGAATAAAATACCACTTTCATCCTGAATAACCACCTTTCTCACGAGATAAATGATTCGTGTAGTTGCTGATGTCGTCTTTTTCTTAATCCACAATATAAATGTTATTGAATAAAATACGAACGTATATTTGCTATTGTTTGATTCATAAAATAAGTTAAAAAGTTGCTAACGCCCATTATTCATATCCAATAATGATCTCTATTGACACCCTTACTATATGTAGATAATCAAAGAAATAGAATGTTCAAAATCGTGTAAACCTTCATTGATTTTGTCCATTCTTGTGTTGTTAGTCATCTTTCAAACACTATATGTTGTGTTTCATTTCGTTCGCTCATACTATATTATGTGTTTCATTATACAGAACTCTATTCTTAATTTAAAGAGATAAATTGGAACTTTTGTCACTCATTGTCATCAAAAGCGATGATATCAACCACTAGAAGAACAAAAAAATTATTTTCTGATTGAAAGCACGTTTCTCACTTGACTTTCTCAACTGAAACGTTTATAAGTCAGCTAAAACAGAACATACGTTCCCTTTTATTGTATCTTCTTTTAGTAAAATTGCAAGATATAATGCAAGTTGTATCATTTTATGCTACTATGTATAAGTCAAATTTTTATCAACAAGAGGCGATATCATGAATACTAAAGTGAAAGGTATCATCGCTATTTTAATTTCTGCTATTGGTTTTAGTTTTATGGCAGTTTTTTTTCGTCTATCCGGCGATTTACCCGTATTTCAAAAATCACTCGCTCGAAATTTCGTAGCCATGTTTATTCCCCTATTCTTTATTATTAAATATAAACAGCCCTTCTTCGGTAAACTGAGCAGTCAACCTCTATTAATGACACGTTCTGTTCTAGGATTAATGGGCGTACTGTTAAACATATATGCAATTGATCATATGGTGTTAAGTGATGCCGATATTTTGATGAAATTGAATCCTTTTTGGACGATTCTTTTAAGCCTCATCTTTTTAAAGGAATTGATTCAAAAATATCAGATTACTTCAATGATTATCGCAATGATTGGCATGCTTTTCGTTGTCCAACCTGAATTTTCATCTGAAGTCATTCCGGCACTCATCGGACTGTTATCAGGGATTTTCGCAGCCTCGGCTTATACGACTGTCCGTGCATTAAGCACACGTGAAGCGCCTTACACAATCGTATTTTATTTCTCATTCTTTTCAGTTATTGTGCTGATTCCATTTGTCGCATTTACATTTGAACCGATGAGCATGATTCAAATTGTTTACTTAGTGTTAGCAGGACTTTCCGCTGCAGTAGGTCAAATTGGTATTACCGTCGCATATAGTTACGCACCGGCAAAAGATATTTCAATATTTACCTATGCATCAATTATTTTCACAGCGATGATTGGCTTCGTCCTATTCAATGAGTCACCTGATTTATACGCCATCATCGGTTATATCATTATTTTAAGTGCAAGCTATTATATATTCGAAAAAGCACGACGTTCGACACGTTCCGAGCAGCGTCAACAACCATCAAAATAATTTAAAGGAGGCCTTTCTCATGGCAGAAGGACGTTCAAAAGACGAATTACAAGATATTACACTTCTCGGCAATCAAAATAACACTTACAACTTTGATTACCGTCCAGATGTTCTAGAAACATTTGATAATAAGCACCAAAATCGTGATTACTTTGTTAAATTTAACTGTCCAGAATTCACATCGTTATGTCCGATCACAGGGCAACCTGATTTTGCGACAATTTACATTTCTTATATTCCAAATATCAAAATGGTCGAATCTAAATCTTTAAAGCTTTATTTATTCAGCTTCCGTAACCATGGTGATTTCCATGAAGATTGTATGAATATTATTATGAACGATTTAATCGATTTAATGGATCCACATTACATTGAAGTATGGGGCAAATTCACACCCCGTGGTGGCATTTCCATCGATCCATACACTAACTACGGTCGTCCAAATTCAAAATACGAAAAAATGGCTGAACATCGTCTCATGAACCATGACATGTATCCAGAAAAAATCGATAATCGTTAATAGTCAAACACCTAACTGAGAGGTGGACATAAAACATGTCCTGACCTCTCTTTTTATTTTTCCATGCCACTATCACTCATCCCCCACTTATGAGCACACTAAAATTCATTCTCTATCAATTTTCTATTATGGTATAAAACCTCTTAATGATATGATGCTGACATTCGCATTCGTATCGCACGCTCTATTACAAATCATTTTCTTAGTTTCACACTCAAAATAGATATTCTACACGTCCCACTTTATTGACTGAAAAAATCATTTTGTCTCAATTTCAAATATGATATTGCTAAGCTTGTAAAAAATGCTATAATAACTGATAAACTTTATTGATTTTGTCGGAATACAAATTCGGTGAATACATAAATGATAAACCAAGAAAATAATTATATATATTTACATAACCATAAAAATATATTATAAAATGTTCTTTACATTAAAAACTACTTGTGTATGATACCAATTAGTTATAGAATAAGTCTAACTTGGTTAGAGTGGGGGGAAATAGTCAATGAGTTCGCATTATACAAAAGAAGAAATCCTTAACAGTACACCACGTACAGGTTTCTTCGGTCATCCAAAAGGGTTAAGTACACTAGTCTTTACAGAATTTTGGGAGCGCTTTAGTTACTATGGTATGAAAGGTATTTTAGCTTTCTATATTTATTATTCGGTAGCTAAAGGTGGATTTGGTCTAGACCAAGACATCGCCCTTCAAATCGTTTCAATTTATGGTGCATTGGTTTATATGAGTGGTGTGATTGGTGGTTGGATTGCAGACCGCATTACCGGCACACGACACGCACTCTTTTATGGCGCTATTCTCATTATGGTTGGTCATATTTTAATGGCACTACCGAATAGTTTGGTCTTGTTGCTCATCGCCTTACTCTTTTTAATTATTGGGACAGGTTTACTCAAACCGAACATCTCCTCAACAGTAGGTATGTTGTACGATAAAAATGATGCACGCATGGATTCAGCGTTCACTATTTTTTATATGAGTATCAATTTAGGGGCATTATTGTCACCACTTATCATTGGGTGGGTACAGGTTAATATCGGCTTCCATGTCGGCTTTGCTATTGCTGCTGTAGGGATGTTTTTCGGTTTATTGGCATATTTATTCACACATAAAAAATCACTTGGTCTTGCAGGTGTGGAAGTACCAGATCCATTAACGAAGAAAGAACGTTCAAAACTCATCAAGATTGTCGGTAGCATTGTCGTAATCCTTGTTGTGTTAGGATTTATTCTCCAATCAACAGGACACTTAACAATTGGACTGTTCTCAAACGTCATTACAGTTTTAGGCGTATTTTTACCGATTTTCTTATTTACAAGAATGCTTTTAAGTAAAAAAACAGCAGATCATGAACGTAAACGTGTTTTTGCTTATATTCCATTGTTTATCGCATCTGTTGCCTTTTGGATGATTCAAGAACAAGGTTCAACAGTTTTAGCACAGTTCTCTGATACGAAAACTGAGCTCCAATTAGCAAAAGTAACAGGCGGACTAATTGATTTTCAAATTCCACCTGCATGGTTCCAATCTTTAAATCCATTTTTCATCATTATTTTGGCACCTATCTTTTCAATTTTATGGGTCAAACTAGGTCGTTATAATCCACCGACAGTCATTAAGTTTGCTCTAGGTGTTATCTTAGCCGGACTTTCATATTTAATTATGATTATTCCAGATGGTAATAGCTTGATCAATCCGTTCTGGTTAGTGGCGAGTTTCTTACTTGTTACTTTTGGTGAACTTTGCTTATCACCTATCGGATTATCAACAACGACAAAACTTGCACCTGAAGCCTTTGCGGGACAAATGATGAGTATTTGGTTTTTATCCAATGCTATGGCACAAGGGTTAAATGCGCAAATGGTTAAACTTTATGTCCATATGAGCACAAACGAATACTTCCTTTATTCAGGATTATTCGCAGTAGGTATTGGTCTTGTATTAATTTTAGTATCACCGTTCATTAAAAACTTAATGCAAGGTGTAAAATAACCTTTATTGATGCTATACATGTCACATATAAAGATAAGCTGTGGAGAAATTTTTGTTACATTTCTTCACAGCTTTTTTATAGTTTTAGAGTAACTGGGACACACTTCAGTTTCAACTCCCCTTTGCTACGGTGCATAACCATCAAAACAACACAAATCCCTATTCACATATTATTTCCAAATATCTTTATTTTTGTACTTTATCACCTTTTTACTTTCTTCAATAACAAAGCTTATCCTTTTATTTCAAACATTAAACACGATTTATTTTCATTCGTTCCCATATAGAACACCTATATTAGACTTAACTAACTACACTACCAACAGTGTATAATTTAACAAAATATGACTTTATTTTATGTCTGAATTTTTTAAATTTTATTATTTTTAAAAAACTAATTGCTATTTATTTTCATCAGGCGTAAACTTTCTATTACATGTTTTGTTCAGATAGGAAGGATTGATTGAAATGTCAGAATTATCACACGAAAAAGCTGTACAAGAAATTCCACAAAAGGGATTCTTCGGCCACCCTCGTGGTTTAGGCGTATTATATACCGTAGAATTCTGGGAGCGATTTAGCTATTACGGTATGCGTGCCCTATTGATTTATTACATTTACTATAACGTCAGTCAAGGTGGATTAGGGCTCGAAAAAACATTCGCTCAATCGTTGATAGCCGTCTATGGTTCATTAATCTTCATGACATCTATTCTAGGGGGCTGGGTTGCTGACCGAATACTGGGGACAAGACGTTCCATGTTTTACGGTGCGATATTAATTATTATCGGTCATGTTTGTTTAAGCTTACCTTTTGGATTAACTGGCTTACTGTCATCGATGTTCTTTATTATTGTAGGTTCAGGTCTGATGAAACCGAACATTTCCAATATCGTAGGACGTCTTTATCCAAAAGATGATAGCCGTGTAGATTCAGGTTTCGTTATTTTCTATATGGCTGTCAATATGGGGGCATTTATTTCACCGCTCGTATTAGATCATTTTAGAAATGTAGGGAATTTTCATGGTGGTTTCTTAATTGCTGCAATCGGTATGGGGCTGTCACTACTATTTTACCTTTTATTCCATAAGCGTAATCTAGGACGTATCGGCATCGCGCCACCTAACCCTTTAAGCCCAGCAGAAAAGAAAAAATATGGTATGCTTTTCGGGCTGATTATCGCTGCGATTGTCTTAGTCGTAGTCATCGCATCTTTAACTGGAACACTTTCTTTTAATTTAGTGAGTTTAATCGTATTAGTTTTAGGCTTTGCATTACCATTTGTCTATTTTACGATTATGATCGTCAGTAAAGATACAACAGCTGTCGAACGTTCTCGTGTTATCGCGTTCATTCCATTATTTGTTGTCGGCGTTATTTTCTGGTCTATTCAAGAACAAGGTGCGAACGTTCTCGCTGTCTATGCGGATGAAAAGGCAGACCTTGCTTTCAACTTATTCGGCTGGGAAAGTGTATTTCCTGTGACATGGTTCCAATCGATTAATCCATTTTTCATTGTCGTCTTCGCACCAGTCATTTCTTGGTTATGGAGAAGATTGGGTCGTTTTGAACCAAGTTTACCAATTAAATTTGCACTCGGCTTATTTTTAGCAGGTAGCTCATTCATACTCATGATGGTTGTGATTTATGCATACAATGACGCGCATATTTGGTTTGTATGGATCATTTTGTCATATATCATTTGTGTGATTGGTGAGCTTTGTATTTCACCAACTGGAAACAGTTCAGCTGTTAAACTTGCACCTGAAAACTTCAACTCTCAAATGATGAGTTTATGGTTATTAACTAATGCAACGGCACAAGCCATCAATGCACAACTTGTGAAACTTCAGCCGATTATTGGGAACCAAAACTATTTCGGTCTCATTGGCGGTATCGCTATCGTTGTCGCGCTCTTAGCCGTCATCGGTTCACCATATATTTTAAGAGCTATGAAAGGTATTCGTTAACATCACAATGAGGTGCGTATACGTTTGGGATATCCCGCGTATTCGCACCTTTTTGAGTCTATCGAAGTTGTCATGATTAACATCCACACAATTGCGGTATACAATGAAGTGTACGCGAAATGAAAGGAGCAAACATATGGCACCAAAATATGAACACGGCGTTCTTTTTTATCACCAACATTCAGGCCTCAAGAAAATACATGAAGGCCTAGGTGAAGTCACTGTCGCACTTACCCAGCTCTGTAAAAGATTCACCATTCAATTAAGCGAAAATGAAGGTGATATTGAAAAATACTGCCATCATATTCAATCAAACAACAACCGTGAAAACATCGATGTTTTGTTTATTTTGGGTGGCGATGGAACGGTCAATGAATTAATCAATGGTGTCTTAAAATATAACTTAAACCTCCCAGTCGGTATTATTCCGGGCGGTACATTTAATGACTTTACGAAAACATTGAACTTATCAACAAAAGCTGGCCCAGCAAGTCATGACCTTTTGATAGCGTCGCCTCAAAAATACGATGTGATGAAAGTAGAGGACCGCTATGTGCTCAACTTTGCTGGTATCGGTTTGATGGTACAAAATGCTGAAAATGTACAAGGTAAATCTAAAGACTTGTTCGGCAAATTAAGTTATATTACATCAACACTTAAAACACTTTCAAATCCAGAGCCTTTTAACTATACATTAGAGATTGATGGTCAAACGTATACCGGTGAAACATCGATGTTGTTATTTGCCAATGGTCGCTTCATAGGTGGTGGCAAAATTCCGCTTATGGAAATGTCTCCTAGTGATGGTGAACTGAATACATTTATCTTTAATAACTATAGTATGAGCATTCTTAAAGACATCTTTAGTTTACGCGATAGTATGACATGGAATGAAATTAGCGACAATATCGAACATATTCCAAGTCGTCAAATTCATGTGCATACTGAGCCAACAATGCGCGTGGATATCGATGGTGAAATTGCTTTAGATACACCAGTTAATATTGAAATCATTCCACAAGCGATTGAATTACTGACGGTAGAACCAGGACAAGCCAATGATAACTAACATTTAAAACGATAAAAAAAGAGGCGTTGAGGAACGAACTGCCCCAACGTCTCTTTTAATTGTGTTCAGAAACAATATCAAATCTGTTTTTGTGATTTTTTATTCTACGCTTCTTTACCGAAAAAGTAGGCTTCTACTTCTTTCCAGTTATTCACACGCTCAAAATCGGTATTCCCTTCATTATGTGGCGCTGAAAACATCAACGGCTTCCCTGTATGTCCCCCTAATTGACGCGGATTGTCATCAATTAAGTAATCAGTCGCGACAATGTCTTTACGGCCACAGAACACAAATTGTTGTGAATCTAAAAATGGGAAATGCTTCAGCAACCATTCATATTTGTCATGGAAAGATGTCGGTACATCCATTGCAGCTGTAACAATATAAATGTCATAGTGCTCGGATAATTTTTTAACAACTTCTTGAGCATCTTTCATCACATCTAAACGGCCAAAAAAACCATCTGATGCCAAAATATCCCGGATTTCTTTCGTATGTTCTGGCATGATTTCATAAATTTTCTTTCCAGCGATTTGATCGATTGTCACACCTAATTGTGTACGGCGATTCAACTCATCTAAAATCGCGCCCATCGTATCTGCCAGTACTTCATCCATATCAATCCCTATTGAAGTTCTCATGTTATCGCTCCTTGTATACATTCATCTCACTGCTTTATCATAACATACTTGGTCTAAGCATTTGATGATTCCCGCACAAGCACGTATGTCATTTTTAAAGATTAAAATGATTTCAATACGTTGCGAATGACTTCATTTTGTTCTGGGAAGCCTAATGAAATACGAATACCATTAGGGAATAGACGCGCAATGATGCCGTGACGTAATAACGTTTCATCTAATTCTTTCGCACGATCTGTTTCTACAAAGACAAAGTTCGTTTGTGACGGATAAATTTTTAAAGATGTTTCAAGATTTAAGAATTTTTCTCTTTCAACACGGTTCGTTTCCACGATTTGTTGTAGATATTCTTGATCTTCTAACGCTTTCAATGCCGCTTGTTCAGATAAACGTGTCGTATTAAATGGCGGACGAATGACATTTAATTGTGCAGCTAATTCTGGCGTAGAAATCAGATAGCCGATACGTAATCCTGCTAAACCATACGCCTTCGAGAACGTACGCATTAGCGCGACATTACCATATTGCTTCATCAATTCTAACGTTTTCGGATAATCTTCCGCAGTTACATATTCCGCGTAAGCCTCATCCATAAATACTGGAATGTGTGAAGGAACCTTTTCTAAAAACGCCACGATGTCATCATGTGTATGGTATGTACCAGTTGGGTTGTTCGGGTTACAAATCCATACCGCTGCTGTTTTATCGTTTACTGCTGCTGCAATACCATCTAAATCAAACGCCCCATCAATGAGTGGCACTTGAATCGTCTCCGCATCTTCTACGACTGCATTGTGAAGATATTGGCCAAACGTCCCCGCACTCGTTACAATATTGTCTCCTGCGCGCACTAATGTTCTAGAAATAATCACAATCATTTCATCAAGGCCCGCACCAAAAAGAACTTGTGCTTTATCAACACCATAATGCGCGGCAATCGCTTCTTGTAACAACGGCGCATTCGGTTCAGGATATAAAAAGAGGTCATCTACATGGTCTTTAATCGCTTGTTTCGCTTTAGGAGATGGACCAAATAAATTTTCATTAGAAGCATGTTTATGAAGTTCACCTTCAATCCCATACTTTTCTTTTAACTTCTCCGGTGACAATCCAGGTTGATACGCACTTAATTTAGAAATTTGAGACTTCATTTCTAAACCTCCCATAAATCAGAATTTTTAAAATATATTTACTAGTATAACGTTTAACACTTTAAAATGCTAGAGCAGCCACACATAAATTCTTAGTCCATTGAATGTTCGAATAAAAATTTTTGATCAAGCAGAAGTAAAAATACGATGTCATTCGTGTAATATAATAACAACAAAGCGTAACCTTTAATAAAGAAAGACTGGACCACGAAACCCATCAAAAAACTTTGAAAGGCCACACTAGTCCAGTCATTCCTATACGATTTGTTATAAAATCAATCAATCATCCGTAAACCTAATCGCAAAAATGATTCAATCATCGTGCTATTTGTCAATCAAACCTTGTTTCTCGAGATATGCTTTCGCAACTTCATACGGATCTTCGTCTTTTTCAGCTACACGATAATTCATTTCTTGCATTTCTTCATCAGAGATTTTACCTTCTAGCTGATTTAATGCTTTTTCAACACCTGGGTGCTTTTCAATAAATGACTTTTTAAACAATGGTGCACCTTGATATGGTGGGAATACTTTACGGTCATCATTGAGCACGACCATGTCATATTGTTTTAATTCGGCATCTGTTGAATACGCATCAATTAAGTTAATATCGCCACTTTCAATAGCTTGATAACGCAACTTAGGTTCCATCTTTTTCACATTTTGGAAGTTTAAATGATACGCTTTTTGAATCGCAGGATAACCATCTTCACGGTCATTAAATTCAAGGGTAAAGCCTGGCTTGATGTCATCTTCAACTTTTTTCAAGTCGCTTATCGATTTAATGTTGTGTGCTTCTGCAAAATCACGCTTCACTGCTAAGGCATACGTATTGTTGTATTGCATTGGCTTCAACAGCGTCATATCAAATTTTTTCTCCAAGCTTGCATTCGCTTGTTGATACACTTCTTTTTCGTCTTTAGACTTCGGCGTTTCTTTCGTCAATTCACCTAATACCGTTCCTGTAAATTCCAAATAACCATCAATATCGTCTGATTTTAATGCATTGAATAAAAATGTAGTTTTACCCATGCCGTCTTTCACTGACACCGTATAATCTGTTTGATCCTCAATTAAAATCTTGTACATATTCGTGATAATTGAAGGCTCTGTACCTAACTTCCCTGCAATCGTAATACGTTCATTTTGACTAGAGAAAAGTGGCGCAACTGTAACCATCAACATAAGTAATAACATCACACCGAGTGTCGTTAACATTTTACGGTAAGAAATATGACTTAAAATTCTTAAAATCACATCGAACAAAATGGCTAATATCGCTGCTGGAATCGCCCCAATTAAAATTAATGATGTATTGTTCCGGTCGATACCAAGTAAGATTAAGTCACCTAGACCCCCCGCACCGATTAATGCTGCTAATGTCGCCGTACCAATAATCAATACCATGGCTGTACGAATCCCTGCCATCATGACCGGCATCGCTAATGGCAGTTCGACTTTAGTTAAACGACGAATCGGCTTCATACCAATACCTTTAGCTGCTTCAATTAATGAAGGATCTACACCTGTAATTCCGGTATATGTATTACGTAAAATCGGTAATAGTGCATACACAACAAGGGCGATGACAGCAGGTACCGTTCCAATACCGAATAATGGAATCATCAAACCGAGTAAAGCTAGTGACGGAATGGTTTGTAAGACCGCTGCAATGTTAATCACAACTTCAGATATTTTTTTCGTTTTTGTTAACAAAATGCCGAGCGGTACACCGATTAACACGGCAATCAGTAATGCCACAAATGACAATTGGATGTGTTCAAGTAAGGCAGCAAATAACTCACCTTTTCGACTATTCAATGTCTCTAAAAATGTATTCATGCTGTCTCACCTGCCTGATTTTTTGATAAAAAGCTAAAGATGTCTTGGCGTGATAAAGACCACTGTTCACCTTCGACAGGCACAATGACCGCTTCATGTTGTACAAGCGCATCATAAACGTCACTCACTGTTTGATCAGCATGGACAACAGGATACTGACTCAACTGCTCTTCTGTTGCTATTTCACCTACAATTTCAACGACTTTGCCAAGTGAAAAATGATTCAGCACTACACTCGTTAAGTCACCTAAAAATTGGCAAACGAAATCATTTTTAGGTGATTTAATGAAGTCATTCGGTGTGCCAATTTGTTCCACTTGACCATGATTCAATAGGCAAATACGGTCGCCTAATTTGAACGCTTCTTCGATATCATGTGTTACAAATACAATCGTTTTCTTAATTTGATCTTGCAATTTTAACAAGTCATCTTGTAATTTTTCTCGTGTAATCGGGTCTAAGGCACTAAAGGGTTCATCCATTAAAATGACAGGTGGATCGACTGCAAGTGCACGTACGACGCCGACACGTTGACGTTGACCACCTGATAATTCTTCAGGCTTTCGGTTTCTAAACTGCTCCGGTTCAAGTCCAACCATTGATAACAGTTCGTCGACGCGGGCATCAATTTTTTCTTTTGACCAACCTTTCATCAATGGGACTTGTGCGATATTATCACGAATGGTCATATGCGGAAATAGCGCAATTTGTTGTAACACATAGCCCATATCCCAACGCATTTCGTATACTGAATAATCACTTATCGGGCGATTTTTAAAGTAGATATACCCTTCAGATAATGGTATTAAGCGGTTGATCATTTTCATTGTTGTCGTTTTACCTGAGCCAGACGGACCAATCAAGACGAAAAATTCACCTTCATTGATTTCCATATCCACTTGATTGACGACAGCTCGGTCACCATAACGCTTAGATACATTGCTAAATTTTATCATACAATCCCTCTATCTTTTTGTTTTCATTTCGTTTCTTTCTATACATTTTCATTTACCCTAAACAAATAGGATTATACTCATTAAAGCACAATTTATTGCAAAAATAACTTGATTTGCATTCGAAATTGCCAAGTGTGTGAAATCGTCATGTCACACACCCTATCGACCATCATTTGCCAATCTAACCGACTTAATAAAAATGATTGATTTGCAAAAAAAGAGCCAGGGCTTCCCCTAGCTCCATCTGATGTGTTATGAACTATGCATTTTATATTCTTGAATGGCTTCTAAAAATTCAGGACAATAATGCTTCAGTTTATAACTACCCACACCATCAATCTGAATCATTTCTTGTTTTGTGACAGGCTTTCTTTTCGCAAAAGCTTCCAATGTATAATCTGTGAAAATATTCGTCGGTGGCATGTTTAAACGTTCACTCATTTCACGTCTGACTTCGACAAGCTTTTCAAATAACGTACGATCGACCCCTTCTACGGTATTAATACGCACGGTTTCTTTCGACTTACGTTTAAACGGGGTCGTATACACTTGCGTATCTTCACTCAACAACTTTGCTACCGAGGCATCACACATGAGGATTTCGTCATGCTCGTTGAGGAAGCCTTTAAAGCGTAGTTCATCGATTAAATGGTGTAACTCGCCAGTCGTATAATCTTTCATTAAGCCATACGTCGAGAGGCTTTCATAACCTTGATGACGAATATAATCCGAAACCTCACCACGCAAAACCTGAATGACCGTTTGATAGCCTTCTTGTTGACGTAAACGTGCGACACCACTAATGATCATTTTTGCTTCTTTCGTCATATTATACGTTTTATTTTTATCGACACAGTTACTACATTGCTGACATTCTTCAAGTTTTTCATTTGGCTCAAAATAATGCACTAATGTCGCTTCAAGACATTTCGTCGTCTTTGTATATTGAATCATTTTAGTCAATTTTTCACCCATGCGCTCCTTGTAATCATCATCCGCTTTCGAGGCACCGATAAAATACTGATGTAACCCAATATCACGATCACTGTACAGTAAAATACAATCGCTATCTAAACCGTCTCGACCTGCACGCCCTGCCTCTTGGTAATACGACTCCAAATCACCCGGCATATTGTAATGAATGACATAACGCACATTCGATTTATCAATACCCATACCGAATGCATTCGTCGCGACAACTACACGTGTCCGGTCATATAAAAAGTCATTTTGCGCTTCATCTCTTTGTTTTGCCGTCATGCCAGCATGATAGTATGATACAGGAACATCTGCGTCTTCTAACGCTTCATACAAGGCTTCTACTTGTTTACGTGTTGAACAATAAACAATCCCCGCCTTCTGACTATGTTTTTGAATATAATCCAATACAAATTTTTGACGTTGGTATGTCCCGTTCACCTGGAATTTCAAATTACGGCGTCGAATACTGGTTTTGACTAGATGTTCGCGTGAAATCATCAATCGTTCCATAATGTCTTGTTGCACTTCTGCCGTCGCTGTAGCTGTTAATGCAACAATCGAAAACTGTTGAGGCATAGCCAATACTCTTTGAATAACTGCTTGATAACTTGGTCGAAAATCGTGTCCCCATTTTGAAATACAGTGTGCTTCGTCAAATGCGACGAGTGAAATATCGACACGTCGCAACAACATTTCAAAATATGTTTGTTCAAAACGTTCCGGTGCGATGTATAAAAATTTCAGCTCACCTTTAACCAATTGTGCTTCTATCTCTTTTTGTGCTTGCGTACTTAGACTACTATTCAAATAAGCCGCAGATATTCCCATTGCGGTCAATTGGTCCACTTGGTCTTTCATTAACGAAATTAAAGGACTGATGACAATGGTCGTTCCTTTAAACATTAATCCCGGCACTTGGTAACATAACGATTTACCACCACCTGTTGGTAAAACCCCTAACGTATGCTGATGATTCAATACACGTTCAATAATCTCTTTTTGACCAGGCCGAAAAGATTTGTATCCAAAATAATGCGACAATGTTTGCTCCATGCTATCCCTCTATTGTTCTAATATTTCTTCTAGTTCACTCCACCGCGTCATATCGGTATCATATTGAGCTTCGAGCGTTTCTTTCTCTTCATTTAATGCTTTGATTTTGGCATAATCTGCGTTCGCTTCAATCATTTCTGCGTCAATTTCAGTCAGACGCAATTCAGTTTCCTCGATGCGCACTAATAACATGTCATATTCTCGTTTTTCGTTGTAGGATAATCCTTTTTTCTTCTTTGGTTGTACTGCTGGTTGCTGTTTTACGGATTCTACTTGTGTTGCTGCTTGTTCAAGTTGTTTTTGAAATGCTAAATAATCTTCAAACTGTCCTAAAATCATATCGATTTGACCGTCATGAATATACCAGTAACAATCCACGACTTTATCTAAAAAGTAACGGTCGTGGCTCACAGTAATGACCGTACCACCAAACGTTTGAATATAGTCTTCTAAAATGGTTAACGTCTCTGTATCGAGGTCATTTGTCGGCTCATCCAATAGCAATACGTTCGGCTGATGGACTAACAGCTTTAATAAATAGAGACGCTTTTGCTCGCCACCTGAAAGTTTGTACACTTTTTTACCATGAGTCGCACTCGGAAATAAAAACCATTCCAACAATTGCGTGATGGAAACAGTCGTCCCATCTTTTTGCCGTGCCAACTCACTTTCTTCACGCAAGAAATCAATCACGCGGACATCCCGATTCAATCGTTCATCCGTTTGTTTGAAATATGCTACTTTCACTGTTTGACCGACTTTTAATACGCCGTCAAATTGTTGATCTTCACCTGCTAAAATATTCAGCATCGTTGTTTTTCCAACGCCATTCGGACCTACAATGCCGATTTGCACACCTTTTTGAATCAATGTCGACACATTTTCAAATAATGTCCGACCATCAATCCGTTTCGTCACATTTTCAAGTTCAAAGACTTGTTTGCCCAATCGTGAATATGCAAGATTCAATGACCCCTTGTCTTGCGTTTGATGAGACTGTACTTGTTCTTTCAAATCATGAAAACGATCTTGCCTTGCTTGTTGCTTCGTTGTTCGCGCTTTGACACCGGCACGCATCCATGCTAACTCTTGTTTAAAAAGTGCACGTTGCTTCGTTTGTTGACGCGCTTCGATTTCTTCACGCTCAGCTCGCATTGCAATATAAGCTTCATAGTTGCCTGGATATGTATCTAACTTGCCGTTTCTTAATTCTACAATTCGTGTCGCCACTTCATTTAAAAAGTAACGATCATGCGTCACAAAGACCACTGTTTTCGGATAAGATTTTACAAATTGAATCAACCAATGAATCGATTCGAAATCTAAATGGTTCGTCGGTTCGTCTAATAATAATAAATCTGGTTTTTCAATTAAAGTACGCGCTAAAACAACACGCTTTTGTTGACCACCTGATAATTCATTCATTCGGCGTGTCGTATCATGAATACCTAGTTTCGATAAAATTGTTTTAATTTCAGCACTGTAATCCCAAGCGCTGTATGCATCCATGTCGGCTTGTGCTGCCATCATCGCGTCAAAAGCTTTGTCTGTTTGCTGCTCTGCATATTGTGCAGTGGCTTCTTCATAACGTTTAATGACTTGTAACTCTTTGGAATCCGCACTATAAACTGCTTCATAAACTGTTAATGTTGGATCCAAGTTATGATTTTGTGCCGCATAACGAATACGATATTGTTTCGGATGCGATTGAACGGCATCAAAATCTTCATCCATACCTGCGATGACTTTGAGCAATGAACTTTTCCCCGTTCCATTAATGCCGACTAATCCGATCCGCTCTGGATTAGAAATGGATAACTGTAAATCATCAAAAATGACTTTATCCGCATAAGATTTGTTGAGGTGTTCAATTTTATAGGCTTCCACAACACATACACCCTTTTTCTTATAGATTTACTCACATTTATCTGTTAACCTTAAATCAGTTCTATATATTATACACTTTTTTTAGAACAAATGATACAAGGAGCTATTTCAATGTTGGATTCTATTTCAAACATGCCCCCATTTTTACAAGCATTATTTGCGGGTATCATCACGTGGTTACTCACTGCATTAGGGGCTGCGACCGTATTTGTTTTTAAAAGTGTCAACGAAAAAGTGTTGAATTCGATGCAAGGCTTTGCTGCCGGTATTATGATTGCGGCGAGCTTTTGGTCATTACTCCAACCTGCCATTGAAAGCAGTTCGGATAGTGCTGCACCCTGGCTCCCTGCCGCCATTGGATTTTTGCTCGGTGGTGTGTTCATCCGTTCTTTAGACTATGTCATTCCACATATGCACCGAAATGCACCTGATGAATCACAACATCAGGAAGGTGTTGAAACGAGTTTAAATAAAAATACACTTTTATTACTTGCGATCACATTGCATAACATTCCTGAAGGGCTCGCTATCGGCGTTGCTTTTGGTGGCATTGCGACAGGAAATGAACATGCGACTTTACTCGGTGCACTTGGACTGGCAATTGGGATTGGGATTCAAAACATTCCTGAAGGGGCTGCGTTATCATTACCGATACATGCTTCAGGACAATCCAAATGGAAAGCCTTCAATTACGGACAAGCGTCAGCACTGGTAGAACCTGTTTTTGCTACAGTGGGTGCAGCAGCAGTGTTGGTTGTGACACCGATACTCCCTTACGCACTCGCTTTTGCTGCAGGCGCGATGATTTTCGTCGTTGTTGAAGAATTAATTCCTGATTCACAGGCTGGTAAAAACACAGATCTTGCGACACTCAGCTTGATGGTGGGCTTCACTATTATGATGATACTTGACGTTGCTTTAGGGTAAATTTAAAAACCGTTCAATGTGAAGAAACATTGAACGGTTTTTTGTTCGTGTATAAATGCGACATTTCAATATCATCACGCACCCTTTGACCCTATATACCACTCTCGGAATGCTCACTGTACAGTGCCCTTGCGAAGTGTTGTATACCCTTCAATAAAGATGGACTGAGTCGCAGCGAGTGGCGTACCCTAAGGTATCCAGTCCATAACGGGAGTTGTCAAAATTCCAAAAGGCGTCTATGCGCACCATTGTATTCAATGCTCACATTTAAAGGCACCCTAAATTTTATAGTCTGACATACAAAACAGGGAGGTGTACTGTTTTGTACACTTCCCTGCCAAGATGTGATTATTTTTGATCTGCTTTTGGACCCGTCGCATATTTATAATCTGCTGGGTTCACTTTATCGAAATCAGGATTGTCATAGAATCGGAATAAGTCACCGTTCAAGACTTTATCACTCATTTCTAAATCATGTTGTACTTGCTTCTTATTCTTATCAAGATCTGCTGGCGGCGTTTCTAACGGTTGATTATTTTTGTTACTATAAGCTTTACCGTTTACATATTTATAATCTCTCGTCACAAAATCACCGTTGCGGAATGGTACAAGTTCTTTATGGTCTTTAGATAACATATCTGTACCAAACATGAGATAATTTTTCGTATCAATGCCAAGCAAGTGAAGTAAAGTCGGCATAACATCAACTTGACCTGCGTACGTATCGTCTACTTTAGGTTCTACACCTGGTGCTTTCAACCAGAAACCTGTTGCATTCAAGTCATTAAACTTCGCTGGCGTAATCTCTTCGCCTAACAATTGTGACATCGCTTTATTATGATTTTCTGAAATACCATAATGGTCACCGTAAATCATAATGACTGAATCATCATAGAGTCCGCGTTCTTTTAAGTCATTAATAAACTGTTCTACTGATTCATCTAAGTAACGGGCTGTTTGAATATAACCATCGACCGTTGAGTTACCAGTGTCACCTTTTGCAATCGTTGCGTCTTCATCACTTAATGTGAACGGATAATGGTTCGTCAACGTAATTAAATGAGAATAGAACGGTTGTTTTTCTTTAGATAAGTAATCTGCTGCTTCGTGGAAAAACTCTTTATCTTTTAATCCAAGGTTTTCTAAGTTTTCTGGAGACATGTCAAAATATGTTGCATCATAAAACTTATCTATACCGAAATGACGGTACACTTGGTCACGGTTCCAGAACGTTTTATAGTCACCATGCATCACATTCGTAGTATAGCCTTGCTGTTGATGCATAATCGCTGGTAATGATTGATACGTGTTGTCACCTTTGAGTGAAAAAGCCGAACCTTGAGGCAAACCATACATACTGTTATCCATTGTGAACTCAGCATCTGATGTTTTACCTTGACCCGTTTGGTGATAGAAATTCGGATAATATCTAAAGTCCTCATTACCTGAAGACAACTTGTTTAGAAACGGCGTTACTTCTTCACCATGAATCTTTTTATTAATAAGGAATGTTTGGAAACTTTCTAAATGGATTTTAATCACATTTTTACCTTTAGCCTTTCCATAGTATTCCATATTCGGTTCTGCTTGCTTTTGTTTGGTATAATTCAATACTTCTGTTAAGTCATCTTCAGAAGCGAGTGCCTTTTGTTGATTGTTTTGTATAGTTTTAACACCATCATAAACTGTAAAATTGTACGGCCCTAAATATTTCACAAGATATTTATGGTCAAATGTACGCGTTAATAATTCAGGTCGATCTGTTTCCGCAAACGCTAAGTTCAAGAAAAATAACGCAACTGCCGTAGCCATCACTACAGGTACAAACTTTTTCTGAAATACATTGCGGCTCAACCAGTTACGTTTGAACACGAGTACAAATAAGTACACGATGAGATCAAGGAAGTAAACAAAGTCGTACCATTGGAATGATGCACTTACTGCACCACCCATAGAGTCTACATTACTCACTTGGTTCAATGTACTAAATGTAATGAAATCTGAGAAAAAGCGGAAATACACGACATTGGCATATAATAAAAAGGTGAGCAAAAACCCGCCAACAAACATGAACCAAAACGCTTTACGTCCTTTAAAGAATAAGAACACACTTAAAATAAGTGCAACTAAGCTGTATGGGTTCATTAATAAAATTAAATTTTGTGTTAAACCTTTCACGCCAAGTGATAAGTCCACATAATAAGCAAAATACGTTTTTAACGCGATTGTTAAAACCATGAGTAGGAAAAACGTAAAAATGCCTATTTTCTTTTTTCCTTTTTCCATAATTGTTCCCCCGTATTTAATTCTAATCCTCAAAGTCAATTTGTTTATCATTTACACTAAGATTGTAAACATTCTACTTAGTTGTTATGCTTTTTGTAATCATTTTGTAATATTCAACAGTAATTTCAATATATCAATATATAGGATTTAACATAAAATTTCAAGTCAAAACCATTCGTAATGACGATATTCATTGCCCCTTCATATTGACTTCATGAATGCTTCATAGCGTCTTCATCTTGCATAGACGCATCTCGTCGAATGTATTTCATTATACTGTAATGCACTTATATTGCACTCGGACTCAAGTAGTATTTCTTAGGTCCTCACATCAATGATTACTTCAACATTTCTTTTTGCATTCTAAATTCGATACCTTGGAACAACTGCTTACGCCATTTATGATATTTCACCAAGTTTTGTTCTGCTTGCAACACATCAATAAATTGAAACTTAATTTTTGAACCTTGACGTTTTTGTGCAATTTTAGACAAATGATATGACGCAATCGTACCAATTTGTGGGTAACTGCCTAAAGTATAATGATCGTTTAACAAAATGACCGGTGCGCCTTCTTTTTTTACTTGAATTGTGCCACGTTTCACAGACTGGTGTGGTGGCATATCGTCATAATACGCTTTAATCGGCGCCCCTTCTAAGACGACACCCATACGATTCGCTTTACTCGTCACTTGATACTCACCGTGTGTGAATTGACGGAGCACTTCCGCTTCAAAATCTTCTGTGCCTTTATTCGGAATCACATGCACGACGTCTGATATGTAGTTAAATGACAAGGCATAACCATCAACGCCCCAATCAACCGTCTTACGTTGGGCCAAGTTTTTAAATAACTGATGATGTCGCGTATGATAGTCACGTTTCAGTTCGATCGTATCACCTGCTTGTAAACGACGCCCTTTAAAGCCGCCCATGCCAGAAATCGTATCTGTCGATGTCGAACCGAGCCATTGATCGAGTTCAAAACCACCTGCAACCGCTAAGTACAAACGAGAACCGCGACGTAGATGATCAACAACTAACACGTCTCCTTTGTTCATTAAATATAATTTATTCATTTGTACACGCATGTCATCTGTATGCGCAACACCTTGTGCCCCTGACAATGCGATGAGCGTCGGTTCTGTAAAGCGAACACGTGCCATTTGATTGCTCATCTCAAGGGTCGCTTCATTGCGGTCATTACCGACTAAACGATTCGCAATTTCGTGCGCCAACACATCTAAAGCACCACTACGAATAACACCCATATGTTCATAACCTTCACGTCCAAAATCTTGAAAACTTGAAAATAATCCGCTCTCTTCTATGATGATTGTCATGCGTCGTTACCTCCTGCTTGTACTTCAAAAAATTTCACGTGATCCCCCAGTGAAATCAAAGCGAAATCTTCCTTTTTGGGATTGAATAATGGCAAAGACGTATGACCGATAACGAGCCAATCGCTATACGTTTCAGTCGTAGTAATGCCACATTTATTGTTTTCTAAAATAACCGATCCTGCTGGAATCAAACGTGGTTCAGCTGCGGTATGATTCACAATAATTTGCGGATCGACACCAGATAAGTATGGAAAACCTGGTGAGTAGCCCATCATCGAAACAAAATAGTCCGTTCCTGTATGTATCTCAATAAATGTTTGACGGTCCATATTCAACTCTTTTAAAATCATTTCTAAGTGCGGTCCATTCGCCCCGCCATATACAATTGGGACCTTTACACAATGGATTTCTTTATCTAAAGTCATGTCATCTATATTAATGTTCTCAATCATGGCTTTCATATGTAAAAATGGCGAATCAATATTCAAATGTTTCATCATCATCCGCGCATCATAAGAAATCAACATGTCCGTTTCCGTCGGTACGATTTCCGTAATAAATGGATAATTTTGATTGATTAAGCAATGCCGTATAAGAAGAAGCTTTTCAGTAGCGGCAGGAGTCACATCTCCTTTTAAAGAAACAACAATCGCTTGATCTCCTTGACTATAAACTTTCATTTTTTCACCTCTATTTTTCATCATAAAATAAACTTAAAATTTCACCTGTATGTTGGGAGAGTTCTACGACAAAACCATAAATGAGCATGCATTGTATGATGAGGACACCCAGCATCCATACGTAGATCCATAGACGGTATTCCCGCGCAACAAGCCGCTGTGACACGATTTGACCGATCCACATCACAACCAAAAAACCTAAAATATAGAGCCCAATCATACAATCACCTACTTTATCTGTTCAAGCGTAATAGGTACCCACTCACGCAAACTATTAATCATCCACAGTTGACCGCCTTGTTGTAATGCTTCCTTTATCATCGCAGTCGTTAAATATTTTTCCGTTATTTGTTGATCAGCTAACAAAGCACGTCGCATACATCCTTGTAAAAAATCTTTTTTATACACAGGCGTATAATGCGTGCCGTCTATTGTAATAACGACATTACCAATATCAAATTCTAGCACTTTATCCGTATCTTCGTCGAAAAACAAAGCGAGTTGCGTTGTGTGAGTATGCGCCACATGCTCACGTTCTGACGTTTTGTATATACGTTGCCATTCCGGAATGTCTCGCTTCATTGGGACAAATTGCGCCGTCATCGTTGTCGTTTTTTGTAACACACCTACTTCTGCACGAAATTCTCCAGACGGTTCAAGAATGACCTTCACACGATACTGGCCAGTTGGGTACGCTTCGTATAGTTGTTGTATCGTTTGTTGCCATCGTACGTCGTCAAATGGGAGCTCAAGTACAGTACTTGCGCGCTGTAGTCGTTCTGCATGATAAGCCAGTCTTGGTATTTCACCATTGTCCAGTCGCATCGTTTCAAATAAATTCATCGCAATCCCTCTAATATTTTCGTTTTCGCATGAAATTCTGCATATTCTTGATCTGGGTCAGAATCGATCGTAATCCCTGCACCGACACCGTAATACAATGTGTCATGAATTTGTTCGACGGTACGGATCGGTACATTAAAAATCGCGCGTCCATTCGGGTGTAGCAAACCGATAGCCCCGCAATAAATATGACGTGGCGTTGTTTCAAGATGATGAATAATGCGCATCGTATTCACTTTTGGTGCACCTGTAATAGAACCACACGGGAAAAGTGCGCGTAATAACGTTTGATACGTCGTCGTGTCCGAAACACGTCCAGTGACCATTGTCGTCATTTGGAATACAGTTTGGTAACGTTCAATCGCAAATGGATGGTACACTTTCACACTGCCCCGTTCAGCCACTCGTGCAATATCATTACGTAATAAATCGACAATCATCACATTTTCAGCACGGTCTTTTTGAGATTCTCGCAACATTTCTGCGTGACGTTCATCTTCTTCAATCGTCGCACCTCGAGGCATCGTACCCTTCATCGGTTTACTGACGACTGTACGACCTTGATCACTAAAGTCCCCTACTTGGAAAAAGAGCTCTGGTGAAATCGATGCCACCTTCACTTCGGCTGTATCAATCAATACCGTATAGTCGCCATTCGTTTGTTGTGTCAAACGATCATACATTGCTGAAAACGACATTTGATCGAAACTTTTAAGACGTGTCGTATAATTCACTTGGTACGTCCAACCTGCTGTAATTTCATCGTGTATCGTACGAATATGTTGCGTAATCGTCTTTGGACTGTCCATAAATTGAAAATGAGCACCTCGCGCGCTATGTTGTTGCGGTTCAGTTGGTGCACTATGTCCAGAGTCAACGGGTTGCTCAAATACATAATACGCAGCGTAAATATGATTTTCAGGTGTATAGGTTTGATACGCTTCATGAAAATACGGTGCTGCTTCATATGGCAAATATAGTGCGACGTAATACCCTTGTTGTTGGTATTGTGCCGCTTCATCAACCACTTGACCGACTTGATTCAGTTCGCGCGCAATACCTGTATGAAGCGGTTTTTCAAAATGATAGCGATACGTGGTCGTCGTATCCGGATCGTTATAATATTTATAATTAAACTTCACAACCATGATGAACCCCCGCTTTTCTCAAAAAGTTACGTATTTGTTCGTGACCGTATTCAGACAAAATCGACTCGGGATGATATTGGACCCCGTCTATCGGTCGTGACATATGCCGAACTGCCATCACAATGCCGTCTTCATTTTGTGCTGATACAACGAGAGGCGCCTCAATCGTTGTCGGATCTGCCATTAATGAGTGGTAACGCATCACCTCAAACTGTTCAGGTAACCCATGAAACAGTAGTGATTGGTCATGACTGATGCGTGTCGTATGCCCATGGACAGGTCGTGGTGCATGAATAATTTTCCCACCATAATACGTCACTAATAATTGAAAGCCTAGACAAACACCTAAAATCGGCGTCGTTGCTTCAAATGCCTTCACGACTTCAAAAAGAATCGGATAATCTTCTGGCGCACCAGGACCAGGAGAAATGATGATTGCTGTCGGTTCCATCTCTTTTAATGCCGCAATAGAAACGGCTTCGACATCGATTACCGTGACGGTTTGTTGACTCTCATATTCTACATAATCAACAATATTATACGTAAAAGAATCTTGATTATCTATCATCACTATCATAGTTTTTGCCTCATTCTTTCTTTAATACTTCTATTATCACAAATGTCGCCCTAATTGACAAAGTTGAAGTGATAATCAGCAGGGCACGACTTGATTTATAATACTAAATGTATTACAGTATGGAACATAATTGAATTGCAGAGGTTCCTAGCTACCAACCCTCTATAAAAAACTAGACACTTGCAACCGTCTATTTTTTATAGTGACGGCTTTTTTTATGCCTGATTTTAGGAGCTTCTCTACAAAAGGAGCGATCAACCATGTCCGAAGTGCTCAATAACGAGAAGGCACTTGTAGTATTTAGCGGTGGACAAGACAGTACGACATGTCTCTTCTACGCTAAAAAACATTTTAAAGACGTTGAACTGGTTACATTTGAATACGGTCAACGTCATGCGAAAGAAATCGAAGTCGCACAAGAAATCGCACAAGATCAAGGATTAAAACATCACGTGTTAGATATGGCTCTACTCTCTCAACTGACTCCGAATGCGCTCACATCACACGATATGACCATCGATAGCCATAATGACGTCCCGAACACTTTCGTCCCTGCCCGAAATTTACTCTTCCTATCATTTGCCGGTGCATTAGCATACCAAATCGGCGCAAAACATCTTATTACAGGTGTATGCGAAACAGACTTTTCCGGCTATCCCGATTGCCGAGACAGTTTCATTAAGTCGATGAATGTGACATTGAATTTAGCAATGGATCGTGACTTTGTCATACATACACCGCTCATGTGGCTCAATAAAAAAGAAACATGGGCATTAAGTGATGATTTAGGTGTACTCGATTACGTGCGCGACCGTACATTAACATGTTATAACGGCATCATCGCAGAAGGCTGTGGCGAATGTCCAGCATGTCAATTAAGGCAACGCGGTCTCGACCAATATCTTGCTGAGAAAGAGAGTGAAGTCCAATGATGCAACAAATGTATCCACAAGTAGACCATGATTATATGTTTGAACTGAATAAAGACTTTAATTTTTCAGCAGCACATTTCATTCCTGACGAACGTGCTGGAAAGTGTACACGTGTGCATGGGCATACGTACTTTGTCAATTTAACGATTGCTGGAGATGAACTAGATAGCATGGGCTTTTTAATTAATTTTAGTGAGTTGAAAAGTTTAATTCATGACCAATTCGATCATTATCTTCTGAACGACTTAGCCCCATTTCAAGGTAAAAGTCCTTCTACTGAATTTGTGGCACAAACGATTTATGACATTGTTAGCACACGTTTAGCAGAATTGCCAAACGCACCCAAATGCTTGCAAGTGTTTTTACGTGAGACACCTACAAGCTATGTCGTATATCGCCCTAAAAATAAGGAGCAACGTCATGGCTAAAATACCTGTACTCGAAATTTTCGGTCCAACTATTCAAGGTGAAGGTAAAGTCATTGGTCGTAAAACAATGTTCGTCCGTACAGCAGGTTGTGACTTTCGTTGTAGTTGGTGCGATTCAAAATTCACTTGGGACGGCAGTATGAAAGATGAAATTGAAATGATGGCAGCAGAAAACATTTTAGCGCAACTGAGAAACATTGGTGGCGACCGTTTTAATCACGTGACCATTTCTGGCGGGAACCCTGCTTTAATTAAAGGATTGCAGTCATTTGTAGATTTATGTGAAGCCAATAACATTCGCACGGCACTTGAAACACAAGGGTCACAGTTCAAACCTTGGATGCGCCAAATCAATGACTTAACCCTCTCACCCAAGCCGCCAAGTTCTGGTATGCAGCAAGATTTACCACGCTTAGATGAAGTTATATTACAATTAGACGTATCACGTATCAATTTAAAAGTCGTCGTATTTGATGATGCAGATTATGACTTTGCGAAAATGATTCACCATCGTTATCCAGATATCCCTTTCTACTTACAAGTGGGAAATCCTTATTTAGAAGAACATGTCGAACAGCATACAGCCAAACTACTCGAACGTTACGAACAGTTAATCGACCGTGTGACAGCGGATGCAGAGATGAATGAAGTATTCGTCTTACCACAACTGCACACATTGGTTTGGAGCAATCAAAAAGGCGTTTAGCGCACATAGCTATTGGGGACAGCATGCATTGAAAAAGCTTACACGTGATGTCCTCAAATTGTTATTTCATTAAAAGTGTTATTAAATGCTTATCCACAATGATATTGATATAATAGTGTAATGAATTGCGAAAAGTTAGGAGAACACAATGGCCTTATTTGTCATCTTAAATATCATTATCGTCGTTGGCGTATTTCTCATTGATATGTATCGACATCAATACCAATACGTGCGTTTAAGTGCTTTCTTATTTGCGATAACTGTGAATAGTATACTGAATCCTATTTTATTAAACCAACTTAATTTTATTACGATGAGTAGCTTTTTAATGTATTTGACATGGTTTATCTTACAAGTTTATTTAGATCGCAATGTGCGTACATTTAAAATTCAAAACCAAAAATTTTTTACTGTTATTATCGCGATGATGATTAGCATTTTATTCGTGGTCATGAGCCAAACAGCAGATCAATCGATTTATATGTCTGTGCCGTATTTAGCACCTGCAATCTTTTTATTTGGTGCCATCTTACAATTTTCTAGTGTGTTACATTCACCGCGATTTGAAGCTTTTTATCGACGTTTGAAAATTAAAAAACCGTTGTTCACAGGTGCTTGCTTCATTGTAGTATCCATGATTATCATGATGTTATTAACACCTTTTTGGTACTTATATCTCATCATTTACGCATGCCTCATCCTCATCTTTTTGTTAGAACAAATATTTATTTAAAAAAAAGATGATTAAAAACCCGTTGCACGTGGTATGTATTAATTGAGCCTTAATAAAGTTCAGAAAATAAAGGAGGCATATACTATGGGTTTTATAGTGATGTTAATTGTCGGCGGTCTCATTGGTTGGGCTGCTGGTGCAATTTTAGGTAAAGATGTTCCAGGAGGTATCCTCGGAAATATTATCGCAGGTTTAATCGGTTCTGCGATTGGTAGCTGGTTATTTGGCCATTGGGGTCCAGAATTCGGTGGCGTATACATTTTACCAGCGTTAATCGGTTCAATCATTTTCATCGCATTAGCTTCATTAATTTTAGGTAAAATGCGTGGTAAAAAATAGACTATACGTCTAAAATTACTGTGTTAATCACAATATAAAGGTGTAGATGATGAAATCTTCTTTCAAAGACTTCAATCATCTACACCTTTTTTGTATGCCATTCATCCTCGTTTTCCGACTTAAGGTCATTAATGAATCATAAATCTATGAATAGATGAAGGTGTAATATTTTCTATGTCCCAACCCCGAAAACGCTTTGATTCATTTTGAAAACTTCTTCAAAAGTTGCCAAAACTCCTGAGGCATCAGCTGAACCGGAAAATTCACCTAGTCCTCTATCATGACAGGTCTTGTTTGGCGTCATCATGATAGGTTGGCATTTGAACATTCGCTGCCTCCACAATATACTTCGGCCGTTGTTTTACTTCATAATAAATACGTCCGATATATTCACCAATCACCCCTATTGATACGAGCTGGATACCACCGATAAACAGCACGGCCGCAATCATTGTAAAGTAACCCGGCACATCAATACCATGAATCAATGTATCAATAAAGAGATAAATAATGTAAATCATACTGACACCAAAAATAAGTAAACCTAAATAAATCATTGTTCGTAGCGGCTTATAATTAAATGAAATCAAACCGTCTATCGCATAATTGAGCAAACTACCGAATGACCATTTCGATTCGCCTACTTCACGCTCAACATTGTCATAATGAATGACCTTACTGTTGTAACCAATCCATGAAAAGAGTCCTTTTGAGAATCGGTTATACTCTTTTAAACTCACGAGCGAACGGACAGCGCGTTGACTTAACATTCTAAAATCGCCAACGCCATCTTCTAGCTCTATATCCTCAATGAAATAATTGACTATTTTATAATACAAACGCGTCATCCATTTACGCGATGCATGTTCACCATCCCGATTACGTTTGGCAATAATTTGATCATAGCCTTCGAGATACGCTTTGACCATCTCTGGTATTAGCTCAGGTGGATGTTGTAAATCGGCATCAATCATGACGACCGCATCACAGTCCGTACTATGTTCAAACCCCGCAATCATTGCAGCTTCTTTTCCGAAATTGCGACTAAATGAAATAAACTTCACATGTGACGACTGTGCTGCTGCTTGTTGAAGAAGCATGATTGTATCATCTTGACTCCCATCATCAACAAACAACATGTCGTAATCATAAGATTGCTCGACACTATCTTTTTCTAGTATATCTGATATTTCTTGAATCGTTTGATGTAAGACGTCCGTTTCATTAAAACACGGGACAATCACACGTAATTTCATTTTGTGCACCTACTCCATTCGCTTTTTTCTATCTACTATCTCTTGCTTCTACCCCTTTACATGAAAAACATAACGTTCGCTTTCAAAATAAAAAAGCGGCATAGAATTCTAACGTTCAGATTAGATTTCGTATGTCCGCTTTACATAGAAACAATTTCATTCAATGATGTTCAGTTACTTGTGCACATGTCTCCGATTACTCTGACACACTTGCAAATACTTATTTTGTAGTTAGGTGGGTCATCCAATAAACCTCTAACTCTCTTTACACTTAAAGAAATTGAGAACAAAAATTTTGATACTTTTCATTCTTATTTAAAGACGTCCTCAATTAGGATTCATCTTTCAAGAATTCATCTTCATCATCTTCACTTTTCATACGTTCTTGGTTGTATTCATAACGCAATAACACATGGATAATTTGGTGGTTTTCAATTTCTGAAATGACCCAACGATCATGTACCGTATCGACAAAGTCATCTTGTTCCAGATCGGTATTTTGCGCTTGAAGCCAACCACCAATCGTATCAATGTCTTCTGAATCTTCAAAGACAATGCCAAACATTTCTTCTAAGTCACTGAGTAACACGCGTCCATTAATTTGGTATGTCTGTTCATCTAACTTCACAATATCATTGACTTCATCATCGTCAAACTCATCTCGAATTTCACCGACGATTTCCTCTAAAATATCTTCCATCGTTAAAATTCCAGCTGTCCCACCGTACTCATCAATAATTAAACTGATGTGTACATGTTCACGTTGCATACGTACAAGTGCATCACTAATACGTGTCGACTCTGAAATCATTGGCAATTCATGAATATAATGACCAATTTTAATCGGTACACCTGACGCATATTCCGTTAAAAATTCTTTCACGTTAATAAAACCTTTAATGTGGTCTTTATCCCCATCTTCCGTAATCGGATAACGTGTAAATTGATGTTCCTTAATGGTCTCTAATAATTCATCAACATTAAAAGGTTCATTCAGCGTAATCATTTGCGTACGTGGCACCATAATATCTTTGGCATGACGTTCATCAAATGAAAAAATATTTTGCATATATGCGAGCTCAGTCTGATTAATTTCGCCACCATGATAACTGTTGTTCATAATGATTTTCAGCTCTTCTTCTGACATCGCTTCATTGCCCGCATTCGGATCTGCACCAAAAATTCGGATGATAAAACGTGCAGAGCCATTCATCAACCAAATTAAAGGTTTCATAATCATCCCAAAATAGTAAAGCGGTCTTGCATAAAGCAATGCGATACGATCAGTATATTGAATCGCTAAACTTTTTGGCGCCAATTCACCAATCACGACATGAATATATGTCACAATTGTAAAAGCGACTGCGATAGATACCGTCATGACGAGTGCATCAGGGATGTTTAGCAATTCGATGACCGGATGTAAAAGTCGTTCGAATAAAGGCTCACCTAACCAACCTAATCCAAGAGAAGTCACGGTAATCCCAAGTTGACAAGCTGATAAATAATAATCTAAATTTGAAATCATTTTTTTGACAACACGTGCATTCCCATTTCCCTCAGCAATGAGTTGTTCGATACGTGAAGCTCTTACCTTAACTAATGCAAATTCAGAACCTACAAAGACTGTAGTTAAAGCGATTAATGCAAAAAATATAAATAAGTATAATATGGTCGTACTATCCAATTAGTTCCCTATTAGATAGGGATTCACCTCCGTTAATTGACATTGCCCAATAGAAAGCAATGTTGTATTGATTTGGCTATAGCGACAAGTCATATTCACATTTCCTAAATCCTTCCCATTGAGCAACCTCCAGACACAAAAATATTAATTTTATCATATCATATCTTTGAGTGAAATTATACTGTGAACCTGTGCGACTTGAGTCTCATTTTATACAATAGACGCACAATTTCTTGTTTTTCATGATGCCTTTGATTCGTATATCAAAAAAAGACACACGCATGATTCATAACCATACATGTGTCTCTTCAAAAATTATTTATGCTTTATTGGGTGATTGTTTGATCATACCGTAAATCACTGCACCGACAACTGCACCAATTAAAATGGCAAGCAGTGTGAGTAATGCGTGACTTGGATCTGTACCGATAATCACGACTAAACCACCATGTGGCGCGTTAATATTTGAACCAAATAATAACGCAAGTCCGCCGGCAACACCTGAACCGATCATCATAGACGGAATGACACGTAATGGGTCTGCTGCCGCGAATGGAATAGCCCCTTCAGTAATAAAGCTTGCACCCATCACAAAGTTAGGAATGATTGAACCGCGTTGTTCTTTTGTAAATTTAGAACGGAAAATCATCATCGCGATCGCAAGTGCAATTGGTGGTACCATACCACCAACCATTGCTGCTGTAATCGGTGCTGCATTGCCTGATGTCAACGCTGCCGTACTGAACACGTATGCCGCTTTGTTGAATGGGCCACCCATGTCAATCGCCATCATTGCACCAAGTACAATACCGAGAATGACCACATTGCTACCTGATAAGTTGTTCAAGCCTGAAATTAAGGCATTGTTTAACCATGCAACCGGAGTATTGAAAACATAGATCATCAATAGACCAGTGACAGTCACTGAAACAATTGGATAAATAAGTGTTGGTTTGAGCCCTTCTAACATTTGTGGGAAGTTTTGTGTCGCTTTTTTAATACCTTGTGTTAAATAACCTGCTAAGAAACCAGCGATAATCCCACCTAAAAATCCTGAACCACCAGAAACTGCCAACATACCACCGACAAGACCTGCTGCGAAACCTGGTTTGTCAGCAATACTACGTGCGATGTAACCCGCTAAAATTGGAATGATTAACGCAAATGCACTCTTATTCCCAATGTTCCATAATGTTTCAGCAAAGGCGTTATATTCGGAACTTTTCGGATCCATTGCGTTTGGACCAATCATAAACACAATCGCCATCAAAATACCACCTGCAATGACAAGCGGTAACATGTTCGAAACACCATTCATCAAATGTTTGTAAATCGCTTTACCGACACTTAATTTTTCAGTATCATCATTTGAACTTTGATGCTGGTCTGCTACGAATGGTTTACGTGTTGTATCTAGCGCTTTATTAATCAATGCTTCTGGACGTTTAATCCCGTCAGCTACAGGCACTTGAACCACGTTTTTGCCATTAAAGCGATTGGTTTCAACGTGAACGTCTGCCGCAACGATGACCCCTGTCGCACGGTCAATATCTTCTTGTGTTAATCTGTTTTTAATCCCACTTGCACCATTTGTTTCAACTTTAATGTTAATGCCCATTTCTTCAGCTTGTTTTTTCAAAGCATCACGTGCCATATACGTATGTGCAATACCTGTTGTGCAAGCTGTCACCGCGAGGACATAAGGTTCATCGTCGTTTATAGGTGCAGGATCTTCTGTGATTTCTGATTCTTCGTCTGTGGCTTCATCGTCCGCTTTATTAATAATTGCGAGTACTTCCTCAGGTGAATCTGCTTCTAATAGCGCTTTACGCACACTTTCATCCATTAAAACACTCGATAATTTGGCTAAAGCATCCAAATGCGTTTGTTCGCCTGTCGCTGGAGCTGCAATCATAAAGAATAAGTGCGCGGGTTGCATGTCTAAACTGTCATAGTCAACCCCTGCTTTAGATTTACCATATGCGATCGCTGGTGTTTTTACCGCTTCTACTTTCGCATGTGGAATCGCAATGCCTTCACCGATACCTGTTGAACTTTGTTGTTCGCGTTTGTGAATCGCTGCGATATAGTCATCTAAATGATTTAATTTTCCTGCTTGATTTAATTGTTGTGCCAGTTCGTCAATGGCACCATCTTTCGTAGTCGCTGAAAGGTCCATTGCGATTGTCTCTTTTGTGAGTAACTCAGTAATTCTCATGTTACCCCTCCTCATTAAGTGGTTGAATCGTCACATGTGCTTGGAGTTCTTGAATTGTGTCAAATTGTGCTAAATCATCGTTAAAAGCTGTCGCAGAACCTGATGCAATCGCTAATGTCAAAGCATCGGGTAACGCGAGATTTTGTGAAAGCCCTGCAATCATCCCTGCTACTGTACTGTCACCCGCACCTACCGTATTCACGACTTGACCTTGTGGCGCTTGAATCTTGTATGCCACATCTTTGTCTGCATAAAGTGCGCCATCGCCACCAAGTGATACGATGACAGATTGTGCCCCTTTGTCAACTAAACGTCGCGCATACGTCAACACATCTTGATCTGTCTCTATTTTCGTGTCAAACATCGCTTCAAGTTCGTGTTGATTGGGTTTAATAAATAAAGGATGATACGGTAAAATCCCTTCGATTAAAGACTTTTCAGCATCAGCAACGAGTTTTGCGCCGGTTTGTTGTGTGATTTTTGCAATATCGATATAAATCGTGTCCGGCAAACTTGAAGGCACACTTCCGGCTACAACGACAATGTCCTCTGCTGTTGTCGCTTGAAGTTGTTCGAATAACGTCGCAACTTGTGCCTCAGTAATATGTGGACCAGCTGCATTAATTTCTGTCTCAGCTTGACTCTTTAACTTCACATTAATGCGTGTATCTTCATCAACGTGTGTAAATGCCGTATGAATTCCTTCTGCTTTGAGCGTGTTTTCGATAAATTGTCCTGGAAAACCACCGATGAATCCTAAAGCCGTTGAAGGAACGTGCAATGTTTGTAAAACGCGAGAAACGTTGATCCCTTTACCACCCGCAAATTTAGCAGTGGCTGTCGTACGATTCAAATCTCCCGCAGCAAAATCATCTACAAACATGACATAATCAATAGATGGATTGAATGTCACTGTATAAATCATCATTTGCCTCCTAATATTTCAAAATGATGGTCATAAACATCAAAATTCTGTATATGACGCGCTTTTTCTGAAGTAATCAAAATCGGTTGCTCTGTCGTGTGAATCGCCGCTAAATATTGTTGATTGAACTTTGATGCATCCGCCAATATATACGTTTGTTGTGCGTGCATCATCGCTGTCTCTTTTACAATCGCCTCACGTTCATCCGGTGTGGTAAGTCCCGCTTCACAATCGATTCCATTCACACCTAGAAAAACTTTATTAAAGCGATAATGTTGTAAAAACGAGACTGCACGACTTCCAACTACCGCGAGCGTGTTAGCTTTCACATCGCCGCCAATAATTTTAGTCGCAATGCCTTTTTTCAATAACTCTTCAACGTGAGACAAACCGTTCGTGATCACTGTAATCTCTTTCGCTGTTAAAAAAGGAATCATTTCTAAAGTTGTTGAACCGGCATCCAAATATAAACAATCGCCATCATTGACCAGTTGTGCCGCTCTTTTTGCAATTTCGACCTTTTCTTCAATATGTTGTGTTCTTTTCTCATGAAGTTCAGGTTCTTTTTGTTCGCCAATTAACTTCGCGCCCCCATGTACGCGCGTCAACTTACCTTCCTCTTGAAGTTTTGATAAGTCACGTCGAATCGTTGAGGCACTTGAGCCTGTATATTCAATAAGATGTTGCAATGATAGGAACTGATGTTGTTCCAATGCAGTCAGTATCAGTTCATGCCTTTTTTCCGTTAACAACTTTATCACCTCAATTCAGTTACATTATAGTGTATCCGTTTTCATAAATCAACCATTTTCGGTCATTAATTTTCAAAAACAGTCACGAAACAATAAAAAAGGACAAATTTCAGTCACAATCAATCAAATATACCCTTAAAATCTTTCATTTTCGCTTGGGTTGAGATACATGAAATCACTATTCATCATCATGCAGTCATGCTATGATAAGGTTAAGTGGATCACATGTTATATCAATACATGATACGCAAAAGGAGCGTGCTAAATTTGAAAAAGGATCGACTTGATGAAGCATTGACAGGTATCGGCATTTTGGATTTGATTTTTGTTATTCCTTTCTTTGTACTCTTTTCTTATCTCCCGTCAGAGCATTGGTGGCAGTGGTTCATCAATATCATCATTGTCGTATTCTGTGCGTTGGGAGCAGCCTATCTTTTCAATACAATTAAGAATCGGTTCAAAAGTGAGCGTCATTGAAAGATTAGGATCGTGGGCAATGTCATCATGACCACGTTATTCAATCGAAATAGTTTCAATCTTTTGTTAAAATAATAGTAGATAAATAGGAGATTGAAGGGGGACGTGGTGATGCTAAAAAGTAAAGAAGCACGGCTGACCTCGCTAGTCATTTCTCTAGTGATTTTTATAGGTTTTGTCGTATTGGACATTGTAAATATTATGACAAAAGAATCAAATATTGCACTCATGTTAAGTGTTGTCAGTTTACTCGTTTTCTGGACGTTTATTATCATTGACATTTACATCATATACAAGCTAAAAAAAGAAGCGTGACCGACCTTTTTCGTCGCATCACGCTTCTTTTTTTATTTTATGATATTAATATCTTTCATACGCATAAGAGCCGATGACAGCACCAGCTGGAATACCGATAAATGGCGTAAAGATCATACTTAACAACACCATTGACACAATCATAATCACAAAACTTTTAGAACCGACCTTCATATCTAACAAATTTTCTTTAATACGGTCAAAATAATCTCTGACTCTCATCATCAACAACTCCATATTCGTCATTTTTAACTTCGCTACATCCCCATTCTATCATGTACGCATCGCTGAACACCTGAGTCCCGAGGCTTATCTCATTGTCAGACATTTGTTGTATATAACAACTGTGGCAAAGTATTATGTCTTACTTAATGGGATTGTATAACATCTTTCACTTCTGCACGGCTCATGTCAATTAAATCATGCGGTGCTAAGCCCATCTGCACACCACGTTGCCCTGCACTCACAAAGACCCTGTCGAGCAACCCAATCGTATCATTAATGACTGTCGGAAAATGTGTCTTCATTCCGATTGGGGAGCAACCACCACGCACGTAGCCTGTCACTTTCTTCAAATCATCAAGTGGCATCAAATGCAATTTCTTTTCGTTTACTGCTGCCGCTGCTGCTTTCATATCTAAATGCGCTGTCACTGGAATGACAAAGACAAAGTGTTCATGGTCTGCATTTTCAAGGACGAGCGTTTTGTACACTTCTGCACTATTCGCATTGATGAGCGCCGCCACTTCATGACCTTCAAGATGGCCTTCACCGATTTCAAACATTCGAATATCATAATCTACTTTCGCTCGATCCAATTGACGCATCGCATTCGTTTTCTTTTGTTTCGCCATAACCATACCTTCTTTCTATCATTTATCGTGCGAATATCGATTGCACAACTCGTTCATCAGAATCCAGTGCATCATACGTCATTAATTGTGTAATGACCGCTTGGTGGTCCACTGTTGACGTCGACTCAATATACTCTTGAATTTTTTCAACATCCGGCGTCACTTTTTGAATACTTGGAAATTCATGTATATCAAAATAAAAACCGACATCTTGTTGATAATTTACCGTATCTTCATCAAGAATTAAAATAGGACGATTTAAATGCGCATAATCAAACATGGCTGATGAATAGTCTGATATGAGGACATCTGAGATTAAATATAACTCTTGGATGTCCACCATTTCATTAAAAAAGCAATGCACACGCGGATGTAAGTTTTGATAGCGTTCACGTAAATGCCCTTCATTCGGATGCAACTTCACAATCATTTCATAAGATGCAGGAAGTCGTTCCAACAGTCCGACAATATCTAATTCTGACACAGATTCCCGTACATTTTTACGCCAAGTCGGGCAAAATAAAATGTACTTTTTAGATGCATCACGTTGAAATAAATACTTTTCTTGAATGTCCAACCATTTCGCTTCGTCATTTTGATAGCGTATTAACAAACTATTTCGAGGTGCCCCTTCACGTAAAATCGTTAAATTCGGGTGCGTATCAAGTCGGAATGCTGAGCGAATATAAGTTTCATAGCGTTCCGAAGATGATAACAAGACATCCCACTTTTGCATCCGTGGCGCAAATTGTTGGGCTTGTTTTTCACGTTCAACAGCGTCTACCAAATCGTTCACCATTCGTTTGAGTGGGAAACCATGCCATGTTTGAATGACTTGTTGCTCAGGATGTTTGACCAATCTGTCCCACAAATTACCGTTAATCACAACGTAACGACATTGTTCGAAAGCACGGATATAAGCACGTGTGCCAAAGCGTACAGGTGTCATGTTATAGCTACGGATTTCCATTTCCACTAACGGATCTGCCGCACTCACATAGATGGTTAACTCAGGATACATGCGCTTTATCGCACATACAATGGCTTTCGGATCTCCTGAAAAGTTTTTTCCATGGAATGATTCAATAAACACAGCCTTGTCAGACACATGACGCCGTTGATTTTGAAATTTTTTCACTTGTGCTTCAACGTTAAAGAGCCCTTTACGTGTCAATTGATACAATCGCGATCCTTTGCGAAACGGACTTTTCGGTGCTTGTTCTGCAGTCTCTTTCACTTTAACTGCTATATGTTTAGCCGTATTTTGTACGTATTGATAACGGGCTTTCATTTTCGGTTTTGCAATTTGTGACACATCGATTGTATGCTGTGCTGCAATGGCTTTAGTTTGACGGATTAACGCCTCCGTATCATGACTTTGCGCGAGTTGTTTACGGAAAGTCTCAACATCTGCTTCACGTTCTACATCCGTGTACGTACCATTGACCATTGCTACAATTTTCTCAGCGTCACTTTCTAATGATTTCGTGATCCAAGTGACCGCATGAAACGGCGCATAAATATCTTTCAACACATCGTCCTCGCCTGGATAAAGACAAACACGATTACCTTGTGCCATAGCTTCTAAAATAGAATAGCCGAATGTTTCATATGGCGACGTCGACACGTAAATATAATCTGTCGGCTCTGGTCCGTTAATATGGACATAATCTTCTAAATGATAAGCCACCACGAGATTTTCGTATAGTTCCAATGATGGCCCATAGCCTTGTAAATAAAGATGGATGTTTGTTTCATGTTGTGTATACACGAGATAGCGCATCAGCTTTAACACATACGAAATATCTTTAATTTCATCTTCAAAACGCGCTTTCATTAATAAATTGTGCGTTTGATGAACCGGTTGCTGTTGAAACTGCACATGCTGATGATTCACATACATCGGAAAAACGTACGGATAGTTATATCGCTGTTGAAACGCTTCGGTAATTTTCGGCGTACTCACACGCACCGCATCAAGTGCTTCTAATGCGAGATCCATTTGCGGGTTGATATACGCTAATGGACTGTGGATCTCGCCTAAAATAAGCATGTGTGGCGCACGATGCTTCACTTCTCGAGCAAATTTGAAAAAGTCCTCACGTGTTAAAATGAGCAAATCTGCTTGATTTAACGTCTCTGCCCCACGAAATGCGCTAAACTGTACGTCTTCAATTGCCGGTCCTTCTTCTGCTTTCAATTGAGCTACTTGCCGTTGACGAAAATGCATGTAGTTGACATATGTTACTTGATGACCTGCACGCAAAAAACTTTGGATTAAGTTAAGGTTACTTCGCGTTGTGCCACCTTTTTGAAAAATGTTATAGCCTAATATTTTAATGTGCATCACGTATTCGCTCCTACTTCTTCAGTTCAATTTCCAACATTATAACATGAAAAACAGTAGATGCTCGCATGACACCCTTGTTGTGATGATGTGTCAAATGCGCGATCTACTGTTCCATTTTACTTTTGATTTCGTTATTTAAGATTGTTTCAAATTTTGATGACGGCGTAACTGTCTTTCAATCATAATCACAATACAGCCGAGTAACATAAATATAATGGACATGTATAACGGATATTCAATGTTCACATCGTATAAACCGCCAGCAATCAGTGGTCCAATGAAATTCCCCATACTCGTAAATGTTGAATTCAGTCCACCCGCAAAGCCTTGACGATTCCCTGCAATATTGGAGAAATAATTCGTTAAAGCAGGTCGAATTAAGTCAAATCCGATAAACACGATGAAGCAAATCAACATCACGTGCCAATAACTATGCGCAAAAATCAGTAGCATGAGGACAAAAGCCGAATAAATTAAAGCATAAATAATAAATATCAGTTCACTCATGTGACGTATCATTTTATCAAATAAAAACACTTGGAAAATCGCGCCAAAAATACCGCCACCTGTAATCGCAATCGAAATATCAGCGGGTTGGAAATTCATTTTATCTGCCGTATACAATGGGAACAATGTTTCAAATGCAGATAAGCCAAATGCCAAAATCAACGTTAAAATAGCCGGTGTAATAAAGGCTTTATAATTAATTTTGCCGAGTTCTGTACTATCAAACTGCGGAAAGCCTTGTGTCGTTGTATGTTTTGGTGATTGAACGAACACTAACGTACAAATAAATGCTAAAACTCCAAGCACACCCGCAAAAACAAATGGTAAACGATGCGAAATCTCAGCTAAGAATCCACCGATCCCTGGTCCTAAAATAAAACCTGCTGAAATAATCGCAGACATGTAACCAAAATTGCGTGCTTTATCTTTTGGTGGAGAGAGATCCGCAATCAAACCTGTGACCCCTGGCATGATCATCCCTGCACTAAAGCCACCAAGGATACGAGATACAATCAGCAATGAAAAAGTATGACTTGCTGCAAATAAAAACTCAGAAATACTAAATAAAACTAAGCCAATACAAATAATGAGTTTTTTACCTAATCGATCAGCCAACGTCCCGCCAAAAGGTGAAATCAACATTTGAGCAAGTGCAAAAACGGCAACAAGTATTCCTAGATCTGCACCTGACAGCCCTAAATCTTTTAAATAAACAGGTAAGACAGGAATAATGAGCCCTATGCCTAAAAAGACGAGGAAAATATTTAAATATAAGATAATGAATTGCTTTTTCAAATGCACCACTCCTTTCGCTTCATTCAAAATATTACAACATTATATAACATTCAATTTACAAAAGAAAGTTTTGAAGCACTAAAATGAATAGATTTTAAAATTAAAAACATCAATATTTTTGCACCACTTTAATTTCAAATTCATGATGACTGCTATCACTTATTTGAATCGATGTATAGATAGAAAATGAGACACCACAGCCATGACTACAACTCGAGACCGATTCCGCTTTCAGTGACTGTAAAAAGTTTGAAACCGTCGAAATTAACAGTTATGCTATATACCTTACAGAAGGAGGTATCACCATGAATGCCCGATACATTGCGCGAATCACTTATGTGGTATTAATACTTATTTCAATACTTATTCCCAATCAGCTCAAATTTTTAACACTCAATGTATCTTTAGCTTACATTCCATTAGAATTGGCTTTTTTGATTAAACTGTTCATACCTAAGCGCGCTTTTGAATGGCCGCTTTTCATTATATATTTACTCATTTTCATATTAATGTTGCCCAATACGTTTTACATGGTGACAGATTTAATCCATTTGAATCAATTTGCATTTAACTTTTTAGCGGAACTCAATTTATATGAATGGCTCCATTTCACATTGCTCATCTCATCAGTCATCTTCGCACTTTATTGTTATGTGCTCATTGTGTTGGAAATCTATCATCTCATACAATCCACATTTTTACGTATCATTGCCCTATTTGGCGTAATGGTGTTGAATGGACTCGGTATATTTGTAGGACGCTTTTTACGTTTTCATAGTGTCCACATTATTAATCATCCATTTTCTGTCATCGCCTCAACATTGGAATCATTGAATCTTGAGGCTCTTATTTTTATATCATTGATCATATTGATACAAGCTTTACTATTTTTATTTGTGAAAGGAGTTCGAAGCAGGTCATGATTTCAACAGCATTACTCATCAGTGCGATAGTCATCTTTCAACTTCTTATCACTGTATTTTACTATTACATCGGCTGGCGAAAATTTTGGCCCCTCGTCATGCTCTTATTTCCTTTGGGCATTGCAGTATTTGGGATTCAAATGTTGTATTACGAACGATATTTTCCAAACTGGCAACTTCCCTTTAAAGTAAAATTATTGCTAAAATACAGTTATATTCTTACTTGCTTTCAATTCATAAGTTTATATTTATTGCTATTTGGCATTTAATGATTGTAGAAGCAAAGGACCTAGGAGGAAAATGATGAATATGTCTTCAAAGCAAGTCGCCTGGCGTGATTTATGGGCGATTGTCATCTATTTTTTAGCACAAATCATTATTGGTAATGTGTTCAGTCTTTTTTTAATACCTTACACACATATATCCGTCTCAATGTCACTGTTACTCGTCGGAATACTGACGTCGGTCTTTGTCATACTTTATTTGGCATGGTCACATCGTCACGGTTTGAAAACTAAAATCATCGGCGCAATTTCACAAAGTAAAAAGCATATCAAACTGATGATCAGCATATATGTCATCTATATGCTTGCGAACATGATTTTCACTTATGCGTTACAATTTTCACCTGAAGCGTGGCAATTTAAAGAAACTGGCAACCAAGAAGCACTCATGGTCTTTTTCCATCAACCTGCTTGGTTACCACTCGTATTTTTAAGTTTAGCCATTTTGACACCAATCACTGAAGAATTGCTTTTCCGTCATATTATTATTGGGGAGCTCGGTAAAAAATGGGGCGTCCTGTTCACTGGTTTAATTTCTATCGTTATTTTTGCAAGCTTACATATGTTCGCCGCTCACCACCCACTTGAAATTGTACCTTATATTTTCCTAGCAACGATGTTCGTCGTCGCTTACATTAAAAGTGGTTGCAATATTGCTGTGTCTATCTTCTTGCATATGTTTAACAATTCACTTGCATTTGTTGGCGTCCTTTTCCAAATCTTTTCATAATGACTAAAAACCCCTCGTCCAACCTAAAACGACGAGGGGTTGCTTTTATAAAATGATTTCAATGGCATGTGGGTTGAAATGTACGAATGAAAGCGTGCCACACGGTTCTACAAACCAATCTCCTATACACTTTTCAATGTCGCTTTCACATTTTCAACCGCTTCAGCTGAGCGTTTCAACTGTGCTTTTTCTTCATCTGTTAATTCTAATTCAATGATACGCTCCACACCGTTTGCACCTAATACGGTCGGCACGCCGATATAAATATCATTTAATTGATACTCCCCTTGACAATATGCAATCGTTGGCAATACACGCTTTTGATCTTCTAAAATTGCAATCAACATTTCATACACTGCTGCTGCTGGCGCATAATAAGCCGAACCCGTGCCTAACAGTTGAACAATTTCTGCGCCACCTTTACGCGTTCTTTCAACAATTTCTTCCATTTTTTCAGGTGGTAATAATTCATTAAGTGGGACACCGTTCACTTGACTATGACGCACTAAAGGCACCATTGTATCCCCATGGCCGCCTAACACCAATCCTGTCACATCATTCACCGCAACATCTAAGGCTTCCGCAACAAATGTATTAAATCTTGCAGTATCTAACACGCCTGATTGTCCGATTACACGTTCACTTGGAAAACCTGATGTACGATAAACTGTATACGTCATCGCATCAACCGGATTCGTTAAGACGATAATCGTACAGTTGGGTGAATATTGTACAATTTTCTTCGTCACTTCGACCATCACTTGTTCGTTCGTTTGGACTAAATCGTCACGACTCATCCCAGGTTGACGAGGAACTCCTGCAGTAATCACGACGACATCCGAGTCTTTCGTATCTGCATAATCGACCGTTGAATTGACATACACATTAAAACCTAAAATAGACCCACTTTGTTGCATGTCTAACGTTTTTCCTTTCATCACTGACGCATTCTTTTCACGGTCAACAATCAACACATCCGCGTTTCCATGAGAAGCAATAATAAATGCAAGTGTTGCGCCCGTATGACCTGATCCAATAATTGAAACCTTTTTTCGTCTCATATTCCAAAAACCCCCTTGTCTTTCATCACTTTTATTATATCATTGCATTTTTGTAAATGTATAACACCATTCACATTTTTACATGTAATCTTTGTGACAAATGCTAAAGAAATAAAAATAAGATGATGACACTTAATTTTTAGAGTAAAGGATTACGATTTGAAATAAAAAATAGTTTCTGAATGACATACAAAAAAACACGCCCTACAAAGAGAAATCCCTGTAAATGCGTGCTAACAGTCACCTAATGATATTTAAGTAACATGTATAGATATAGCGCAAATGCTCCCGCCATCAATAAGGTCATCATCAGTAAATACAATGTGGTGCGCCCATATTTGAATAAAAAAGCAACAAACATCGCAATAACGTTATACACCATAAAGATACCAAAAATAGTGACGAGCCAAACAATATCTGGTGAAAAGATAAACATTAATGCAACGATAATACCAAAAATAATATACGGTATCGCGATGACATTACGTTTAAAACGACTGCGCTTCAATTTTTCCTCTTCTGTCATATCTTTCCCTCTCAATTCCTAATAATTACGTTTAATTGTACTAAAGATTGCTGTGCTGTGACTTCCTAGATATGTGACAATTTTATGGAATGTCATAGCCTTGTGCAGCAGTATAAATATCAAACCACTCTTGGTCATGTAATTCAAGTTGGAGACCATTAATCACTTCATCAACACGTTCAAGTCGCTCGGTTCCTAAAATCGGCATAATGTCAGCGGGATGCTTTTTAAACCACGCAGACACTACTGCTGCAATTGAAGTTTGATGTGTTTTTGCGATACGTGTTAATACCGGGAGTACGCGAGAAGCTACTGGATCGTTTTCATCAAACAATCGACCACCCGCAAAAGGTCCCCAAGCCATCAATTTTACACCTTCACGATACATATCATCAATTGTACCATCATGAAACGCTTCTAAATGGTATGGAGATACTTCAATTTGATTCACCGCTATATGAAATTTGTCGTCTTTTAAACAACGATTGAGCAACTCATATTGTGGCCGCTGAAAATTAGAAACACCAAATGACAACAATTTGCCTTCATTCACTAAGTCTTTTAATGCATCGGTAATTTCACACGGTTTCATCAGTGGTGACGGGCGATGAATCAGTAAACTATCCAAACACTCGACTTGAAACGATTTTAAAGAGCGTTCTACAGCGCGTTTAATATGTCGTTTACTTAAATCATAACGATGATCGGTTTGCTCTGGATAAATTTGATTTGGTAAGACAATCCCGCATTTAGTGACGATTTGAATTTGATCACGCAATTCAGGAGACAAAGCTAATGCGTCTCCAAACAATTTCTCAACTGTATACTGACCGTAAATATCGGCATGATCCATCGTTGTCACACCACGTTCAACCAATTCATGGATAAAACGGTTCATCTCTTGTGTTGATTTCTGCCATTGGTGCGCTCGAAAAAAACCTTGTATGATTCTAGAATATTTCACATGTTGATTGATAGTGATTTGATCCATTGAAACACCCCTTAAATAATCCATTATTAAGTAAATTGTAACATATCCAATTGATTTCTTAACATGGCCTTATCTAATTGCTCACCTATAATTATAATCGATGTTGGGAGTTTCAGATTGCCCACACTTTCAATAGACGGCAACCCTTCTGAATATTGAATCAAGAAAGTCTCTTCAGGCTGTTCACGCAAGCGAATGTAACCTTTTAAGCGCAATACGTTGTCGGGTAGCCTTAAAATAAATTGAACGAGTGCCTCTTGCGCAACCGGGCTGTCGAAATTGTATTGTAAACTCGTATAGTGCGCATGTGTATGACTGTGAAACGTCGCCACATCGATATTTTGTGCATTCGCACCTTTTTCAATAGTTTTCAATGTTTCACCATATTGCGTCAGAACAATGCGACTTTTCGGTGATAACTTCTTGATTTCTTCAATCATCACTTGAAGTTGAGCTTCATCTTCAATTAAATCTACTTTATTAATTAGTACCGTTTGACTCGCACGAATTTGATCTTCCATTAACGCCTTCGTTTGCGCGGTATTTTCATGTCTTTTCATAAATCTAACACTATCCACTAAGCCTATTGTTTCGATTGATGAAAATGCATGCGCTAATAAAGGGTCTTGACAGGCAACCAAAATATCAATTGGATTCGCGACACCCGTAGCTTCTACAATGATGTAATCCACCTCAGCATCACTTGTTAATTCGTACAAATGTGCAATTAATTCGTTTTGAATATCACAACAAATACATCCTTGTAAGGCTGATTGTTGTACATCAAATCGACTCAAAAGATGGCTGTCTACATCAAAATCACCAAATTCATTTACAATGAGTGCAACTTTCTCATCTTTTTTTAATATTTGCGTCATATAATGATTTAAGAATGTGGTTTTGCCACTTCCAAGAAATCCATGTATCAATATGAGTGATTTTTGTTTTTTAAACATAAATTTAATCCTTTCTCTCAAAAAATCTACAAATCTGTTACAATGTATGTATATGTCTGACTTTAAACTTGATAAAGTACACTTTATCTTCTAAAATTACTGCATGCTACATTTTAAGAATAGCATAGATTTAGGTAAGAACGGCTTAAATCACTCGATTATGGACGGATTCCCATTCATGATAGAAAAAGAGAAAACGGATAGAATGTCTGGAGGAGAACTAATTATGTCTGACCATTTAAACTTGAAAGAGCAAGTATGTTTTAGTTTGTATAATGCACAAAGGCAAGTTAATCGCTATTATTCAAACAAGATTTTCAAAAAATATAAGCTCACGTATCCGCAATTTTTAGTCTTAGAAATTTTATGGAACCAGTCCCCAGTAAATGTGAAAAAAGTCGTAACAGACTTAGCCCTTGATACTGGGACCGTATCACCTTTATTAAAACGTATGGAACAAACTGATTTGATTAAAAGAGAACGTTCTGAAATCGACCAACGCGAAGTATTTGTTCATTTAACTGAGAAAAGTAAAGCTATGGAACCAGAATTAGCAAATGCATCTCAACTCGTTGCAGAAGCTTCTTCTTTAACACCTGAAGAAATCAACGAACTTACTCGATTATTAGAAAAAGTCATTACAGCTTTTGATGAAAGTAAGTAAACGACTGAAATCGGTCACTACTTCCCGCTCATAAGAAGCCTTTTCGTATTGATATAGATAGACTTGTTTTAGGGGCCAATATCAATTTTAACATGAAGAAAGTATTGGGGCTTGTTATTATTGATATTAAAATCTATAACGTTTTTAATATGATAAAACTATATTGAAAGCTTATCATTTTTGTTTGACTGAGACATCCTTAGTTTATCTATACATACATAACCATCACTTAAAAAGCGCTTGAATGCCCACTATCGACATTCTGAGCGCTTTTTTACATATCTCATTGCCGGCATAACGATGATTTCTTCTTACGTTTCTCGAATACGCTTTCGACATGCTTAAAACAGCGTATTCATTTTTATATCATTGAATGAATATAACCTACCTATCTATGAACTTTCTCAGCTAAAAACTCTTCCGGTGTCATATCTCCTATAATTTTCCCTTCTTGCATTTGTATGATTCTATCAAATTGAGTTAAATAGTGTACATCATGTGTTGAAACGATGAGTGTCTCCGCTTGTTGATGCATTTGGTTCATGATATCTTGTGTATTTTCAATATCTAATGCTGTCGTCGGTTCATCAAGTAGCCAAATCGGACAATCTCGCAACATCAGGCGCGCAAATGCTAGTCTCTGAAATTCACCGCCCGACAATGTATTTTGATTGAATGTCACCATTCGATCTAACCCAATATGTTGCAAATGTAATTGATCAAGCACTGTCCGACATTGAGGCGTTGAAATATCAGTCAATAAATTTTCATATACTGTACCGTCATAAAAATGCGGTTGTTGTAACAATGTATTGAGCTGATGATAATACTGTGGCATGTCTAATTCATGCAGATCATGGTCCCCGACTAAAACTTGACCTTCACTAGGTGTATACAATCCCATTAACAATTGTAATAGCGTTGATTTACCTGAACCAGATGCCCCAACAATAGCGACATGTTCACCTTTATGAATGCGTAAGTTTAAATGTTGTACACTAGGTCGTTGTTGATGTTCGTAATAAAGTGTAACATCTTTCAATGTGAACAGAGATGAACCGGCAGAAATATCTTGGACATCTACCTTCTCTTTTCTAATCATTCCTTTTTGATGCCCCATCACTTCTGATAAGCTTTGTTGTGCTAAATCCGTCTCGCTTTTATAATCAGCGACTTGACTCATTGGCACAGCTTGTTCTAATAAAGTTAATATCATTAAAATAATGCTCGTCATATAGATGATATCTACTTGTTGTTGTGCGACCATTACGACAGCGAGCACGATACTGCTGAGTAATGCTGCCATACTTATCAAATGACGGATATAGTCGTAAATGAGGTGACTTCGTTGTGACAAATGCTCTGCTTGGCTAAATGCCACTTCATGATCGACTACCTGTGCATGATATTTTTGTTCACTCTTAAAACGTTTCAACTCATCGTAACCTAATATATAGTCAAAATACGTATGCATCCATCGTTGTCCTGTTTGATCAACATGTAGTCGCACACGTGTCGCTTTTTTCACCCGTAATGCGGGCAAAACGAATAAAGAAATGATGATTGTAACGACTAAAACGATGGCATGTACCCATGAAAAATAAATTAAAGTCACTGCTGAAATGAGCGTCGTTATACCAATGACAATAGGTGGATAATAGACGCGTAAATAGATATTCTGCAATGCTTCCACTTGCGTCACCATTCTACCAAGTAAATCACTTGATCGGAATTTACGAAAGACATCAGGGACAATCGGGATAAGCGCACGATAGAGCTGAACACGTACATCCCTTAACATCGTAAAAGTTGCACGGTGAGAGCGTAATCGTTCATAATATTTGGCTATCGCACGTATAAATCCAAATAATTTTACCGTTACAATCAAACCCATTAATGCGTATAATGGTGCGCCTAAAGCACTTTGAGTAATCATATAGCCACTTAAAAAGAACATGCCGAGCGCAACAAGACTTCCTAATACACCGATACAAATGGCCATAACAATATCTTTGTCCCACTTAATATTGATGACTTGTTGAAGTTTCATTTACTGTCCACCTCCATTTGGCGTTCGGGTTAACGAAAGTTGAATCTGATCATCATCCGACTGAATCGTACCGTCTGCAATATAAATACGTCGTGTCGCATGTTGAATGGTAGACTGACGGTGTGCAATGGTTAAACGCGTAGTTTGTTGAAAATGACGGTCTAATGTTTGTCCTATGACTTGTTCTGTTTCATTATCCAACCCTGCGACAGGTTCGTCTAAAACGACAAAATCAGGGTCTATCAATAACAATCTTGCTAACTCTATTCTTCTCATTTCACCACCGGATAACATTTCTCCACCTTCACCAATCAACGTTTCAATACCATCCTGAAACCTCTCGACAATTGGCATGAGCTGTACCGCTTCCAACGCTGCAATGATTTTTTCAGCAGGAACATCGTTAAATACAGCGACATTTTCTGCAATGGTTGCATTAAAAATATACGGATTTTGAGAAAGATAACCTATTTTCATCCCGTGACGTTGATAGGTGATATCCCCTTTTTGAGGCAATAGTTCGCCAATCAACAAGCGTACGAATGTGGATTTACCTGCACCACTTGGACCCACTAATGCAATACGGTCACCTTCAAAAATATCAAGATGCATCTCTGTTAATACCTGAGACGTCGTATTCGGATAGTGATATTGAAGATTTCGGACTTGAATGAGTGGCATTTGCTCTTCATCAACACCGATTTCATGTCCCGACTTATCTTCGCGTTCATCAAGAGCTGCATGAATGACGTCACTAGCGCCTTCACTTTCTTTTCCTGTATGAAAGGCGAGACCTAAATCTTTAATGGCGTTATAAAATTCTGGCGCCATAATCATCGCAATGGCAGCGGTACCGAAATGTATCGATTGGAATACAATCAAGCTTAAACCAACCTCTAAGGCAACTAAACCAATGCCTAACATACTAATAAATTCCAACATTAAACCAGATAAAAATGCACTTCTTAATATCGTCATCGTCTTATCACGAAATTGTGTGCTCTCATCATTAATCGTTGCTACTGCTTGTTCAGAACGGTTAAACAGTTTTAAAGTGACTAAACCTTTCGTCAAACTTAAGAACCGTTGACCAAATTGATTTAAAAATGTCATTTGATCTTTCGCATCATCACGTGTTTTCAAACCAAAAACAATATAAAAAACAGGAATAAATGGCGCCGTAACGAGCATAATTATAGCTGTGGGTATATGCACAAAAAGCATCGTTACAATGATAGCAAGTGGGATAAATGTCGATTTAAATACTTGAGGTAAATAGTTGCGATAAAACGGCAACATTTCAGACAAGGTCTCCGTCGCCATCGTCAATCTTTCACCAACTGCTTGTCGAGACACTTGATGTAATAAGCGGTGCCGAATCGTCTGTCGAACGCGATGTGCCAGCCGTTCCCCTAACCATCCATTCACAAAATCTAAAGTTGCGCGTAATATCAATACGAACGCTAGAAATCCAATCATGACCGACCATGTTGTAGATTGTTGCGTGAGTATGCGTTCTAAAATGATACCAATCGTCACATTTTGCGCAACGACTGAAAGTGCAAGACCAATACAAACGATAGCCATGAATACAGGCAAGATATAAAATTGCTTAGCCCACTGATGTAGTTGTTTCATCTCTAATTTCCGCCTCCATTTGTATGTGTCATTTCTCCATTTTACATGCTTAAAGTATCCCTTTCACGTGAAAAAATTCGACTATTTTTTGTCTGAGATGCTTCACTTGAAATGACACTGTACTATATCCACAACAATACCCCCAATGCCTTCTCTACTGCTCAAGATGTATCTTTCAAAAAATTTTAGTTATGATAAGACATCTTAATTGCGAATATGCTATCATATGCTATGTTATATAAAAATTTACACAAAAATGATTAAAGAGGGTTCCTGTATGTTATTTTTCGAATTAATTAAAGCCATTATTCTTGGTATCGTTGAAGGATTGACTGAGTTCGCTCCCGTCTCTTCAACAGGACATATGATTTTAGTCGATGATATGTGGTTGAAATCGACAGAGTTTTTAGGATCACAATCTGCTTTTACCTTTAAAATCGTCATACAACTCGGTTCAATTTTTGCTGCAGCATGGATTTTTCGTCACAAGTATTTCGAAATGTTACATATCGGTAAATACGCACCAGAACAACAGCCTGGTCGTCGTTCGAAACCACGTCGTTTAAATCTCTTACACATTTTTATAGGAATGATTCCAGCAGGTGTACTAGGTCTATTATTTGATGATTTGATTGAAAAATATTTATTTAGCGTGCCAACTGTACTGATCGGTTTATTCCTCGGTGCGATTTACATGATTATTGCTGATAAATTTAGTCTTAATGTTAAAAATCCAAAAACCTTGAATGAAATCACTTATTTTCAAGCATTTGTCATCGGACTTTCTCAAGCCGTTGCCATGTGGCCAGGGTTTTCGCGTTCTGGTTCGACAATTTCAACTGGGGTATTAATGAAATTAGACCACAAATCTGCTTCTGACTTCACGTTCATTATGGCAGTCCCTGTCATGTTAGCAGCAAGTGGCTTATCTATTATTAAACATTTAGATTATATCGAATTGGCACATATCCCATTCTATATTTTAGGATTCTTAGCTGCCTTTACTTTCGGTTTTATCTCAATCAAACTGTTCTTGAAATTGATTCAAAATGTTAAATTATTACCATTTGCGATTTACCGTATTGTACTTGTTGTCGTCATTGCTGTCGTGTATTTCGGCATCATTAAATAATCGAATATGCATTAAAGTATAAGAAAGGGGTTGAGACCACGAGTGTCTAGCCCCACTTTTTTATTTTGCAATACTGATAGTGTTTTAACACTGTGTACATCGCATATTTTGAGTCATTTGCATGAGGCCATATAGCTGAAAAAAGATGTCGTTATCGTCACTGCAGTTAAGTGAACCTATCACCCATAGTTTTAAAATGCCGAATAACCGAGTTGACTTTTTAAATTTTCATCAAAAAAAATGTACAATAATATTACAATACGAATTGAGCTTAACTTATCGAATTTTAGCGTCCAACAAAGTGCGACGTTCACCCTTTAGCGTTTATCGATGCAACGAAAAGGGTAAAAAATCATAAGTATACTCATAATTGGAGGCAACGTTCATGAATAAAACCATTAAAATGATGATCAATGTTTTACCTGTATTTCTAGTCCCACTCATCTTAGAGCGTAAAAAATTTAAAGAACATCCCGATGTCCAAAAAGTGACACAAACAACCGTGAATACTTCTAAAACTGTGGCACATCAAACAGGCCGTGTAGCGAATTCTGTGAAAGACACTGTCGTTTCAGGGTCAAGCCATTTAAAAAGTACGATTCAAACGAAAAAACGTCGTCATGATTACAATAAAGTAATGAAAAAAGAAGCAGAAATCCAACGTTACCATCGTCCTGAGAATGTACGTGCGCGTGGCAAAGCAATCGCTAAAGAAAATCGTAAAGAAATTGATAAATTAGCGAAAAACCTAGAAAAACACGTTGCCGAACGTCATAAAGAAGAAGATAAAGCATTGGATCAACGTCAAAAACAAATGATTAAAACAATGAAAAAAATGCAAAAATATGAAGAAAAAGTCGGCCATACACCAGGACAACTCGATGCTAAAACTGAGAAGCGTGCTGAAAAAATTGAAAAACGCAACAAAAAAGAAGTCGACAAAATGAATAAAAACTTAAAAAAGCATCTCGAACAACGTCATAAAAAAGAAGAAAAAGCTGCCAAAGCACGTGAAAAAGCGCTAAAGAAAAATATGAAAGATATGAAGAAGTATGAAGAACAGGCTGGGCATACGCCAGATGCAACACTTACAAATAGTTCAGTAACGTCAGACAAGACAGTTCAGTCACAATATCAACAAGAAAAGCAGCGCATTACGACGCTATCTGAACTCCAAACAACACAAAGTTCCACTGGCGAAAATCAACCTACAACGCGTAAACCAGGTCAAGTCGAAACTACTTCAGACAATGCACCTTTATATGAACAACATTATCAAAATATGGAGCGCCAAGTGCAAGACAGTGACACATTAAGACAAAATCAACAGTTAAATGACACATCTCAAAAATCAATGAAGAAGCAAGGACGATAAATGCGCGTATTAATAGATGGCGATGCTTGTCCAGTCGTCGATTCCATCGTTCGAATCACGGCTGAGACAGGCATTTTTGTATACTTATTTCGTAGCTATAGTCATTTTACTGTTCAGGATTTTCCTTCGCATGTTGAAGTTAAATATATCGATGGCGGGCGTGATGCTGTTGATTTTATGTTGCTCCAACATGCCAAACCCAATGATATTGTTGTCACACAAGACTATGGGTTGGCCAGCCTCGTCTTAGAAAAAGTCAAACACGTTTTGCATCATAACGGCCACATTTATACGCCTGAAAACATTGACCGCTTACTTGCACAACGGTACTTTCATCAGCAAGCACGTCGAAAAACAAAACGTCATCATAAAGGGCCACCTGCATTCGATCAAAAACAACGACTTAACTTTGAAACTTCATTTCGCCATTGCATTCAAACCCCATAGCTGTGTATGTGTTTCAACATTTCTTATTTTGTTACACATGCACTTCTTTTTGTTTTAGAATATGAATAAAGACTATTTTAAACAAGGAGCGATGAAAAATGATTCAACGTATAGCAGTTTATTGTGGTGCAAGTAAAGGATTGGATGAGACATATGTCAAAGAAGCGTATGCTTTAGGTCAATACTTTGCTGAACAAGGTATTGAACTTGTATTCGGTGCGGGTTCTGTGGGCATTATGGGTGCGATACAGGACGGCGTATTAGATCATGGTGGACATGCAATAGGTGTGATGCCGCGCTTGTTAGACGAACGCGAAATTACGAGTCAAAAAGTGTCTGAACTGATTTTAGTGGATTCCATGCATGAACGTAAGCAAAAAATGGCAGACCTTGCTGATGCATTTGTCATTGCTCCAGGTGGCGCGGGTTCTCTTGAAGAGTTTTTTGAAGTTTATAGTTGGGCCCAAATTGGATTGCATCATAAGCCGATTGGTATTTTTAATATCAAACAATTTTACAAACCTTTAGAAGCATTAATCGCGCATATGATTCGCGAAGGGTTTATTGATCAAAAGTACGAAAAACTTGCCGGTGTATATGAAACGCCTCAAGCATTATTAGAAGGACTTCAAAACGCCAAACCGATTTCAACACGTACATATGATTAAATTCCGTCGTTTCTAGCGTTGTTGGAATAGATGTCGTATGCAACACCCATCATATGTGTCTATTTCAACTACGCTATTTTGTAAATGGCTGCTTTCGATTTGCCTCTCTATTTTATTTGTTATCTCTATACACGTGTCCCATCAAACTTTTACTTCTATTTTTTGAAATATGAGCAAACAAAAAAGAGGCCAATTTAGCCTCAAACAAAACATCATCACAAACTATAGATTTTGATGTCCCCTTGATCAAAAACCTTAAGCTTCTTTTAACTGTTTTCTATAGCGGACTTGTGACTTTAGTACATGATGTTCACTCAATCCAGGTTTCTCGAAATCATCATAATGTGTCATGCCAATTTTTTCCATCACACGTATCGAAGCATGATTCACTTTCGCTGCCATCGCGTATACTTCACTCACACCACGTTCAGCTACGTAATCGAGCACTGCTGCTGCCCCTTCTGTTGCAATCCCATTGTCCCAAACTTCAGGTGATAACCGCCAACCAATTTCATAAAACGGAAGCTCTTCAAAAGGATAATCAACTGTTTGTGGAATATAATTTACCCCTATAAAACCAATCCATTCTTTCGTTGCTTTTAACTCCACTGCAAACAATCCTATCTGATGTTGCTTTAAATAGGATTTCATCGCTTCAAAATCCAGTGCTGTTTTTTGGTAACTTAATAAGCTTGGAAAATACTGGCGGACTTGGCGGTTTGCGTTCAATTGCTGAAATGGTAGCAAATCCTCATCTTGCCAGTCTCTCAATTTCAATCGATTTGTCTCTATATAAACTGTCATTGTGCATCCCCCATTTAACCGTATATCCAAAAAAAGAAGCGGGTCAGAAACCACTCATATTGCGTGTGATTTCAGCTCCCCGCCTCAGTGATGTATTTGATTTCTAAAAGTTTCACTGGGCGCATTTTCAGTCAACATCCTATACCTTTATCAATCAGACGTATCCTGCGTTTCCCATTGTTGATGGGCTATCCACTTCATTACGCTCTTGAAATATAGCTCATCAATTGAATCGTCACAGGGACCTCTTTTAATCGTTCTGGGTTTTGACCTTTCTGTGTTGTAAATACGGCATCAACAAAATCATTTTTATGATTCAAACGATATGTCGCCGTATACGTTTCCCAGTCGTGATTAAAATTAGGTTTCAAAGCGATGGAACGTTGCAACTCGCCTGTAGAATCAATAATTGAATACCCTGTAATATTTTCAAGTTCACGTCCAAGTTCAATCAGTGACATGTCACGACCTTCTAATAATCTAAATTCTTTTTCGTACATACGATAGCCCTCTTTTCTCTCCGTAATATATGTGTTTTTAATACCCTATCCTTCTCAACATCAAACGCGATTCACTGCGGGTCATGTCAATAGCTTAAGATATCAAAATGACATTAAACTCATCATCTAAATTAATTTTTTTCTTGAGCATCAGACGTATCTTTTGATTGTTCTGTAGATTTTGCGTCTTTTTTAGTTTTTGTTGATTTCTTGCTGTCTTTGTTGCTTTTTTTCTTCTTATCATCCGAAGTTTTCGCGTTATCAATAGAATGTTCAAGATCTTTAATTTGATGATCTAATTTTTCACTTTGTTCTTTTAACTTTTTATTTTCTTGTTTTAATTCTTTTTGTTCGTCTTCTAACGATTTAATTTCATTTTGTAGTTTTTCCTTTTCACTATTGCCACACCCTGATAACAATAGGACTGTCCCCATAAGTGCGATAAGTTGTTTCTTCATAGTTATTTCTCTCCATTTAGAATGACTTACACTTTATTTTATCATGGTTTAAACAGATTCGCATAATGCTTATGACTCTTCTAATGATTTTGACATAATATATTTTTCCACGCGATATCCTAGTGCTTTATTTAGTTGCAGCATCGCTTGATTGGATTGTTGTACTGTACCGATAATTTGGCGTGCGCCTTTCGATTGAGCCCACTTTTCAATCTGTCGCTTAAGTTCAGTCGCATATCCTTGTTGTCGAAATTCAGGATCAACATATAAAGATTCAATGGTCACTTGCGCATTTGTCGGTTCATAGTGTGCCCATGCATAGGCTTTCATATGTTGATGCGCATCAGTCAAAACACCAATCCAATCGCCTGCATAACGTAATCGATAAGCAATCATTTCTTCATAAAGTGCAATTTCCATTTGCGTGCCTTGACTTCGCATTAAAGTATCTGATTGTAACAGTTGAACATGCTGGACTGCTACCAGATGAATGTAGTCTCTATCTTCAGGTGTAAGTAAAATCATCACCCTCTCCTTTCATTTAGGATTGATTTATCTCATGAATATCGTCATAATAAGTACAGTTCATTATGATTTAAACTTGAGGAGGTGCTTGACCGATGAAAACGACGAATGAACTGATGAAAGAAAATAATGTTAAATCATTACGGCTGAACAATACGGATCGCCAAATCTTTGAAAGTTACATGACCTATGTTCGTGCGGATATGCGCGTCAATGCACATGACTCCGAAAAAGTGTTGCAACGTATTTTAGATCATTTACTTAAAGCTGAAAACAAAGGTCTCCATGCGATGGAATTTTTTGATCATCAACCTAAAAAACATGCCATTCAAACAATAAAAGAGATGCCGAATCATACTTTTAAAAATATTTGTCATTATATTTTACAACATATCGTCTTTTTATTAGGTGTATTCTGCTTCTTAAAAGGTTTTTTAGGATTTTTTATTAATGATACACGTGTTTATTTGTATACCTTTCCGCTTACTTTTGTTGCCGGAATATTTGTCACTTTTTTATTCATTTGGTCTTGTTTTAAAATGATACAACTTCAAGCTTTTGACTATTCGCGTTTCGCTTGGCTGATTGGCTATGTCGTATTAATAGCCCTTACTTTATTAATTTTTATTATTTTCTTTTTCCCGCAAAACTTTTTACAATTCGGTCCATATATCCATATTGGTAACTGGACATTTATTATTGCTTCGTTTGTCATCGTTCCACTCGGCATGTTGAAATACAAAAATGACGATCGTGCTAAAAGTGCGTCTTGGCGATAGATTTTTAATTGCGTGTATCCCATTAAAAAAGTCAGGTTGATGAATGGCGCGTTTACCATTCATTCACCTGACTTTTTTTATTTTGGGAATACGACTTTAATTGATGAGTAACGCGTCGATGAAAAACCAAATGATCATGACAAACATAAGCATGGCTTGCATCACGGCACTAGAGAAAAATGCGATAAGTGAACCAATACTCGCTTTGATTGCTTGCATTAAATTTTTAGACTGCATCATTTCAACAATCATCACAGCGATAAATGGCACAATCACCACACCAAATGGCGGTAGGACAAACACCCCCACAAGCACACCAATTAATGCGGCCCACTCACCTTTTTTCGTCCCCCCAAATCGATTCACAAAATAGCGATTGAGCCATAAGTCTGATACGAAAATAAAAATCGTGAATATCATCATTGCTGTCCAAAAAATCCAGGACAACGTGGCACCATTAATGCCAAATTGATAAATCAAAAAGCCAATCCACAATACGGGAATTGCTGGAATGATAGGCTTGATTAAACCGATAAATGCCAATACGAATGCCGCTAAAACGAGTACCCATAAAATCACATCTGACATTACTGTATGTCAACTCCTTATTTACACAGTTTGAACTGTTTTTCTACTTTTCTTAGTAAATAAAATTAACACAAAACCACACGCCAATGAAAGCGCAGAAACATAAAAGACATTGCCTAAGCCAACCCACTGACTCATTGCGCCACCTAATAAATTCCCTAACAATTGACCGATCACCATTGCATTGGCAAATAACGTCGACGCATAACCTGGATATTGCGGTAGAACATCTTGAAAATAACTAATGCCTATACCAAGTAATACCGCTAAAAAGGCTGCCAGTAACACTTGGCCAACGAGCATCGTATGGACACTTTCAAATACGCCTATACTACCGAAAAATAAACTCCCACACACTGCCGCAATGGCTAATAACGTCCGCGTCTCTACTTTACTTGCGACCATGCCTAAAATAATCATAAATGGCACTTCTAAACCGGCACATAAACTTGCAAGGTGACCTACATATTTTTCTTCTTCATTTAAATATTGTGTCACAAAAAGCGGCATATTGAGTGTGTACATCCACTGACCAATATGTAGCAACACAAAAGCAACAAACGGGACGATTAAATAACGATGTTTCAACATAGATGGTGCGTTTCGTTCTGTTTCTACACTATCTCGAATGGGCTTTTTCGCTTTAACATCCTTGAAAAAGAAAACTTGAAGAAGTAGCGTCGTCAAAATAATCGCGACAGTCCCGCCAAACAAACCACTATAGCCCCATGATTGGTTTAAAATATTTCCCACTAACGGACCAAATAAAAAACCAAATGAAAACATGGAACGTAAAACTGAATTGGCAAATACCGCACGACTACTCGATGTAGATTGATTAATAGACTCCCTTGCCGAAGCATAAAGTTGGGGCATAGCCGGAGCGAATAGCCCTTGAAAAATGGCATACAAAATAATAAATAGTACAATGGAATGCACAAAAAATGGCAAACTAAAACTGATGGCACCCATTAATAAACCTGCAATAATCAGTACTTTTCGATTAATCGCGTGTGTATCCGAAAAACGCGCGACAATGCTGTTCATCGTAAATTGACTAATGGCTGCCAACGCTAATAACAATCCAAACTGATTGGTTGTCATCCCCAACTGATTCGTTGCAAATAAGACAAAAAATGGAACTGTAATTGCAATGCCCATCCCAATCAGCATCATATTCACAATAAATAACTTATAATTTTTAATCGTTAACAATTCACGAAACATGTGTGTTCTCCCTTTATATATTTAAAATTGATATTGAATGACGTCATGCTTTACACTCTTTTTCTATTCACCACATGTCTTTATTCGATATCTTCAATGTGTAAATATGTCTTAAACACATTAATAAATGAACTCACTTGAGGTAACTGTACCATACTCATGTCGTAACTTAAATATGTAGAACGGACTAAAGATTGCTCTTCTACGTCTACTTTTAACATTTCAAATTGAGATTCATCTAAATCTTTTACCATAATTTCCGGTAAAATTGTCACCCCGACGCCACTCAACAACAATGCTTTACAGGTCGCCACTTGGTCCACCTTAATTCGCGCATGATAATCCTGGGACATATGCTGTTGATACCATGTCTTAATTTGATTGATATAAACCGGGTCTGCTTGAAATTCAATAAAAGGCAACTTATGTAATTCCGTTTCTTTATTTTTTGGAAAGATGAAATAATGCTGATCATCCATCAAGTGATCGTTGTGCATATTGAGTAACGGATTACCTCTCACAATCATAATATGGTAATCGTTATGATTTGCTTTAATATGATCACTAGAACCGACTTGTAATTGAATTTCAACGTTTGGAAACTCAGCAGTGTATCGATTCAACACTTCTGGTAAGACCGTTTGACCGACTAAAGAAGAACAGCCTATCGATAACGTTCCATTAATTGCACCGACATGCGCCTTAATCTTATCTTGGAATAGACGCTCTTGTTTCAGCATGGATTTCGCATGGGCAATGACCATCGCACCTTCCGTCGTCGTAATCAACTGTTTTTTCGTACGAATAAAAATGTCCACACCAAAATGACGTTCAATGGATTTCAAACGTTGGGTCACAGCAGGTTGTGAAATATAAAGACGTTCAGCCGCTTTTCTCAGTGTGCGTGTTTCATCTAAAGTAATTAATAACCGATAATCATCAATTTTCATCGTACAGCCTCCTCAAAATAAAAGAAACACTAGACAAGATCATTGTCCAGTGTGCAGAAATCTTTTCACAGCACACAGTGGTGGTTGTTACGGTGTGTGAAAACCATCTCCATTTGATGTTTCAAACTGTTTATACTTTTCTTGCTTTTGGTATTTGCGATTAATTTTGTGATAACAATACATTGCTTTATTTTGAATGCTCTCAAAATCCTCATCAATTTGAATCATTAATTGATGTGCAATCACATAAGCTTCATGATATTGCTTTCGCGTAATTTGGTTCGATTTAAATGCACGCTCTAAGTCATCTTGGTCCACGAGTTCATATTGTCCATCTGGTAATGCAAGCACATCTAAACATAAATCAATTGTCCGTGCCTTGCCTTTTTGGATAATGTTTTTTAAATTAATATCAAAATAGTATTGCAAAGGTTGACCTTTATCATCGAACATTACTGTCATGCTGTAACGCTTTTTCTCTGGCAGGATTTGTAGCCATTGATAGCCATCATCAGCTACTACCATCCGTTGATTTACAACAGTCACCTCTAAAGGATCTCTCACCTTTTTAATTGAAATTAAACCTATTATGCCTTTAAATTTATTGTTATTGACTTTAACTTCGATATAATCATGGTCTAAGAGGCGACGCCAGTGACGTTTGTCAATATATTTCACTTTCACAGCCACCAACTCCCTTTTTTTCATTATATATAAATCGAAGTAGGATGTCACTTGTTGCAACTATACTATAATATAAAATTACTGTTCATTCAGAGACATTTATAAACCAAAACATGATGCCCTCGCAGTCGAACACTACTTTTTCCACTCAAACGGTCGTTATATTTCTATACACTGATGCCAATTGAATGTACGTCCCAATCAAGCCAAATTGAGTTGAGGCAAGTCCCCTAAGAACGCCTCGCCGAATCCCTCTCATTCAATAGACATCATACTTTTTGTTTTCGCATTTTCATGTTTTATGAGTCAGTCGCGGTTTAGAATTGCTTGAACCATCCGAGACGCTTGAGGGATGAGCTGATTCGGAAAATCCACCAACGCTTCTACTATGTTACTTTAAAATCTAGCGTGGGTTAGTTGAAGAATCAGCCCCTAAGAAAGCGAGTGATGGTTCAGCAATCTCTCAATGACAAAGCTTATGACATATCCCCCACTATCATTTGTGAAAACAAAAAAGACCGATAAGACACCAACATCTCATCAGTCTTTCAAATCAACCTATCCTTCCACCGAAACCTTCGCATATTTACGAATAATCGCTTCATGTTCCGGATACCATGCCAACAATTCCGCTTGTGTGAACAACTCAAAATGCTCAAACTGAAACGCGGGTTGCACCATACAACCGACAACAGCAAATGCATTTTCACGTTCGATAGATGATGCAAATATCGTCCCTTTTGGCACAACATATTGCAATACATCGCCATTTGCCACATTTGGTCCTAATTGCACTGCTTGATACGTATGATCTGGAAAAATCATATGAATCGTCAACGTCTCACCCGCATGATAATACCAAATCTCATCTGCATCAATTCGATGGAAATGTGAAATGTTTTTATCCTCGAGTAGAAAATAAATGCTCGAATAGTGCGGTCTTTCATTCGTCGTATCCGGACTTAAAATGGTTTGGCGATAATAGCCCCCTTCTGGATGAGGGGTTAAATCTAGATGGCGCACCCATTCTTGTGCTTCCATGGCATTGACCTCCAGTGACTATGCAAGTTCTACATTATGATAAACGTGTTGAACGTCTTCTAACTCTTCTAATACATCGATTAATTTTTCAAACGTTTCTTGATCTTCTACTGAAAGTTGAACCTCAGTTTGTGGTAACATTTCAAGTTCAGCGACTTCAAATGATGTAACACCTAATTGTGCCAAAGCTTTTTGTACAGTCGCAAACTGATCAGGCTCTGCGTATACAATCGTTAAGCCACCTTCTTCAATGACGTCACGTACATCAATATCGTTTTCCATTAAAGCTTCAAGTACTGTGTCCGCATCAAAGCCTTCAAATGCAAATGTAGCGGTATGATCGAACATATAAGCTACTGAGCCAGATACGCCCATATTTCCGCCGTTTTTACCGAAAGCCGCTCTCACGTCAGAAGCTGTACGATTGACGTTGTTCGTTAAGGCGTCCACAATCACCATTGAACCACTTGGACCGAAACCTTCGTAACGGAGTGAATCAAAGTCTTCTTCGCCGCCACCTTTTGCTTTTTCAATCGCTCTATCAATAATATGGTTGGGTACAGAATAAGTTTTCGCGCGTTCAAGGACAAATTTTAATTGTTGATTAGATTCAGGATCAGGTTCACCTGATTTCGCAGCTACATAAATCTCTTTACCAAATTTAGCGTATATGCGACTTGTATTTTTGTCTTTTTGCGCTTTCTTTTCTTTAATATTATTCCATTTACGTCCCATGACTTCCATCTCGCTTTCAAATACTTTTTTGAGTACCCTTTATTATACATGTAAAATTTAGACTATGGCAACATTCTACACAGAAATGGGATATTCAAAGAGTTGTCGAACGATGGATCGTGCTGAGTGGATGTCCTCTGCACCATAAACTAATAATCGCCCATCTTGATAGAATGTCATTTCAAAAGATTCTAGTCGAAAGCGTTTAACAAAAGCATTATCAATTAGTATCGCGACTTCTTGACATATTGGGGCTTCAAATTGTTCTGGTGCCAACCTGAATTGATACACACCCCCACATAACAGCTGCGTAGTCTCGAGCTGCTTATTTTGTAGTCGTGTAAACTGACGTTGTGCACATACAGGGCAATCCGCTTCTTTAAGGTTTTGAATCGAAAGTTTTTTCACTTTACCTTGATCAATGTCACTTGTCGTCATTTGGTAAGAAAAATCGCCGTGCATCAAGTAATAAAAAACTTCTGCCACGACAAAACTACTGGCCAAATGAACAGCGGGTGGCAGAACCCCATTAAGATCACAACTTTCCATCGTCTCAGGCACGTCCGGCATGACACAATGTAAACACGGGCCATCATGACTCACTGGAAAGACACTCAATTGACTGCCTACAACTGCACCATAAATATAAGGGATGTTCAATTTCCGGGTCGCTTCATTGACCAAATAGCGTGTTTCAAAACGATCGAGTCCATCGAGTACCATGTCAGGTTGTAACGCTTCAAGGATGCCTTCAATATTTCGTGCTGTCACTTCTTCATACAACGGTTCAATTGTCACTTCATGATTCATCATGGCAAGGCGTTCTTTAAGCGCAAACACTTTCGGCTTCATCGCTTCCGCATCTGCTTCAACATAGCCACTTTGACGGTGTAAGTTGGATAAATGCACCACATCTTTATCAACAATGGTAAGCTTGCCCACACCGCTTCTCACCAGTTGTTCTGCAATACCACTGCCTAAAGCACCAACACCTATGACAAATACGTGCAATTGTTGTAATTGACGTTGACCAGACTCCCCGAAATGTTGGAAGCGCATTTGTCTATGATAACGTTCCATTATAAAAAGCCTAGCCCCTCTGACGGACTTGATTGAACCGCATTATAACGAATCGGAATACGCCCTGCTTCATAGCTCAAACGGCCCGCTTCAATGCCTTTTTTCATTGCTTCAGCCATTTTAACTGGATCTTGTGCGCGTGAGACGGCTGAATTGAGCAATATCGCATCTGCACCGAGTTCCATCGCTTCCGCACAGTCTTTGGCTGAACCAATGCCTGCATCAACAATAACGGGTACTTCACACTTTTCTATAATATAACGGAGGTTCAATGGATTAGTAATACCACGCCCTGTACCAATAGGAGAAGCAAGTGGCATCACAGCATGCACACCTAAACTTTCGAGTCGCTTCGCCAACACGACATCATCTGAAATGTAGGGGCAAACAATATAACCCTTTTCTAATAAAATTTCGCAAGCTTTATACGTTTCTAGTGGATCTGGAAGTAATGTATCATCATCGCCAATCACTTCGACCTTAATCATGTCACACACGCCAGCTTCACGCGCTAACTCAGCGATACGTACAGCTTCTTCTGCTGTTTTTGCCCCTGCTGTATTTGGAAACGTCGTAAATTTTGATAAATCAACATTCGCTAGAGGATTCGGTAAATTTTTGTCATATAAACTCATGCGTCTTACCGCAAAAGTGAGTACTTCTGTTTCTGATGCTTCAATTGCTTTAGATTGAATGGCTTCGTTTTCAAATTTTCCAGTTCCTAAAAATAATCTCGAGTTAAAAGTTAAGTTTCCAATTTTAAACATCTGTTAACCGCCTCCTACAAATTCTAACAATTCTAATTGATCTGCTTGTCGTACTTCGGTTGTTGACCATTCCGAGCGTTTAACAACTGCTGCATTACGTTCGACAGCCATCCGTTTCGCTTCAATACCGAAATGGTCTAAAATGTCTTGCACCGTCGTGCCTTCCTCAAATTGTTGCTGTTCTCCATTTACAAAAACTTCCATTTATTCCACCTTCTTTAATCTCCATTTTTGGGTCATCTTGTCAAATTGTTGAAGTTCATGGCCAAATGCACTGCTAATACACGCAATTCCTGTAAAATGAGATGCTACTTGATGCACTGTATCAGCTGTCACACCTCCCAATGCGACTATCGGGAATTCAATAGCCAATACATCCGTGATTTCAGTTTGCGTCCGTGGTGGTACTTCAGGTTTTGACGCGGTCGGAAAAAGGTGACCGAACAACACAAAGTCTAATTGTTGTGTCTTTGCTTCGCGAACCATCGCTGCTGAATGTGTCGACATACTCACTTGATAGTGCGGACATTTCTTTTTCAACATCGCTGCACGCGAATCCCCCTCTTTAAAATGTACATTTGTAATACCGAGTTCGATGGCTAATGCCAAATCTGTATGCATGATAACTTTAGATTTTGGAAAGCCGTTCGCCAATAATTGGATAGTCCATCGCTTGAGTTGCTGTCCATCCATAGGTGTTCGTAAAATCACACCAACAATCTGACTTTCAATCGTGCACAGCCGTTTGATATGCCAATCATTTAATTCAACATACGGTGTAATGACTATAATCACCGCCCTTCTCACCTCCCACAATGCTTATAATAAAAAAACTACTCCCCTGTTAAATACAACAGAAAAGTAGCCTCATTTGACACGAATACAGCCACTTTCCTACGCCAGTACGAACTGGATCAGGTTCAGGAATTTTGAAATCATCATTTCAATCTCAGCCATTATCAACGGCACTTCCAGTGGATTGTTTCAAATATTCAATTATTTTAGCGTCTCACTATACGAGCTAATTCTAACACATATCGAATAATGTGGAAAAGGTTTAAAAATAAATTAAAGCCTAATTCTCGTGGTGAAAACTGACCTCGTTTCATGCGATTGAAGTCATAAAGTGTATACAATAAAAATAGTAATAACCCTACAACAGCAATAATCGTGAAATAGATTGGACTGTGAATCCACCAACCGACAAGACTCGCTAATATGAGCGCGATTAATGTAACGAATAAATATTTTCCTAAGCTCGATGCATCTTCAATCCAAAAATAGCCGAGGATACCAAAAGCTACAAATCCGGATACGGCTAAAATGACCATATTGAAAAATAAAGTTGCGCCTAGATCTTGTAATGTATACATGAATGTTGCATAAGATAATAATCCAACGACAATTGTATAGATGTGAGAAATAATCGGGCCACTAAAGCGCACACGTTGAAGCACCATAGAAGCTAAGATTAAGACGAGCAATCCGATAGATAGTGGTTGTCGCCAAGCTATTGGTAAAAATTGTCCAAAATATGTTGAAATCCCAAAAATCAGCCAATAATACATAAAAAATAACCAGACTTTACTATAAGCAGAGCGGGATTGATACCGTGTTGTCATCTCATTTTGCCTCCTTTCATTCTATTTTACGATATGTCAAAGGATATTCAAATTCTGAAACGATATACGATAAACATCAATATACGATACATTTATATTACAAAAACTTTAATTATCTCATAAGACTCACAAACCAAATTTTCTATAAATTGGATTGTGACAACATTCAAGTCCCACTTGATAGCAAAACAATATTTTTTACAACATTACAGATTCGTAACATCTCCCCTATGTTCCAATATTTTTGTTATCATAATGATTGAATTAATAATCAAATTACACATTTCGTTATTCATTGCTCAGCACATCATATCATTCGTGTAACTAAGGAGGCAATACATTGAAAAAACTCGCATTCGCATGTACGTTGACTTCAGGTGCGGCAGCCGTCGCTATGCTCAATCATCAAGATGCCGACGCGTCAACGCAATACACAGTCCAAGCTGGTGACTCACTTTGGTCCATCGCACAACAATATGGAACAACAGTGGATGCACTTAAGCAATCTAATCAATTACAAAACAACATGGTCTTCCCTGGCCAAGTTTTATCTATAGGTGGCGGTAGTGGTACACAATCTTCAGCTACTGTGCCTCAACAAATTGGAGGTACATACACTGTACAAGCTGGCGAATCTTTAAATATTATTGCCACAAAATACGGTGTGTCAGTTCAAGAATTAATGCGTGTGAACGGATTATCTAGCTACTTAATCCATCCTAACCAACAACTTCAAATCCCAGGTGGGACAAGCAGTTATAAAGCAACAGGTGGTGCCGGTGGAACAGGCAGTATCGCAACAAGTGGTCAATACAACACACCAACATTCAGCCACCAAAACCTATATGATTGGGGGCAATGTACATACTATGTGTTTGATCGCCGTGCACAAATCGGTCAACCGATTAGTACGTATTGGTGGAATGCTGATCATTGGGCAGCGAATGCCGCAGCAGATGGTTATACAGTAGACCATAATCCAACAGTAGGTTCAATCATGCAAAACTATGAAGGTCCAGTGGGTCACGTTGCTTTTGTCGAACGTGTCAACAGTGATGGTAGCATTTTAATTTCAGAAATGAACTACAATACACCACCAGGACAACAAGATTATCGTACAATTCCAGCATCAATTGCTTCATCATACAATTATATTCATTAATATAGTGAGACAAGAGAGATTAACTATGGTGTTTACGAACATCATTAGTTAATCTTTTTTTGCCTTCCAATAAAAATGTAACGGAACCCTTGCGTATTCTCGATTCATCAAAATAGATGAGCGACTTGATTTATAAAGACGAAGGATGCGTTGACTATGACTTAAACAGTGCTTCATATTTTTCAAGCGCTTGACTTCTCACTACCCAGCCTTTCTTCACGTTTTTAACAATTCGTCCCTTCTTTATTGAATGTGAGTGAAAATTCAAAGTGAAGGTCAATACGTTTTCTGTTATAATAATATCTTCATATTGACACCATCCCCTCTCTCCACCTTCAAAATCTACTGAAATCAAAAAGGAGCCAAGACTTATATCTCAGCTCCTTGTTAATATCTCATTCATCCTTATAGGAATAAATTTAAAATGAAGTAAAACACACTTGCAAGCAGTGCAGAAATAGGTAATGTAATCACCCATGTCACAATCATACGTTTCGCTGTATTCCAATGTACACCTTTAATTCTATTCGATGAGCCCACACCTAGAATTGAAGATGAAACGACGTGTGTTGTCGATAATGGAAAATGTAACGATGATGCGACAAAGATCGTTAACGCTGATGCTAAATCTGCTGACGCCCCATTCGCTGGACGGATTTTCATGATATTACCACCAACAGTTTTAATAATTTTCCAACCACCAACTGCTGTACCTAAGCCCATTGCTGCAGCACAGGAAACTTTTACCCACAATGCAGGTTCGACACTTGTTTGCATATTCGCAACGATTAATGCCATTGTAATGATACCCATTGATTTTTGCGCATCATTCGTCCCGTGTGAAAACGACTGTAACGACGCAGTGAAGATTTGGAAAAATCGGAAGTTACGATTCGCACGTGTTAAGTTTGCATTTTTGAACACACGTTTAACAATCGTATACATTACAAAACCTACAATAAACGCAATCACTGGTGACAAAATTAACACAAGGACGATTTTTGTAAACCCTTGAAAGTGTAATACATTAATTGATCCTGCAGAAGCAATGGCCGCACCTGCAATCGCTCCAATTAACGCATGTGAAGACGAACTCGGTATACCGTAATACCAAGTCACTAAATTCCACACAATGGCTGCTAAGATCGCGGACAATACAACGACTAATCCGTTATCTAATGTAAATGGGTCCACAATCTCTTTTGTAATTGTTGAAGCCACACCCGTAAAGGTCAAAGCACCAACGAAGTTCATAATAGCCGCTAAGAAAATGGCTTGTCTTGGCGTTAAAGCACGTGTCGATACTGCTGTCGCTACGGCATTCGCTGTATCGTGAAATCCGTTAATAAAATCAAATAATAACGAAAAGATAATGATAGCTACTGTAATAAGCAACAAAAACTCCATAAATGAGGACTCCCTTAGCTATTTTTCATTATGATTGTTTCAAAATTATTCGCAACAGCTTGGCAGCGGTCAGCAATATTTTCCAAACTTTCATAAATGTCTTTGATCTTAATTAAAGTGACAGGGTCTGTTTCACTATTAAAGATATGCTTAATGGATTGACGTAAAATACCATCACAATTTGTTTCATATTCTTTAATATTAATTGAATGCACACGCATATGTGAAAGCTTTTTCTCTGTCATTAAGCCAATTGCTAATTTCATTTCCCCAATTGCTTTTTGAATATTATCTACAAACTCTAACATATATTCATCTGTATATTCTATTGAGTACATTTCAAACATAGCGGACGTTTCTTCCATCGCATCTAAGACGTCATCAATCGCATTACACAATGACATAATGTCTTCACGTTCGATTGGTGTAATAAATGTTTGATTGAGGTCTGTAATCACTTGATGCATCAATTCATCACCATGTGACTCATACGTCTTCACGTTGTCAGCATAAGCTCGCAAATCTAAATGTGTATTGAAATCCATTTTACCGAATTCAATTGCAGCTCGGTCTAAATTGAAAATCATATCCTCTAGACGCTCCATGAACTTATCCTTTTTCTTCCTAATCATGTTAAAATCCTCCATTCAGCGATTACCTAAATCACTATTGTAAAAGTTATGTTACTTTAATTATAAAATATTGTTAATCCTTTGTTAACTCAAAATATAACGTGCAGGCAACATCACCTTTTTAACTTTCAAATTTATTGGTAGCCAAAGTTTTCACATTTTTTCATAATCCTATTCGAAAATAGCACATATTTAAAGAAGCTACAATTAAATTTACAAAACCTTAACATTTTATTTTGTGAAGCTTTGAAATCAGACATGGGTTACATTTTTTGACAAGTCTGAAATGACAACCTACAGAGTATTTCGTAACTTTTTTTGTTTGAATTGCCATAAATATGTCGTTTTTGTAAAGTTATTAAACTATGAGAAAATTGTTTTAAGCTTTTTATTCGCATTATTTGACCCATTTATATATTTTAACATGATAATAAAAACTTATCATTGTTGTCGATATAGAGAAATTTTAGATGCTCAATTTCAAAAGATCATAATCCTATTGCTGCCTTTCTACATATGTATTGTAAAGATTGCTCCTATGCTTGTTGTACCTATATGATATAGGGTCTAACAAACGTACCCTTATCGTGTTCAATATTGCTTCAAAATGCAGTACATGATTCAAACATTAAAACAGAGCCTACAACCCATTAAATTTTGACTTTCAGCTTGTTAAAACATGAGGTCCATCATCATAGCAGTAATGAATCCCCACAAACAAAAATAAGCCCCCGTTATCTGCAAAAATAACGAGGGTCCCTCAACGATAAAAAGATGGGATAAGGATGTGCTTCTGATACTACCTGAACATGCTCTTCCTATCCCCTTTCATATTGCTAAATCGAAAATTTAATCGCACGTCTTGAATGGTAGTAAGCAAGTACTGCAAATATCAAATAAATCACTGCATATACCGCCATTGCAAGAATTACAGGTGTAAAGTTCACACCATTCATCAATGTATTGAAGGCACGTGCTGCGAAATAAGCATGACCTAGCCCGATAATCAATGGCAATCCAAAGTTAAAGGCGATTTTCAATGCTAAACCTTTAAACATATCTTGATGCGTATATCCCATTTTACGCAAAATTTGATAGTTTGCCATTTCATCTTCATTTTCATCCATTTGTTTAATGTAAATGATACATCCTGCCGCAATTAAAAAGGCAATACCTAGGAAACCACTCACGAACAAAAACATACCTGAAAATGCCAGTTGTTCTTTTTCTAACGATGTTCGAGATTGTGTTACCAATTTATTGAATTTGAGATTCGCATTTTCAGCCGCCGCAACATCTTTCTCATTTTTCAAATCAAAGCCAACTTGTGTCATCGGTTGATCGTTTTCATCTTTAATTTGAGTTTCTTTGAGTGTATTGAAAACTTTGCTATCGACCACTGCAACTGGTAACCCGAAAGTTGCTCGAATAGATATCACGTTATATGGAGATGCTTCTGTAATTTTCAATGGTGCATGTTTCTCTTTACGCCCTAAGTCTAATGTCACACCTTCATCTAATCCTATGAAAGTTTCTGATACTTTTAAATAATTGACTAATGTCATTTCACCTGGTTTCACATCAATGTCTTTAATTTCTGCATCACTGACAACAGGTATACGGTTATAGTCTTTACGCAAACCTTGACTTGCATCGATAATAGGAACTTGAATCACATGTTGTGTCACTTTGTCATATGAAATATTTTTCGCTTTTAAATACGCTTCAAACTTTTGCGCATCAGTTTCATCTACATACGTGAACTCATGCGGTGCTTCGCCGTTGACACTATTCTCAATATTCGCTTTACCAATTGTCGCAAAAGATAATAACGTAATCGTAATCGCCGAAATAATGCCGATGACAGTTAACGAGAAGGCGTTCTTTTTCATTCTGTGCATAATCGACGCAGTAAATACAACATCCGTCACATTCACATAACCACGTTTACTTCTTTTTAACGATTTAAATATTAATGACACTGAACTTCTGAAAAACAAGTATGCCCCCACAACAGTTAAAAAGAGTATAGAAAGGGCAGAGACAACGATGAGTTCAATGTGCTCTAACATGATAGTTGATAAATAATAACCCGCACCAATCATGACAATACCAAGTAAACCAAAAATCACATCAGCTTTCGTAATATTCGGTTGCGTGGCTTCACTTTGTTGCACATCATACATCAATTGAATAATCGAACGGCGCTTAATGAACACGAAACTTTGTACCATAATTAAAATGAAGGATATGACAATTAATATCATTGTAATGGTCAACGCTTTAGGTTCGAATAATATTTTAATATCGATTGGAATATGCGTTGTTTTTTTAACAATTAATAGTAATAATCGTGAACCAAATAATCCTAAAATCAATCCTATGACTGTTGTTCCAATAAAAATGACCGCTTGTTCTAACATCATCATGCGCATCAAATCTTTACGTGATAAACCGATGAGTTGAAATAGCGCAAAACTTTTCGTCCGTCGTTTAATAAACAAACGATTCGCATACATCAAAAATATGATAATAATCACAAATAAGAACTTTTCTCCAATACCTGCACCGGCATTCAACAATTTTGCGTCTTCTGCACTGGAAATGTCATCCGTATATTTTAAAGTTACAAAACTAAAATAAAGTGCGATACTGAGCATCAATGAAAACAAGTAAATGCTATAATGTCTTAAGTTTTGTTTGAAGTTTTTGAGGACAATTGCACTAAAACGCATGTTTCACACCACCCAATACGCTCTGGTTGTGAATGATTTCCTGATAAAATTGTGAGGCAGGTTGATCGCCTTGGAATAACTCCGTATGAATTTGACCGTCCTTTAACATAATGACGCGATTCGCATAACTCGCCGCAACGGGATCATGTGTGACCATGACAATCGTCGTTTCCATTTGTTGATTAATCGTCTCTAAACGTTTTAACAAGTCTTGCGCGCTTTTAGAGTCTAGGGCGCCAGTCGGTTCATCAGCAAATACAATCGCTGGTTTACTAATCAGTGCACGCGCGGCTGCAGTACGTTGCTTTTGACCACCTGAAATTTCATCAGGGTATTTACTACCGATTTCAGTAATCCCCAATGCCTCTGTCACTTCTTGATAACGAGCTTCTGCTTCTTGATGACTCAGTTTTGTAATGGAAAGTGGCAACATAATATTTTCTCGAACAGTTAATGTATGCAACACGTTATAGTCTTGGAAAATAAACCCGACATCTTTTTTTCTGAAATAGGATAATTGCTTATTAGACATTCTCGTAATATCTTGACCGTTAATTTCAATGGTTCCTCTTGTTACATTATCGATTGAACTGATCACATTTAACAAAGTCGTTTTACCAGAACCTGAAGGCCCCATAATTGCCACAAATTCCCCTTTATCAACTGTAAATTGTATATCTTTTAACGCTTCAAATGATTGCTTTTTATTGCCATATATTTTACTTACGTGACTCACTTTTAAAATAGACACGTCGAACACTCCTTTACGCTGAATTGATACTGTTATTTTATCGCGCATTAACAATAAAATCGTTCGAATCACGTGACAAAACGCATGCCTCATGTGACAGTTTTGTCACTTTGACATGCGTGCAAGATAATCATTTTGTTTTGAAAAGCGGATTGAGACCGTTGTCCCTTCACCCACTTGAGACGTGACATCGATATGAATGCCAAGTGCTTTACGGACCGCTTCAATTAAATAAAGTCCCATGCCCGATGACGTTTGTATCGCAGGCCCATTTTGAGCTGCAAAACCACGTTGAAAAATACGTGGCATATCATGTTTCGCAATACCTACCCCATAATCACGAATATGTAATACGACATGCTCATCCTCAATTGTTTGAAACACATCAATATCCGCTTGCTCAGAATACTTCATCGCATTTGAAATAATTTGACGAATGACCATCCGCATCCATCGTTTATCCGTATACACCATTGTCGTTTCGGGAATGTCGACATTAAAGCCCATCCCTTTATGCATCGCGATATGACGCGTCTGTCGTATTTCATCAATAACAAGTCCACGCAATGTCACTTTTTCAAAATACATGTCATGTGCTTGATGATTGAGTCGCACTAAAAATAGATGCTGATCTAACATATAATCGATGCGCGCCCATTCGTACATCAGTTGTTGTTTCCTCATGTGATTTCCTTCTTTTTCAATCAAAAGTTTAAGCGCCGTCACAGGAGTTTTTATATCGTGAATAAATTCCGTCATACTTTGTTCATTGAGATCAATTCTGTGCTGTTGCTCTCCGATTGATTGTTGTAATTGCGTCATCTTTGTCTCTAAATACATCAGTGTCACTTTTTCAAAAGGCGTTTCCGCGAGTTGATTTTGTTGGAAAGCTTCAATCTCTTCAAAAGTCTCTAAATGCATATAAAAACGCGTCTCTTTCATAGATGCACGTATTAAAAAGAACAAACTGACAATCCATTTCACACCGATGATATACCATAAGTTACTATACGGGATGTCATCATCTAAAAATCCAAAACACAACAAAATGACATCAAAAACGACAAACATTAAAATCCAGGCGCTACGTTCTCTCAGGAAATATAAAAACCATTTAGACGTTATCATGCGCAATATATCCCTTTCCAACTTTAGTTTCGATGACTGACGGCATGCCCATTGCCGCAAGTTTTTTACGCAAGCGATTCACATTCACCGTCAACGTATTATCACTGACAAACGCTTCGTCATCCCAGAGTGCTGTCATTAAATCTTCTCGGGCAACAATTTCATTTTTATGTTTGAGGAGCACTTCTAAAATCAACATTTCTGTTTTGGATAAATAAGTCACATCATCTTGCTTCGTCACTGTGCCTTTAGACCAATCGACGACCGCCTCTTGCCATATCATCGTGCGACGTTCTTGTTGATTGTATTGATACACACGTCGAAAAATGGCTTGCAGTTTCGCAATGAGTACAGGCATATGAAATGGCTTTTGTACATAATCATCGGCCCCAATTTCCATACTCATCACTTGATCCATTGGGCTATCACGCGACGAAATGAATATAATCGGCACACTGGAATGTTGCCGAATCTGTCGTGTCCAATAAAAGCCGTCAAATTTAGGCAGCGTAATATCCATTAATATCATATGTGGTTGATGGTCCAGATACGTTTGTAAGACCGCATCAAAATCGTGCACTTTTATCACATTAAAATCCCAACTGGCTAATGCTTCGGTAATTTGTTGACATAAAGTTTTATCATCTTCTACAAGGAGTATATCCATTTTCATCAGTCCTTTGTGTAACGTAAGTCCTCTCCGTTTTGTTTACGATATTGAAAATGATGAATGCGGCATTTCGTGTCAAAACCACGCAGCATCATTTGAATAAATGGCACTTCAACAAAATATGCGACTGGCCATAGCGCACTCGGAATAAAATCAAAGACATGCACAATCACAAAATCGAATTGACGAATATAACGAAATTCAATTTGCATACGCTTCCCTTGATTTAATCGTGCTAAACGCCCTTTTGTCATCACCAATCGATACAAATCATCGTCTATTTTTTCTAGCTCTAACTGCATTAGCAACTGCGCACGATTTTTACGATACACTTTAAATTGCTGGCCATCTTGTTCAACAGTAACTCTCGTACCTGGTGTGACTGACAGCCAAATACGTAATTGTTGTATCCATTGTGCTAAGCTCCAGGTTTGTGGTCTTGGCATATGGTGCGCAATACGAATATCATTGTATTTAGACGTTTGAAATTCAACAGAAATATGCGGACGTTTGACGGCATGTGTGGTAGTTCTAACTGGCACACCGTACGCGCCAAGTTGCTTGACGGTCTCATTATCGAACTGGCTTCCACTCACATATATGATTTCTTTCACTTGTTGTTCTGCTGCCGCACGTCCGAAATTATCTGCTGCAATTAAATTTAAATCTTTGGCCAATGCGCGTGTTAATTTGGCTGAATGTTTCGTCGGATCTAAAAAGTAAACCGCGATATCCATGCCTTCCATTGCACGTAACACATCCACATAATGATATATATCGCCTTTTATAACTGTAATATCGTCGTGTGTTTGACTTTTAGGGTATTGTGACATGGTATGTAGTATCGTCGTATCATGCAAGTTTCCAATTAAACTTCGGCCAATATAGCCTGTACCTCCAGCTAATAACACATGCGGTTTCATAAAAAACTCCTTTCTCTATTCATTGATAATTTTTAATCCATTTTTCAAAATTCAATTCTGCACGTTAGAAATTTCCTATATTTATTAAATTAAGATACAATAAGCTTAAGGCTTTTCCAACAACGTGTCCTATTAATATGTACTGAATGGAGGTGTAGGCATGACGATAACAATCAGAGAAGTCAGTATCAATGATGTGGAAGCATTGACTACGCTGATGCAACAAGTTTTTGAAGAATCAGAATACATGCTTTACGATCCAGGTGAATATATGCCTTCACTAGAAAACGCAATTTCACGTATCGAAGCTGTCATCACTTCGCCCCATCTCACTATCCTCGTCGCAGAAAATGAACATCAATTAGTCGGTTATTTGACGGTAACAACTCAAAAACTCCGTCGCATTGAACATCAAGCAGAAATTTCTATGGCGGTACTACGTCAATTCCAAGGCTTAGGTATCGGGTTTGAGTTAATTCAACATTGCAAAAACTGGTGTCAAAACCATGGCATCACGAGAATCACACTCACTGTCGTTACTGAAAATAAAAAAGCCATTCACTTATACGAACGTGCCGGATTTAAAGTTGAAGGAGAAATGCGCCACACTTTAAAAATTCAAGGCCAATATTACAATGAGCTCATCATGGCTTATTTATTAAATGATGGTACAACTGTATGACGTTGACATGTTTAGTGTACCATTTCCAATTGAGAATCACTAAGCGCATCGTTCATTCATTAAAACTTTTTGATGAATGAGTTTGCTTTAGTATTCAATAAAATTTAAGAAAAGACTGATGAGACGCTGAAATGCCTCATCAGTCTTTTCTTCATTGTCTACATCTCATATGGATTTAGATTAATTTCTGTATGAATATCATCTTTTACTTCTGTATTCACTTGTGTGTTAGATGTATTTCGACTTAAAAAGCTCAATACTTGTTGAATATTCTCTTTAGATTCAGGTTTTTGCAAATGAAATTGATATTGATGTTTCAAATGATGCGAGCCGTCAAAGAAAAAGCGTTCTACAACAACGCCTTCCTTTTCTAACGCATCTGCAAAAGAAACATTTTGACTCATAAACGGATCTGCATCCCCAACCGATAAATAAGTTGCTGGAAAATCAGAGGTAACTTGATTTTTCGTCGACATTTCAGCAATATTTTTAAATCGTGACTCCCAATTTTTAACACCCGTATAACTTCTCATAAATAAATCAATTCTCGGAAATTCAGTCGAACGTACGGTTTGCATATCATAAAAGCCACCAAAAAATATGGCTGCTTTGAGTTGCTCGGGCTTAAATTGCTGCTTAAATCCCATGTCAGCACGCAATTGAGCATTCGTTTGTATCGCTGTATATTGGCTGTTAATTTGTGCACCCGCAGAGTCCCCACCAATAATCACTTCATCTAAGTTGATCGGTAGTTCTTGTTCTTGTTGTTTAATAAAACGCACTGCATTGTCCATTTGAATGAGCGGTGTTGGATACTGATATTCCGGAGCCAACGCATAATTGACATTCACTACAACATACCCATGTTCAACAATTTGCGCCAACAAAGGATTTTTATATTGCTTGTCTCCAGCGATAAATCCACCACCATGTGCCCAAAAGATGACGGGCAGTTGATCGTTCGCATTCACATGTTTCGGCATCAAAATATCAAGTTGACTGTTGGGCAGTCCTTCCATATATGTAATATTTTCAAAAGCAGAAACATTTTTATTTTGAATCGAAACTTTATTCTCAGCCTCTTTCGTTGCATGAGAACCAAAAAAATAGCCGGCTATTAGACCGGCTATAACAATAAGAATAATGACGGTAATCAAAATCCATCTTTTTCTACGATTTGTCATTCCAATCTTTCCTTTCGGAAGAATTGTAACATATCCTATTAATTAAGCAATGAATTTCTTATCTTGTGATTTTCTATATAAATATTTCACGACTACTGCAATAACGATAAATAGACCGATAACCCCCATCATTGGATACACAATAGCAATCAAGCCTTCAAAACCTACGAAGCTCAATGCATAAGCTAATGGGACGATAATAGAAATCATGATATAATAGCGCTTCGTATAAGGCGATGTAAAACGTGCGGCAAATGAATAAGATAGACCTAAAATCGTATTATACATCACTGCTAACATGACGATAGAAAGTATAAACGTTAAAACAGGTGAAATTTTTCCTGCTAAAATTAATGTTGGAATTGCTGAGTCTTTAATCTCTGTATATTCAGACTGTAGCGCAAAGTTAATTAAACCTAATAATACAAGATACACAACGCCACCGATTAAACCACCTAAACCAGAGACTAGACGCTTAGACGCATCGCCACCAATAGCTACAAGTGTACTAAAACCAACTGCGAATGCTAAACCACCATAGTTAAAGCCATTCCAAATCGCTACGCCCAAACTTGGGTTTTCCACGACACTGTTGATTTTTGATAACGGAGTAGAACCTTGGAATAATGACGCTGCGGCAATCAGTACAACTAACACAATCAATACAGGTGTCACAATACCTAACGCACTAACAATCTTATTGAAGTCCATTAACAACGTAATATAAACAACAATACACATGATCAATGCACCAAGCCATGTGGGTACGCCGAAACTTTCATTAAATGTTGAACCTGCACCTGCAATCATCGTAATTGTTACAGCATACAATGATAAAATTAAAACATAATCGATGATAAGTCCAAGTTTTTTACCAAATAAATACTCTAGTGTTGATTCATGGTTTTCCGCGTCAAAAGCTGTTCCGATTTTCGCAACTTGGCGTCCGATAAACGTCAAGATTAACCCTGAAATCACCACACCTATATAGGAATAGATACCGAACTGACTAAAAAATTGCAGTACTTCTTGACCTGTAGAGAAGCCGGCACCGACCACTACACCTACATAGGCAAAAGCTATTTTTATAGCTTCACTATATTTTTTCATACTGTTTTGACCTCCTCGTTAGCAAAACACGTTAAACATTAAAACATATTCATTCATTATTTTCAAATTTTATCAAGTTTCAAAAATCTCTAAACCCTTTGATACAACAGGGCTCACAGCATCATCAAATTCATTTTTCGCCTATTTTTTATACCCATTATCGAATAATCAAACGCTATAATGTATTGATTTTGTATCTTTATTCATATTTTAAGAAAAATAAAACGCTATTTCTTATAACAATGCAAAAAAACATGAAAAAATTGCATTATTTTTCTTCAAAAAAACTAAAATACCTATTTTTTACGAAACATTAGGGATAGGACATAAAATTTTCAATCTCCCGCCCCCATACATAATGTCATAGAAATGTTCTTTTGAATATTGACGGTCATTCTATTGAAAAACCGGAGCAACATGCTATTGCACATCTTACTTTTTCAGAATGCCCATACATAAGAAAAGAGACTAAGAAAAATTCATTTCCTAGCCTCTAATTGTACGGTTTGTTTATTGATCTGAAGCTTGTGAAGCTGCTTCTTGTAATTTCTTTTCTTTCGATGCATTTGTTAATCTAAACGAGAAGAAAATACCTATCAGAATCAATACAATTGCGAAAATATAAGCAGTGTGCATCCCCATCGTCATCGCTTTATCGAGAACGGCTTGGGTTACATGTTCGTGTTTTGAGATTTCGTTATTTTGTACGCCTGAAACGATACCTACAAACACCGCAATACCCGTCGCACCTGCAATCGGTTGTAATACGTTAAAAATGGCTGTGCCGTGTGGGTACTTATCCTGTGGCAACGCATTTAAACCATTGGTGCTTGCTGGCATCATAATTGAAGCAATACCGATCATGAGTACCATATAAGCAATGACAAATACATAAACCGGAATACCTGGATGAATTGTCGTATAGAATATCGCTACAGCTAACAGTAAAAACAAGCCCGGAATGACCATTTTACGTGGTCCAAATTTGTCGAACAGACCACCCATAAATGGTGAAAGAAAGCCGTTTAACAGCGCCCCCGGCAATAAAATAAGCCCTGCAACTTTAGCCGAGAATCCCATTGGTCCTTGTAAATACATTGGCATAACAATTTCAGACGCAAACATACTCATCATGACGATGACGAAAATAATCATCCCTTTACGGAAATTGTGATATTGCAACACTCGAAAATCTAAAATCGGTTCATCTAAAATGAATTGTCGACGTATAAAAGCCACTGTACTGATGAGCCCAATAATGAGTGGCAGAGCAATTTCCCAATTCAATACGCCTCCATCAACTGAACTCACTTTGGATACACTGTAAATTAATCCTGTAATACCGACTGTTGATAATATGATTGACAACACATCGATTTTGGGACGTGTGACTTCTCCCACATTTTTTAAGAAAATGAATGCAAATACAAATGTGAATAACATAAATGGAATAACGATAAAAAATAACCAACGCCATCCTAAATAATCCACTATAACACCTGATAAAGTGGGGCCTATTGCTGGTGCAAACATAATAATCAGACCAAACGTCCCCATGACACGCCCTCTCACTGACTCATCAAATAAAAGTAGCATCGCATTCATAATGAGCGGGATCATCAACCCAGTTCCCACTGCTTGAATCATTCGCCCTGTTAATAACATCGGGAAATTCACAGCAAAACCTGCTACGAATGAACCTATTGTAAAAATGACGATAAGCCCTAAAAATAATCGTCTTGTCGTAAACCATTGGATAATTAACGCAGAGAGTGGTGAGACAATCCCCATAATCATCATAAAACCACTCGCCATCCATTGTACGGTTGTTCTCGAAATATCAAAATAGTGCATCAGCTCTTGCAGTGCAATATTCAATAACGTTTCATTTAAAATCATGAAAAATGCCCCGATGAGAAATACCGCCATTATAATTTTTGAATAATTTTTACCTTCCATAATTCAACTCCCTCTTTTTTCGAACTTGTTTATTATACACAATTCGACAACAAATAGATACATATACAATTTTCTTTTCATTGATTCATTTCAATTTTATTAAACATCGGTATTGTATTTCGAAATGCACCATTCGTATTCCCGATTTTACTATTCCTCAAAACCATTAATTGAAATAAATATTTTTTAACCCATTTAGCCTCATAGAGAAACAGATTCGCGCAATCATATGAACAAACTTCATCCAAACCGCAAATATTAAAATGTCCCAACAACGAAAAAACCATCCAATGCTTGAATCACATCGAATGGTTCATATTCAAAAACTTATGCATCTTTATAATGACTTAACTGGTCAAAATCAACTACGACTTGATCCATACGTTTCGCTGTATCTTTCAATACATTACGTGCTACTTTATTGCTCGGATCAAGTTTCAAGATTTGTTTCGAAATTTCGAAAGCTTTTTTATCAGAAATCACAGGTTCCGGAAGCGCATGTAACAATAACATTTGCAACAAGCTCTTCACCTCTTTACCCTTTGTCAAATCAATAGAAGATTCGGCATGATAATATGCGGCATCTATTGCGCCTGGCACGTCACTTAAAGGATATACGAGTAATAGAAAAGCTAAGTCGTGGATTTCAGATGTTTCCTCTTCTTTAATCATATACAACAAACAAGTGTAATACATCACACTTTCATCTTCATATGCACTGGAAATATAGGCTTCTTCAAATTCTAAAAAATCAGTGGCAGACATTAAGTGTTTCACTGCATCAAATTCGCCGTTTAAGACATGTCTCTTTATTAAATCTTGCATGGCTTGTCCTCCTGAATGTGCCATAGTCCAATCACTCTCATCTTAACATACTTGCTAAAAGAATACAGATTGGCAAATCACATTAAGTCCAATTTTATCAAATTTTTTAATACAATGAACATTTTAACATATTTTATAGAAATATACTTCAATCTTGAGACTGAAATTATACAGAACGTGTGCGGTACATCAAATATAAGAAATACGGTGCACCAATCACAGCAACGATGAGTCCTGTAGGTAGGCCACTCGGTTGTAAGAGTATTTTGCCGAGTGTATCTGCAACAACGAGCAACAATGCCCCTATTGAAATAGCTATCGGCAAGAACAGTTGATGTCTCGGACCGACGATGGATTTTGCAATATGAGGCCCCATTAAACCAATGAACCCGATTGCACCAGCGACTGCAACTGCAACACTTGAAAGCGTCACGGCTATTAAAACTAAAATGAACCGTTCTTTATTGAGTCGAATGCCCAATCCTTTAGCAATTGTATCATTCGTATTTAAAATGTTGAGTGTTTCCGCCTTAAAGAATAACAAAGGCACTAAAACAATGAGCCATGGTAAAAAGGCAAATACAAACGGCCATGTATCTCCCCATATATTACCAGCTAGCCAGGTTGCAATAAATTCAGATTGTTCTTTATTAAAGGTCGCCATAATTGTAAGCGCCGCACCAGATAATGCAGTGGCCATCCCGACACCGATTAATACCATACTTGCCGGTGAAAGTCCTTTGTCGCCTTGGTAACTTAATATAAAAATTGCAAGCGCTGTTCCTATGCCTCCAACCATGCTCACAATTGGTAAAGCGTAGACAAATTGATCCACGTGAATTTGACCTAAAGATATAAATAGCGCAATCGCAAAACCACTTCCCGCATTGATGCCTAAAATACCGGGTTCAGCTAGTGGATTTTTAGTAACACTTTGTAATACAGCACCACTCATACTTAACGCAATCCCCGCAAGCACTGTAATAACGACACGTGGTAAACGAAAATCAATTAAAATGAGTTGGTCTGCCGCATCACCTTGTCCTAACAACGTTTGAATCACTTGCGAAAATGACATCGCATATTCACCCGTCGTTAAATTCCATGCGATTGCGAGTATCAAAAGTATGAGCGCACTCATGAATGTCAACAACTGCTTACGTTTTAAATTCGGATGAATCATAGCGTACGCCCTCCTTTACGAATCAAATAGAAAAAGTAAGGCACACCGATAAAGGAGATAATCGCACTCATTGGCGCTTCACCTAACAGTCTCGCCACAAGGTCTGCACCTAAGACAAGCGTACCACCTACCACCGCAGTCATCGGAAGTACTTTAATATAATCTGTACCGACCCAAAAACGTACGATATGTGGAACAATGAGGCCCACAAATGCAATCTGTCCGACCATCGCAACAGAAACCCCTGCGAGTAACATCGATAAAATTAAAGCTACTGCGCGAATCAGCTTAATATTTTGGCCTAGTCCTACAGCTAATGCATCACCCAAACTTAAAATGGTCAATTGTCGACTCATCAATATCAATAAAATTAAGCATACTAAAATGATAGGCACACTGATTTGAATTTGTTGCCAATTTGTGCCTGATACACCACCTGCGCTCCAAAAATTAATAGATTGATTGAGACGAAAAATGAGCGCAATACCTTGACTCAATGCCGTTAACAGCGCACTGACTGCAGCACCAGCTAAAATGAGACGCATAGGGTTAAAACCATCTCGTCTAGACCCACCGATTGTCATCACAACAACGCCGCCTAACATCGCACCTAAAAAACCAGCGACAATATGTGCTATAAATGACGCGCCGGGAAACAGGGCAAAGGTGAGCGCTAAAGCTAAAGAAGCCCCAGCATTTAAACCAATCAAGCCGGGGTCTGCGAGTCCATTTTTAGACACACCTTGAATAACGGCACCAGCTGTTGCAAGTGCCATCCCTACAAGCACAGCACCGATATTTCTAGGAATTCGAATTTCTGAAATCACATTGTGTGCTTGAATTTTCGGATTATAATGAAAAACCGCTTCAAAAATGGTACTTAAATTCACACGTGCTTCACCTAATAAAGTTGCGATGATAAACACGATAAACAATACGATAACGGCACAGGTAAACTGCACCGCATCATTCCACTTCACATTCACTCTTTTTTTCAACATGTTTTATACTCCGTTTATCCAACTTTTAGGCTTTTTCATAATGTTTACACAAGAGGTTGTATGTCACGAGCATCGGTTTACCTGTGCGCGGATCTGTACTTAACTCTGCGTCGATATTAAATACACGTTCTAAAATTTCATTCGTTAACACTTCATGCGTATTCCCTTGTTTAATAATATCGCCATCTTTCATCGCAATGAGGTGATCTGAAAAACGAATCGCTTGGTTAATATCATGTAATACCATAATAATGGTCGTCCCGTGTTCAGCATTCAATTCTTGTACGAGCTCTAAAATTTCAAGTTGATGCGAAATATCTAAATATGTTGTCGGTTCATCAAGGAAAATAATATCTGTTTTTTGAGCGAGCGCCATCGCAATCCATACACGTTGACGTTGCCCACCACTTAAATCATTCACTGCACGATGCTTAAAATCGATTGTTCCTGTCACACGCATCGCCCAATCAATCGCTTTTTTGTCTTCTTCGTTCAAACGACCAAAGCCTTTTTGATGTGGAAAACGACCATAAGAAACAAGCTCTCCAGCCGTTAAACCATCCGCCACATCTGGAGACTGAGGTAATATTGCAATTTTTTTAGCTATTTCTTTCGTTGACTGGACATGGATATTTTTACCGTCTAAACAAATTTCACCACTTTTAGTATTTAATAATCGAGAAAGTGCTTTTAATAGCGTTGACTTACCACATCCATTTGGTCCAATAATTGAAGTAATGGCACCATCTGGAATTGCGACATCTAAATTATCAACAATGACACGGTCACCATACCCGATTGTAACCTCTTTACCTGTTAATCTACTCATCGTCATCCTTCTTTCTTAAAACGATTACGCCCTTGCACACGACTCATGGTGCAAGTTAAGGCGTTACTGTATACACTCACTAACGAACTTGTGAGCTTTTCACTCCCTAATATTTAAAAAATCTATATACATTTTATGCAATTGATAATCATTATCATATATGCCAGTATATCATCATTTATCAAAAATTTCTAACTGAAAATCATCTTAATCGAACTTCGTCAACATACTTGTGTCTACACATTCATCTAAAAATTTGTATGTACTTAAAATAAAACATTGGGTACATATCAAAAAAGCTGCTTTTTAACCGCTTTGCCTCTTCAATACGCCAATCACACATAAAAAAGAAGCTGAGACACCATTGTAATGCCCAGCTTACATTAATTTTTAATCTTCTACTAAAAAGCCGTTACCGTAAACATCACGCACGTCATGCACAACAACGAAAGCACTATGATCAATTTTACGAATCAAGCGCTTCGTACGTGATAATTGCGTTTTACTAATGACGGCATAAAGCACATCTGTTTCTTGTTTTGAGAAATAACCGCGTCCATTTAAAATAGTCACACCTCTACCGATATCTTCATCAATCATTTTAGCAATACGGTCAGGTTCTTTCGAAATAATCGTCACTGCCTTTTTAGGATTTAACCCTTCAATAACGAAATCCATCACTTTTGTACCGATATATAAACTTATCACAGTTAAAAGTGCGCGATCTAACGGAATCACTGTCAATGAAATTAATACGACAATTAAGTCAAAAAAGAGTAATGCATATGGCGTACTCACGTCTAAATACTTATTTGCAATACGTGCCAAAATCGTCGTTCCAGCTGTCGTTCCACCGGCCAAAACGATAATCCCGATACCTAAGCCGACTGAAAAACCGCCAAACACGGCATTAATAATAATGTCATCTGATTGAACCTGCCAACTCTGAGTTAAACTCAAAAATACAGATATTAAAATCGTAGCCACTATCGTTAAATACATACTTCTTTTACTTAAAAATTTATATCCTATTGCAATCAATACCGCATTAACGACAAAGTTAATAATGGCAGGCGACCAATGAAACGCGTAATAAAGCACGATAGCAAGACCTGTCACGCCACCTTCACCGAGATCACCAGCGATAACAAACGCATTAACCCCCGCTGAAAAAATAAATGCGCCAACGATAACTAATAACAAATCTCTAATTGTTCTGCTCACCCAATGATTCCTCCCATTCTTTTATATCATTTCTAATTCGTCATAAGCCATACTATCACAACTTTGTGACAAAGCGAACCCCTTGTGTGGCAACTCCAGTACTCATGGGTAAAATAAAATCTTAAATTTCTGAATATTTTGTTTACTTCTAATTGTAAAGTGTGTATAATAGAAACTACCTTATTTGTTGCTAGGTATCTAGTCAACAAGAGGCCATCTCCTTTGTGTTTTTTATAGTACAAGAGATTTTTTGCTCGAGATTGATATCATGCTCGAATATCAATCAAAATTATTCATTTCCCGTCTAAAGCAGTTCAGCATCAGCTGGGCTGCTCTATTTTTGTGCATTTCTTTTTACGTTTCTCATTGAATGCGGCTGACTCACATAAGAAAAGAGGCTCAGACATTGTTGTGTCCAAGCCTCTCTATGGATAAAAGGTTGTGATTTATTCACGCATGGTTGATTTTACCAAGCAAATAAACCTACAAAACCAGCTGTTAATAATGATACTAAAATACCTGCTAATAACATCATTGGTACATATTTAGATACAAAGTCAGAAGTTTTTTCATTTACAATACCTTTTAACGTACCGATAATCATACCGATTGTTGAGAAGTTTGCGAATGAAATCAAGAATGTTGAAATGACTGCACGACGGTGAGGTGCATAGTCATTCACTTCTCCTGCGATTTGACCCATAACAACAAATTCGTTCGTTACAATTTTCTTCGCCATATTTTGTGCAACTAACCATGCCTCATCAAATGGAAGTCCAAGTAATAATGCAAATGGATACATGAATACACCTAAAATTTGGTCAAGACCGAAGCTACCGTTCGCATTGAACAAGTGACCAATACCGCCCGTAATAAGGTGAATTAAACGGTCAGCTAATTCTGCTAAAGCAACGAAACTGATAACGAATGCAATAATAATCAATACTAATTTACCTGCATTCAGTACGGAGTCACCCAAGAACGAGAAGAACGGTTGACGCGCTTCATTTGCACGTAAATCGTAAATGACATCTTCATCTACTTCAACTTTCACAGGGTTTAAAATAGAAGCAACGATCATCGCATTGACGATATTTAAAGGAATTGCTGTCAATACGAGTTCACCAGGAATCATCGTGACATAAGCACCGACAATCGCACCAGATACTGAACTCATAGACATCATCGCTAATGTCAGTACACGTGTCTCTTTCATACGTTTTAACTGTTCACTTGAAACCGCAAGTGCTTCAGTATTTCCTAAGAACATCATTTCAATACCGAAGAATGCTTCAAATTTAGGTTGGCGTGTAATTTTTGCAAGTACCCAACCAATACCACGCATAATCCATGGCAAAATACGTAAATACATCAAGATATCAAAAAGTGGCACAACTAATAAAATCGGGAATAATGCCGCTACTGCCATGTCCAATTGTTTTGGTGCTGTGAAGCTGTGGAATGCAAAGCCAATCCCTGCAAACGATGCATCAATAACCCAAGAAATCCCTTCAGCTGCTTTTTTAACGACGAGCGTACCAGCTGGGAAATACACAAAGAACCATGCCAAAATCAAGTTAAGGACAACAAGTGTCGCAATAGAAGCCCATTGAATATTTTTGCGGTCACGAGAGAATAAAAATGCAACCCCTAAAAACACCAACAACCCAATAATGTTAATAATCAAATACATAAGGAGATACCTCTTACCTTTCAACTGTTTTTTAACATCATTAGTATACCACGACGTTTACTGACTGAGAATATATTTTTTTCACTATCATTTAAGTATAAAATATCTAAACACGATGCGATTTTATTCACTTTTTATTTTGTTATCATAAAATGTTTCGATTGAAATTCGATATTTTTTCACATTTGGTGTCAAAAAGTTATTGCTTCCAAATGAAAACCGTCTTATTCTATAATTAAGTGAAAATGATTATCATTAACGTTAAGTAGGTGTGGGTATGTTACATATTGGAAATGCTGAGATTGGAAAGTTATATCGCGTCAAAGCTTTAGATACAAACAATGTCCATTTAAAGCATCGTTTACGTGCCTTAGGTTGTGTAGAAGGATGCCAAATTTCTGTACATCAAAAAGGATTATTCAAAGGTCCATGTACATTAAAAGTGAACGGTCAACATATTTGTATTCGAAACTGCGATGCATGTGAAATTAGATTGGAGCATGCTTATGAGTAATGCATATTGTATTTTAGGCAATCCGAATGTTGGTAAAACTTCCCTATTTAATGCTTTAACAGGTTCATATGAATATGTAGGCAACTGGAGCGGTGTCACAGTTGATAAAAAGGTCGGTCAACTTAAGAAACAATCCGGTCATCTCATCGACTTACCCGGTATTTATGACTTAGTCCCGATTTCTCGTGACGAATCTGTGGTGACAGATTATTTACTCAATGAAAAATTCGACGGTATGATCAATATTATCGATGCGGCCCAAATTAAGCGCAACTTTAATCTCACTGTACAATTGTTAGAATATGGCGCACCGTTACTCATCGGTTTGAACATGATTGATGTCGCAAATAAACGCGGGATTCGGATTGACCATCAACGTTTAATGCGTCAATTGCACATTCCAATTATCCCTGTTATTGCACGTACAGGCAAAGGAAGCGATGAAGTGCTCAATGCGCTTGCCGACCATCATGTTTCAACGCGACGTCCTCTAAAAATCCATTACGGTGATGCGTTTGAAAATTTATTGGCACAACTCATCCAAACATTGCCAGCCACACTTTCATTGGAAAAACGTCATCATCGCTTTTTAGCTATTCAATATTTACTCAACAATCCAGCTGTGTTGAACTATTTAGATGCAGAAACGATTCAACAATTTGAAACATTGATTTCCCAGTTTAAACATGCGCATGCTATCGACATTGAACAGCATATTTTGAAATGTCGTCAACAGTATATCGATGCTATTCTCGCTGAAGTGGTGACTTATCCAAATTCAGAACGTCAACATATGACTGAACGTATCGACGCATTGCTCACACATAAAGTGTTGGGTATCCCTATTTTTTTAGGATTGATGTGGCTCATCTTTCAAATTACGTTTACTTGGATTGGCACACCCCTTTCTGATCAATTGGACGCCTTTTTTGGAGGCCCTTTAACTGATCAAACGGTTAATTTAATGGATAAAATCGGTATTTATCCTGCACTTCAAGACTTAGTGACAGACGGTATTATTGCGGGTGTCGGTGGTGTACTCGTGTTTATTCCACAAATTTTAGTATTATTTTTCTTCATTTCGTTACTGGAAGATTCAGGCTATATGGCGCGCATTGCTGTGATTATGGACCGCATGATGGAAAAATTTGGTCTGAACGGCAAATCCTTTATTCCAATGATCATCGGTTTTGGTTGTAACGTGCCCGGTATTATGGCTGCGCGTAGTATCGAAGAAGAAAAAGAACGCCTTACGACTATTTTAATCGCACCGTTCATGTCTTGTTCTGCCCGCCTCCCAGTATATGGTCTGTTCGTAGCGATTTTCTTCGCACAACATCAGGCACTTGTCGTGTTAAGCCTTTACGTATTAGGCATTGTCGTCGCATTACTTGTCAGTTGGGTGTTATCCAAAACAGTACTCAAAAAAGACACGTCTATTTTTGTGATTGAATTACCGCCCTATCGTTTACCTTCTATTAAAACATTGTGGCGTAGCACTTGGGAAAAAGGAAAAGGATTTGTTAAAAAAGCAGGAACATTTATTTTTGCAGGTTCCGTTGTGATTTGGTTACTCAATTACACAGGTCCATCCGGTATTGATGTCCCTGTCGACCAAAGCTTCTTACACATGATTGGTGCGGCGATTGCGCCACTCATTACACCACTTGGGTTTAGTTCATGGCAAACTGCTGCCACATTGATTCCTGGGTTTTTAGCTAAAGAGGTTATCATTAGTTCGATGGCCATTATTTTTGCGGTCAGTGAAAATAGTCTCGTCTCGACCGTATCGACACATTTCACAGCACTCTCTGCCTATTCATTTATGGTCTTTATTTTACTTTACACACCATGTTTAGCAACAGTAGCTGCGATACGTAAAGAAACCCCTTCATGGAAATGGACAATGCTTGCTGTGACGTATCCTTTCGTCATCGCATATATCTTATCGTTCCTAGTTTACCAAATCGGTTCGTATTTTTTATAGGAGGCGTTGAAAATGACATTATTGATTAATTTATTGTTCGTCTTGTTGATTGTCAGCTATGTTGTATCGGTCATTGTACGGTTTTTCAAAAAGTCAAAGCAGGGGAAATGTAGTGCGTGTGAATGTAGTAAAAGTTGTCCGACTGAAAGTTTACCGAAACATTTGCAGTAACAAAGTGGCGTTGGGCACAAAGCTTGAGATGTACGTTTGAGCAACACTTGATTGCTAAACGATTCTCCCTTTCCTAGGACTTATCTCAACGAACCAACGCTTGATTGAATTATTATATAGGCAAAGCGTTGGCGGGTTTTGAACGCAGTACAGAAATCTCATGTTTAACAAAGATTACGTAGTACGGCTCCCGAAAGGCTGACTATCAATACAAATAAAAAGACTGGGTTGAAAGCGCACTTTAAAATCGTGGCTTCAAATGCCCAGTCTTCTTCATATTTGAAATGTATGCATGAATATCATCACTTCTGATATTGCGTTAAATTTTGCGTCTCAACAAATTGTTGATACTTCGCATGATTTTGCATTAATTCTTCATGGCGACCTTTACCTGTCACCTCTCCATGGTCTAGGAAAATGATTTGTCCAGCCTTCTTAATTGTAGAAAGACGGTGTGCAATGACAATCGTCGTACGGTTTTCCATTAAAATATCGAGTGCTTCTTGGATTTTACGTTCACTTTCACTATCCAAGTTAGCAGTAGCTTCATCTAACAGTAGAATGTCCGGATTTTTCACAAAGCTTCGCGCAATATCGATACGCTGACGTTGACCGCCTGACAGTTTCAATCCACGTTCCCCAACAATTGTGTCATAACCTTGTTCAAATTCCATAATAAATTCATGGCAATTCGCAAGTTTGGCATAGTGTATCAATTCGTCTTCAGATACTTCTCGATCCACACCATACAAAATATTGTCGCGAATGGTTCCATTCATCATCGCATTACTTTGCATCACGTAACCAATCTTTCTGCGCCAATCTGTTAACGAAAGGTCATAAATGGAAGTACCATCATAGTAGATACCCCCTTGATGAATGTCATACATCCGTTCAATCAAACTGAACAACGTACTTTTCCCTGAACCAGAAGGCCCCACAAATGCGGTTACTTCACCGCGCAACACATTAAATGACACATCTTTAAGTACTGGCGTATCGTCATAACCAAAGTGGACATGATCAAATTTCAAGTCACCAGTTGGAATTTCATTTTGTAAATTCGGTGCATCAATCACTTCAAGCGGCTCATGCAAAATTTCATAAATACGCTGGCTTGCCCCTACTGCCTTTTTATAATCTGTGACGAGCGTAGATAAGTTAATTAAAGGCATGGATAAATTCAATACGTAAAAAATCATAGCGACAAGTGTCCCCGCTGAAATCGCCCCTGAAGCAATCCGCATACCGCCAAAACCTAAAATAATCCCAATCGTAATGAGCATGATAATCCCTGAAATCGGCTGAACGACCGCAGCAATTTTCGCTTGTTTCAGTCCTAAATCATAAATTTTCTTCAGGTTACTATGTGCCTTATCCAATTCTAGTTTCTCGGTATTGGCCACCTTAACTAAGCGCATTTCTGTCAATACACGACCCAGTAACCCACTAAAATTCGCGATTTCTGTTTGTGTATTCGTCGATATTTTTTGCATAATTTTACCGAGTGGTACCATGATTAATATAAAAATTGGAATGGTAATAAATGTAAGGAGTGTCATTTGCCAATCCAAGACAAAAAGCATAATTAACGAGCCAATCAATGTAATCACCGCTGGGAAAAACCCTGGCAACTTTTGTGATATAAAATCATTGATGACTTTCGTATCATCTGTTAAACGACTCATCAATTGTCCGCTCTCATTTTGATCAAAAAACGGCATTTTCAAATGTATAATATGATCCCATAAGACGGAACGAATCGCATAAATGATTTTTTCGCCAATTTTATTCAGTAAATAGTAACCGAAACCACTTAACACAGCATTCACTAAAAACACCGCTACTAAGGCGACGATAAACGTAGGACTAATTGATTCAAAAGTAAATTTGTCGACCACTTGCCCTGTAAACAATGGTACTAACAATCCAGTCAAACTACCTAATGAAGCAATCGTCACGGCCACGATAATCAGACCCACTGGCCATGAAATTTTCTTCAATAAAAATACAAGCGGGTTGCGTGCTTTCATAACTTCATACCTCTTTATTTTCGTTATAGTCATGTCATAAGACATCCCTTAGTCTCCATTCACTCTGAAGTCAGTCTTACCACATTTACAATTCTCTCTACTTTCACCTATCAATAGACCGTTCTCAAAGTGACCACAACATCCTAACTCAGTTTCATATCTTCTCTCAATCTCATCACATGAGTCTGCATTAAAATTTATAAAGATTAAACTTTGTGGTAGAATGAATCATGTTGTTTATCATTTATAGTTTTTTAGATTGAGGGAACACATATGAAAAAAATAATATTATCCATTGTGGTTGTATTCTTCGCTTCCACCATTATAACACCTTTTGCACGTGCATATACACCCACACCGGTCGAACTTGCACAACAAAGTGGGTACCCTGTCACGTGGGCATATCAACCAGAGGGCGTGATGAACATCAGTCAAACTGGACAAATTTTGTACGATTTTCAAAGTGAGCAACAATGGTATCCTGCTTCTATGACCAAACTGATGACAATGTACTTAACACTAAAAGCTGTTAAAGAAAAGAAATTATCTTTAAACGACACGGTTCAAATCACTGACCAACATTATCGGATGTCTACCTTACCAGAGTTAAGTAATACAAAACTTTATCCTGGTGAAACATACACGATTGCAGAATTACTTCAAATTACAGTCTCCGCTTCTAGTAATGCAGCTGCACTGATTTTAGCCAATCAAGTTTCAGATAACACATCAGACTTTGTCGATAAAATGAATGACACTGCCAAATCTCTAGGTATGACGCACACCCACTATGTGAATCCTACTGGTGCAGAAAACCGCTTATTATTGGAATTCGCACCAAAGAAATACCAACATGAATCATCTTCAACATCTTCAGCACGTGACTATGCCATTCTTGCCCAGCATGTTGTTAAAGATACACCAAAAATTTTACATTTCACTAAACAAATTGCACCTACACAACACGGCGTCACATACTATACTTTTAACGACCTCTTAGAAGGCGGCAGTATGAGTTTACCGGGCACAGATGGGTTAAAAACGGGCTCGAGTGACATTGCAGACTACAACAACTCATTAACAACAAAACGTGGAAAATTCCGTATTTTTCATATCATTATGGGTGCTGGAGATTATAAACATCTCGGTGGAGAAAAACAGCGCAACATGATGAGTGCGAGCGCCATTAATTATACATTTTCACAATATGACTATAAAAAAATATTGTCCAAAGGCAAACATAAAATAGACGGAAAATCGTATTATGTCACTGAAGATTTATACGATGTTGTACCGAAAGACATGTCTGAACCTTATGACTTTGTTGTCAAAGATAGTCAAGTACATCTTGATTATCCTCGGAAGTTCATAACAAAAAATGATGGACCGCCGACAGTGAAAGTGGAAAGTCCATTCATTTATGAGTCTAAATCTGCGGTTGTCTCAAGCTGGCATGCATTTCCAGTATTAACGACACTTGCATCTCTTGTCATCGTACTCGTCCTCGCACTTCTTTTGCGTCGCTTGTTGAAGTCGTTATTGAGAAAATAAAATCGCGATAGACGTACATTATCCACCATCACACGCAAAGTTTTACCACCATCGATCCACATACATTAAAAAACAAGTAGGGACTGAAAAATACCACTCAGTCCCTACTTGTTTTTATTCATCTTATTTTGCATCTTTACCGTATAATTCTTGCTTGATTTGTGTCGTAGAAATACCTTCCGTACGTTTCAAGTAAATCACTTCACATTTATCTTTTAAGAAATCGAATTCGCCTTCCCAGTCATGCCCCATAACGAAAGTATCGATTTCATACTTTTCAACGTCAGATTCTTTTTGTCCCCAATCGTTCTCAGGAATCACAAGGTCTACGTAACGAATCGATTCAAGCATCATTTTACGTTGTTCAAAGTTGTAATATGACTTTTTATTTTTAATGCGGTTGAACTCGTCACTTGAAAGTGCTACAACGAGGTAATCCCCCATTTCTCGTGCACGTCTCAGTAATTCGATATGTCCATAGTGTAAAAGATCATACGTTCCATATGTAATGACACGTTTCATCTTTACACCTCCTTAATATTGATTAATATTTTCTTCATTTTGTTGAATTATAGCATAAACATTTATCAATTCCTAAAAATATCCAGTTTTTACGCTAAATTCTCACGAGTTTTTCTACATAGTTGACCACTTGATTTAAACTTTCACTCGTATTATATTGGTGCCATTTTTGGAATAATGGTTGTAACTCTCCTTGATTGATACGATGATACAATGTGCGCTCATCATATGCTTTATATTCTTGAGGGATATCATAATAATATTGGTTGAGCCCTCTAACGATTTCGTATTCCGCCTCATCATACACGTAAAATATTGTTGGCGTATTGACAATACTGGCTTCTATCGCTAAAGAGCTATAATCTGTAATAATTAAATCTGCTAATATGACAAGATCCAGCGTACACATTTTAATATTTTCTGCCGATGCTGCCACGGTAGGATGGTATTTACTCAACAACGTATAACCAGGTACCGCAGTCTCAAACGTTTCTTTATCAATCGTACGGTTCGCTTGTCCGTTTTCACGATAAGTCGGTAAATAGACTGCGACTTTGTTTTGAATGCCTAGTTGTGCTTTGAGCTTTTGTTGATGTGCTTGTCGATCAATGTGTCGGTATGTCGTTAATCTTGGACTCCCAAAACTCAGTAACTGTTCATAACGTGCACCGAACGCCTTTTCAAAGCAATCTGCCATTTGCTGACCACCGACTAAATATTTGTCTGTCGCTTGATACACTGCATCATATTGCGCGACATGTTCCTTTCGATTCAAATCTACTGAATGGTCCTCTAAACCAAACTTTTTCAATGCACCTGCCGCATGCCACGTTTGAATGACGGTCTGACCTTCTTTTTTACGCCATCCTGCCATGATTAAATAATAAGTGTCTATAAACACCACTTTTGCAGTAGCTAATGCGGCTAATTGCTTTAAAGTTGAAGATTGTTTCAGGGGATAATACGTAATATTTGATCTGTTTTCTAAATAGTGAAAATCTTTAGGCTTTGCAAAAACAGTAATGTTAAAACCGCGTTCACTTAATTGATCAATAATGGGTAATTGATCTTCTTTAAAAGTCATTAAAAATACAATGTGTTTTCTGTCGATACGGAATGAACTGTGTAGTCGACTCAAACAAGCTACCATATAAATATAAATGGCTTTAATATAATAGCGCATCATTTCTTCACCACCCTAAAATGTTATTTAAAAGAAAACCCTCAACACAAATCTAATGTATCGAGGGGTTGTTCTCATTACATAAAATCTGCAAACTGATCTCTGTAGCGCATATGTAATATCGAACCAATAATAAATAACATCGCCGTAACGCACACATTAAACAGTGCCAGTTTCCAATGCGTAATAAAATACCATTCATGAAATAGTATAGCTGCACGGTAACTCTCCGCTACAAAATAAATAGGATTAAACATTAAAATCTTTTCCGCTAACGATCCAGGTGGAGGTGTCCAAAGAATCGGAGAAGCATAGAAAAGAACCCTTAATAAAGCTTGCATTGCCATTTGCGTATCACGAACAAGCACCCCTAATGTTGACGTTAAAAGTGCCACTGCTGACGTAAAACAAAACGCAAACGGGATGTAGATGAACAGTTGCAAAATATAAATTGTTGGTGTAATACCACTCACTGTACATAAAATGACAATCGCAAGTACAAGCATTAAATGGCCATACAACTTACTTGTCACGATGTATGTCGGAATGATAGAAAGTGGGAAATTCATCTTTGCCACTTGTCCATATTTCATCGTAATCGATTTTGTTCCCTCTAAAATACCTTGATTAATGAAGAACCACATACTAATTCCGACCAGCAACCAATAAATAAATGGTACACCATCGACAGGATGGTTACTTCTAATCCCAAAACCAAAGACAAACCAGTAAACCATAATTTGTATCACCGGATTAATAATCTCCCAAGCTAATCCGAGATAGTTATTATGATTTGAAATCTTAAGTTGGAATTGTGCTAACCGCTGAATCAGATAAAAACTTTTAAAATGTTCTTTCATTACGGTAATAACAGAATTCATAATTTACCACGCTTTCACATGCACGATCATCCACCTAAAGTCAATTATCAAAACTATGATGTATTAATATTTGACCTAGTATGTCTCATCGCCTATTCTTTAATTGAAAAGCTAAGTTGATTTAAGTAAAATGAAATACATTGTATCCATAATACTTTACAATAGCTTCACAAATTTAACAACCACTTAGTAATATATTATAATGTATAGACATAAGATGATGGAAGCAAAAACCGAATTTCATTTCAATATTATCAATGTAAGGACTGTTCATAGATGAATCCAACTGTCAGTATTAACGAAGTGACTAAAGAATATCGTATTTATCGAAATAATAAAGAACGAATTAAAGATGCTTTATGGCCAAAACATAAAAACAAAACATTTTATGCACTTAAAGACATTTCATTCCAAGCCTACGCAGGTGATGTGGTTGGTCTAGTCGGGATTAATGGCTCTGGTAAGTCGACATTAAGTAATATGATTGGTGGTTCGCTCTCACCGACACATGGGCACATTGATAAAACTGGCGACGTAAGTGTTATCGCAATTAACGCCGGACTCAATGGCAACTTAACAGGTATGGAAAATATCGAGTTCAAAATGTTATGCATGGGCTTTAAAAAAAATGAAATTAAAGCACTCACACCTGAAATTGTAGAATTTAGCGAACTCGGTGAATTTATTTATCAACCCGTAAAAAAATATTCAAGTGGGATGCGCTCAAAACTTGGCTTTTCCATAAGTGCGACAATCAATCCAGAAATTCTTGTCATTGACGAAGCATTGTCTGTGGGTGACCAAACGTTTACGCAAAAGAGTTTGAATAAGATTTATGAATTTAAAGAAGATGAAAAAACCATCTTCTTTGTTAGCCACAACTTACGCCAAGTGAAAGAATTTTGTACAAAAATTGCCTGGATTGAAGCAGGACAACTGAAAGACTTTGGTTCTGTGGAAGAAGTACTTCCTAAATATGAAGCTTTTTTAAAGGATTTCAAGAAAAAATCTACTGCAGAACAAAAAGCATTTCGTCAATCTTTGGATGAAAATCGCTTCGTAGTGAAATAACTTTTTTCTTATAGATTGATGATATCCAGCATCCTACACTGCATCGATTACGATGAAACATTTTTGTATCGTGGTCGATGCAGTGACCTTTTACCCCTTTCCACCCTGAATTATTCCTCCATTTTTATAATGATTATGAACTTAACACAAAAAACGAGTCAAACCCGTGACAATAAAAATTGCAATGGTTTAACTCGCTCTATGATACACTATTCTATTTGTTTAAATACTTTTGTTTATATACAACGACAACAAACTTAGGAATTCTTTTCAAACGGTGAATGCGCTTAATATCTGTCAACGCACGGTAGGCCCATTCTAAATTCATCGCTCTCCATACGTATGGTGCACGTTTTACTTCACCACTATAAACATCAATTGAGCCACCAACGCCCATCATTAAGGTATGGTCAAAATGGTGACGGTTATGTTGAATCCATTGTTCTTGCTTTGGATACCCCATACCTACAAAAATGAAGTCCGGATTAAAGTCACGTACTTGTTCGATTACTTTCTGGTCAGTAATATCGATAAACCCGTGATGTGTTTGGATGTCGATATGTGGATATTGACGCTGAATACGTCGTGCTGCCTTTTCAACAACCGGTGATGTCGCGCCAAGTAAAAACACTTTTTTGCGCTCTAAATCAGCAATATTTAAACATGTTTCCATCACTTCAATACCCGGTACACGCTCTTGTAAAGGTTGACCTAATATCTGAGCAGCTTTGACAATTCCCGTACCATCTGGAACGATAAAATCTGCTTGTTTCAACATTTGTGCATATATCGGGTTTTCCGATGCATAATGGACGATCTCTGGGTTAGCCGTCACAATAAATAAATTATGTTTCGTTTCAGTGTGCATATATTTTAAAATATTTTGATGCATGTCCATTAATGTGACGTTATCAAACATCACATCCATGACTTGGACTTGTGCTTTTTTCTCTTTAAACGTAAAGGGTTCTTCTACTGTAGTGTCACGACTAGGAAAAGTGCCCTCATGATGACCAGTAGGCAATGCTTTAGCCATAGTCTCACCTTCAATCTTTCATTTAATTTCAATGACATTTTATTTTACATAATGTTTACATCATATTGATGTCACTTTAACACATTTTACACCAAAATCAAGCTAAATCATACATTTTATTCAAAGTTCATCCCAAAGTCCCATATATGATACACTGTGTTTAACATTTTAGATGTCCACTTTTGATACATTGATGATCGAATCAAGTCGACATCTTAGAAAGGAAGCCTACCTATGACTGAAAAAGAAAAAATGATACGTGAATTACCCTATTATCCGAGCGATGCGACACTTGTACATGACCGTCAACAAGCTGCAGCAGCGCGTAATACTTACAATGCAATAACCGATATTGAACAACGTGCATCCTACTTGTCTCACATCTTAGGTCAGGTGCAACAGCAATGTTACATTGAACCGCCCTTCTACTTTGACTATGGCTACAATATTCATTTAGGTGACAATGTTTATGTCAATACGCACAATACGTGGCTTGATATTGCGCCAATTTTCATTGGTAATAACGTCAAAATCGGGCCGAACGTACAACTGATTACTGTCAATCACCCGCTTGACCCAGCAGAGCGTCGCACAGGAATTGAACAAGGCCAAAAAATTACCATTGAAGATGATGTGTGGATTGGTGCTGGCGTCATTGTTTTACCTGGCATCACAGTTCATCACGGGGCCACTATTGCTGCAGGGAGCGTCGTCACACGTGATGTACCTGCATATACAGTTGTTGCTGGCAATCCTGCTAAAATCATACGTCAACTGGATGATACACTTTAGGACTTAAGTCCATAGTTCAACAGCAATCATCCCGCTATAATGAAGTTAAGTTTTGCGAAAGGATTGACACCTATGCACGGTTATTCATGGGTCACTTCACCCATCCCTATTTCAATGATTTTACTGATCTGTATTACAGGCCTCTACCTCGTAAGCCGCCATTATGCATACCGTCCTATATTTTCATTATTAGATATTGCGTTGAACTACATTCCAGTTTTGACACATGAATTCGGCCACGTTCTGTTTAATCGATTATCAGGTGGGCGTGTGAGAGATTTTGTCGTTGTCGCAACGAGACATGAGCGTAATGCCACAGGTCAGCAAGGATACGCTGTCACAGCAAGTAGAAGCCGTTCAGGCCATATTATCACAACATTGGGCGGCTATCTCATGTCACCAATCATGTTCATTTTAGGTTTGTATATTCAAAGTAAGGGACAAGGTGCATTGTTTATTATGCTGTATGTCCTTATTTTCATTTACTTTACATGGAAAACATCAAGAAAAGCTGTTCCGTTACTCATCATTGCCTTTTTAATACTGATTGGCTATTTGGGCATACAGTCTGAAAACTTAACGAACTATTCGTTGATTTACATGTTTGTATACCATTTCATACTCGGGACACTGTTGGGCGAAATTATTCAATCTACTATGACGATTGTACAACTGACATTCGCACGACCTCAACCTGAGTGGGATGGGACAGCATTAAAAATGTTAACGAAGCTGCCTACCCTTTTCTTTTCAAGTCTGTGGATTATCGTCAACTTTTTAGCTATTTATTACTTTATCCAACATACACTGCTATAAAGAGACAAGGACGCGCGACATAGAAAGTTTTTGATGTTTTTGATGCAATCATTTGCATGTCGAACACATCCTCATTTTTCAACTGTTTTATATTTGTAAATGCACTATAAAACCACTAGAAAGGAAAACAGGGGATGGGACACATAATTTTTAGTTGTCTTATCTTGATATATTTAATCAAATTATTCTCATTGATCACCTTGGTAAATCTTCACAATTGCTATCATGGGCTCGCGATCTTAGGGGACTTGCCTCAGGAGTCTCGCCCATTTTAGCAACTTGAATTTATATGTTGCGAATCAATGAAGTAAGCTTTTAAGATGGAAAAATTAAAAATTTTAACCCCGATTCACTTTAATTGATATTACATTTTCAATTTTTAATTTTCTCATATCGTAGGAAAAGGAGCTGAATTTCGTTTTCCAGCTCCTTGTTCCTACTTCAAATCAATTGCAACGATGATGTTATTCCGCTTCTATCAAATAAATCTTTTCAGTATAACAACGCATGCTTTCAATTTTCTTCTGTAAAAACGTATGCCACTTCTCCTGGCTCGCTTGATTCATATTTTTCAATAAATGGAGTGGCACTTGTAGATTCAAACAACGCCCTGCAATGTTAAAACGTGTGACGCCAGCGGGTACTGTTTGTCCTCTTTGCACGACAGCTTCAATTTCTCCAATTTTTAGAGGTTGATATTTCATTAATATATCATTGGTTTCGAGGCACAAACAGGCATTATGTGGGACACGTTCCACTTTGCAACTTGCACTATAGCTGTTGACGACCTTCTTCCAAATATCGAGCTTATCTGCAGTTAAATCAGCCACATATAAATAATGTTCCGTTTGTTGATCGCACATCGTAATAAAAGGGGCTTCATCGCGGACTTCTGTCGTCCACGGTAGCATGGGTTCATCAGCTAGACCGTCACACCACGCACCATTAGGGATTTTATGATGCCAACTGCCAATAGAGTATTGCGTACGTTGGATCACCTGTACAGGAATGACTTCACAACCTAATGCTTTCAAGCTCATGAAACGGTGTACGCCATCAATGACCATGTAGCGTCCGAATAACGTTTTTACGACGAGGACAGAGTGTCGTAAATGCTGCTCTTTTTCAATGCTCTCTTTCGTTTTTTCTAATCGACTCGGTTCAAATGCTTCGTGGAGGTCAATCTTGTCGACTGGAATGAGTTGCAATGTGTCGTAAACCTGTTTCATGATTCTCCCTCCTTTTCACTTGACCAATATACGAATTGCGGATGTGGATGGCTTAAAAAGTCATGATGTGAAATCGACCAACCATACGCACCGGCATACGTGAACATGACAGCATCACCTGTAGACAACTGCTGTATCTCCACGTCTTTCGCAAAAACATCTTTCGGTGTACACAATTGTCCGACGAGGGTCACAGTTTGTTGTTCAATCGTTCTAGATGTAACTTCATTCGCTTGTTCAGACATCGGCAGTATTTCAAACGGGTGATTGTGTTGCCATGAAACAGGCAGCCTAAAGTGTTGTGTGCCCCCTTTTAAAATGGCAAACCATGCACCATGTACACGTTTAATATCCAATACTTCAGTCACGTAATAGCCGATATGCGCGACCATATAACGACCACATTCAAAGTTTAAAGTCATCTGTTGCAGCTGCTCTTCTTCTATCAAATCGGCCAGTTCTGTCGTGAAATACGTCCAATCAAATTGTTCATTTAAATCCGCATAATTGACACCGATGCCACCGCCGACATTGAGATGTTGCAACGTAAAGTCATGTTGTGCTGCCCATGCTTTTGCCTTTTGGAAATAGAGTGCCATCACTTGTAAATGCAGTGCTGCGTCTAAATTGTTGGAAATTGAATGGAAATGAAAGCCTTCCAATTGAATACGTGGCATATTTTTCGCTGCTTCAATCACAGTATCGACCTCTGTTTCATCAATACCAAATTGCGTCGGTTGACCTGCCATATGTAACGTCGCAGCGGGAAATGGTCCTGCTAAATTCACTCTGAGCAAGATGGACATCGTTGCATTTTCACGCTCAAGTAAGTGATTTAAGCGCTCTAACTCATACAAACTTTCGACATGAATGCGTCGAATCTCTTGTTGAATCGCATATTGTAAAGATTCATCGGTCTTTCCAGGTCCACCAAAAATGACATGTTCAGCTGTTGTATGCGCTAAAGCTTTTTCTATTTCGCCTTCTGAAGCGACTTCGAATCCAGCGACATGGGGTTGAATGGCTGCTAAAATAGCGGGCTCACTGTTCGCTTTCATCGCATAATACATCTCACAATTGTCAGGCAACTGTAATGTCACACGCTCAAGATGTTGCTCTAGTGCATCCATATCATAAATAAAATGACAGAGTGGGCCTTGTTGCTTCAGTCGATGGACGCATTTATGAATCGCCGTCATGTGTCGTCACCTCTTTCAACTGTGCTAAATTGTGTTTTAAATGACGATACAGCTTGCCACGGTCATCTCCCATCAGAAAACATTGGACACCTTGTTGTTGCCATCGTTGAACTTGTTGGTCATCTCGAGGTAAAGCACAAAATTGCTTACCTGCTGTTTTCGTAGTCGTAAACACATGCTGAATCGCTTGTTGCACTTGGTCATGACGTGTTTCCCAAGGGATGCCAAGTGATTGTGATAAATCGGCCGCACCTTCAATGACCATATCCAAACCATCCACCTGTACAATTTCATCAATCGCACGGACGCCTTTCATATTTTCAATCATTGCGATCACACATATAGACGCATTCGCTTCAGCCATCGCTTCTTTCAAAGGAACCTCACCAAACCGCGCCATCCGTCCGCCATTCAAACTGCGCAACCCTTCTGGATAATAACGACTCAACTTCACAATACGTTCTGCTGTTTCACGGTCATTCACATGTGGAACAACAATACCTCTTGCACCCATGTCTAACACTTTAATAATGTCACGTTCAATTGCGGCAGTCACACGGACTATCGGAATAATATTGGTCGTCTCAGCAGCACGAATCATATGCGCTAACGTTTCATCGTTTATCGCGACATGTTCTGTATCAATGACGACAAAATCATAGCCACTTGCAGCGATAATTTCGATAACGAGCGGATCTGGAATCGAATTCATCAATCCGTACTGCACTTTTCCTTCTGCTAAGTTGCGTTTAAGTGAAAGTTGTCTCATTGTTCGGACCTCCTTAATGGATTGCTTACTTCGTGAAGACGTAACGCAACATCTTCGCGTAAACGGCGTGTCGTCAATTTTTCCACTTGAATCGTCGGAACAAATAAATCAAATTGACGATAATTCGGAAGATCTGGGAATGTTTGTTGATACTGTGAAATGACAGCACGTACGATTTCCCATTGTTCGGATGCTTTCATCTCATATTGACGTGCAACAAAGTCAATGATTTCTGCAATATTAATAAAGAAAAAGGCATCATGTAGAAAATCACGGACGAGTGCCACATCTTCTGTTTCAATAAATGAGTTTTGGTTCACTTTGCGATGGGCTTCAGGTGTCTCACGTAATTGTGGATTCTGGGCGATTTCACTTAACAAACTCGGCTTAAAGCGAATGCCATCATGAAAGTCTTTCAATGCAATACGTGTCGGCCAGCCTTCTTCATGAATGAGCATCATATTTTGTGCATGTGATTCAAAGGCAATACCATGGTAATACAACATATGAATCATTGGCGTTACTGCGACAGTTAAAAATTGCGCCATCCATTGTTGCGTACCATATTTCGTCATCCATGCATCAATCAGTGGTCGACTGTCAGCACCCATTGAATAGAGCGCATTAAATGGGATCGCAGACTCATTCGGTGCTAAATAATGATGCAAGTTTTCGCGCCAAATCACACCTAATGCGCCATAAATACGCTGTTGTTTTGCCTCGGACAAGGTTGGATTATGATAAGCATGTCCTAACACTTCGCCAAGAAATATCGTCTTTAAATCATGTTGAAGATACGTATCTTCTGACTGAATATGCTTCAACCAATCTGTAATTTGTGCTGCGTTTTCAATCGTATGTGGGGCTAAAACGCGTTTGGTTGATGTATTCGTAATGCTGATCGGTGTTTTTAAATAATATTTGTCACGATTGGTAGGTGTAAGTGTGCGAATCGACTGTTGTGGCACATACATTTCATCACATGTTCCAAGCCATAACATCTCTCCAAGCATCCACGCTTCAGCAAATTCGACTTGAATGATATGTTCAAATTGCCACGGATGTACCGGTATCAATACCATCGTTTCAAGTGAATGCCCATGCTGTTGGAGCGTCTCTTCAAAAGCCGCCAACGTTGCTGAACCGAGTTGACGCTTGAGCAATGCAACCGTGTCGACACTATGAGATACAGTCGTTTCTACATAATCTGGTGCAATTGCAATCCACTGCAATTGAAATGACGGTCGGAAATCTGGACCATATCGTTCATTGTCCGTCAAGGTAAAACCGAGACGTGACTTGTAGCTCGGGTGATACATATGCCCTTCCATTGCATAAGATTCGTAATCATCAAATGTCGTTAATGCGATGTCCGACTGTTGAGCACGATAGCGTCGCGCTTGTGTGTCTTTTAATTCGGTTTGCAACAATTCAATGATAAAGTCTTCTAATTTTTGTTCATCTTTTTCAAAAGTAAAATGCACATCTCTTAAAAGTTGAACATAATTGAGGGTTTCCACTTCATCTTCACCAACGATACGCCAAACTTGAGAGATCAACGTCAATCGCTCAAAACTATCGGACTGTTGTACTTGTACACGATAAGTCGCCGCTTCACCTTCAATCTCATACGTATAACAACCTTCATCATCCAGCGCCTTTCGATCATAACGCACCACGTCTTCATAAATGAGTGACGTCACCAACTGTTGCATGATACGTCGCCTCACTTGTTCAATCAGATGTTTCATAAATGCTGTCCTCCTCCTGACTTATCGGGTTAGGAATTTTAATATAAATCGGGTCTTCACCACGTTCTTGTAATTTACTCATCAAATTCGCTTTCGCTGCAAATGTCGGATTGAAGCGTAAATCTTCTAAACATTGCATTAAAATTTCATGACCTTGTGCACGTTCCTGCCACGTTTCAAATGTACGATTGACTGTTTGCCAAAGCTGATCTTCGTGGCCTGCTGCTTTTCCTAATGTAGAAACAAGATGGCCCAAATGATTCACAATGACATAATATTTAAAACGGTGCCATGCTTCATGATGGGTGTACACGACAGGACTTTCCGCGCTAATTTGATGTGGAATCATGCCTTGTTCAGTTGCGATACGTTCAGACACACAAATGCCTTCTAAATCGCGCACATAACATACTGTCGGACGGCCTTCTTCTAGCGCAATGAGTGTATTTTGGACGTGTGCTTCGAGACTAATCCCTGTATGCGCAAATAATTCTAACATCGGCCAAATGACTTGGTTTAAGTACAGTGCCAGCCAGTCTTCACTAGACAATCCACTGCGCAACCATGCTTGTCCTAATTTTGAAGTTGGATCATCCGGCATCGTTTCAAACAAACTCGCCAAGACATGTATTTCTTCAAGAGATTCATATTGTTCGATTCCTTCACGCACAATCATCGCACTATTCGCCAAAATATCGATGGTCGCGTGATTGTCTGGTTGTAGCGCTCGATAACCTTGTTCGAACATCAATTTAAATGTCTCTGTTTCATAATCGGGCTTGATGGCTGCAACGATTTCCGCCGCATCCAATGTTCTTTCAATTTGTTCAAAGTCATTCGTTCTGACAAAGTTCGTAATTTTAACTTGGATCGGCAATTTCAAATAAATATTCAGTGCTTTCACAAAGACTGTTCGCACAGAGGACGTCGGATAAACAAAATGCCCCCGTTGCCCTAAATCTTGAATAGTACCATTGGCGATATGTTGCTGAATTGTCGGTTGTTGCTTCAACACTTCAATTTGATACGGATGAACTGGCAGTATGTGATACGTTGCGGTATATTCCCCATCTTCCACTTGTGCCAGTTGACGAATAGTCTCATCAACGCGCGCTTCGTAATTCGGCACATACCGTTCGACTAATAACGCCGGGTCTACCGCTAAGTAATGGAGTTGGAACGCAACATGACATTCTGGTGCGTACTGTTCAATATCTTCATCAGTAAAACCAGTTGCACTTTTCGGCGTCGGATGAAATGGATGTCCAAGATACAGTGATTGTTCTGAAGCGATATAATGATTCGGATGAGGCGGTGCGTGACGTCTCGCTTGATCGAGATAACGTGTTGTTCGCGAAATACTGTTACAGATATCTTCATAGACCGCTTCTACAACGGTTGTCTCAGTTGGTGACGTCTCATCATACGCAATTGCTTTAAGCAAATATTGGATAGCCTGAAGGGGTGTCAGTTGTGAGACGTGCCCTATTCCTTCTAGGTAAATGACTGAATCATACATGTGATGCCCCATCGGCGAAATATAGCGCAACTTTCCGTGGAGTGTCAGATCATCTTTTAATATGACACGCCATTGAGACGTCCCTTCTTTCATCGGTTGACAGCCTTTTTCTCTAAAATAAATATTTAAAAGTCGTTCTAACGCAGCATGTTCAGCGCGTTTATTCATCTTAAAATTTTGCACGTTGCTCTTTAACCTCCCAGAAACCCGTCAATACAGGGCTGATTTTTTGGTTTTTAATATGTGAAGTCCATAATAGCGTGCTACTGAATGCAAAAATAACGCCCATCAGTATAAAGGTTGTCGCCGGTTCGGTATAACTCGTGACCATCGCACCACTCAAACTGCCGACAATTTGACCGACAACTAAAAAGCTATTTGTCGAGCCTACAAACGTGCCTTTAAGTTGTTGATGACTCGCATTCACGACAACAAACATCACACTTTGAATAAGCGCACTATATGTCAAACCTTGTAACACACGTGCAATTCCAAGCATCCAAAGATCCGTCGCCATGCCTTGCCAAAGGACACTCATACCACATAAAACACTTGCGACAATGTAGACATTCTTGACGTAAGCTTTATCATTAAAGTAACCCCAAAAAGGTGCACTGATCATCGAAGCAGTCCAAAACGCTGACTGTAAAATACCGACTGCCGCACGATCATCAATTTGGAGTTGATTGACTGTGCTCACTAACGGTGCCAAAGCGGTCATCATGCCATACATCGCAAAGTTAGCTAATACGCCGACGATAATAAAGCGACAAGTGAGTTGGGTACACAACAAACATTTCATAGATTGTCGAATACTTTTTTTAACTTGAGGTTGCTCTGAATTGATAGGTGTCTGCGTCGTTTCAATTAAGAAAAAGATGCCGAGAATACTCATGAACAAAGTGACAAGGCCAATCAATAACAAGAGCGCTTGAAAACCGAGCATCGTCGCAAGGACACCGCCGATGAGGGGACCCACGAGAGAGCCCGCACTCACAGCACTTTGTAATTTACCGAGTACAGCACCGCGCTCAGATTCAGGTGCTTCACCACTTGCAAAGGCACTTGAAGCTTCGACTACACCTCCAAATAATCCTTGTAACAACCGTACAAGTACAAATTGAAACGGTGTCGTACAAAAAGACATGAGTAAAAGGCATAATCCTAAGCCAAATAATGCACGCAACACCATCCATTTTCGGCTCAATCGATCACCGAGCTTCCCCCATAACGGAGAGGCGAGCATTGTCGTAATCGCCGGAGCCGCAATAGCGACCCCACTCCACAACTGAATTTCAATGACGTTCAAATTTTTCAAAGATGCCATATAGATTGGAAGTAATGGAACTAAAACTGTCAGGCCTGCTATGGCAATAAACTGGCCGAGCCATAGTGTTCTAAAATTACGTCGCCAAGTCTGTTGAATAGTCATCTGCCCATTTCATTGGATTTGGAACACGACCGATACTTGACGGCATACTGCCACCACCATCACCACGTTGATGTAATAATGGAAGTAATATACGTTTAAATGGCCATGTTTCATGATTAAAAATGATGTGTTCCACTGCTTCAGACGTGCCAGGTAACCAATCTATTGTGCGGATGTGACGTTTCATCGTTTGTCTCAATTGTGTCATCAGTTCAATTTCAGACACTTTAAATACATCCACTAAAGCGTCTACAATGGCATATAAATTCACACTGACTGCTAACGTTTGGAAATAAGCAAAAAATGTCTCGATATCTTCATTTAATAATGTGTTAGGCGTATCTTTTCTTACAGCATATTTCGGCAATTCAAACCCTTGTGCTGTTAACCATTTCGGGAAAATACGAACGGTATCGTGATCACGCAAGATAAATTCCGATACTTGCCCCTCTCGAAAAGCAATGAGCACATTTTGACCGTGCAATTCAGGCAACACGCCATATTTCATCATTGATAAAGTCATCATTAAAAAGGCGTCACTGATTTTTGCAAACAACGCGGTGATTTGTTCGTTTGTTGGATCTGCTGTCCCTAAAATTTGTTCATACAGTGTAGGTTCATGAGTAGCAAGGGCAGCCATCGAAACAACCCAATCTGCCTCCTCTACTGACTGAGGATAATGTCGTAACTGCATCGTTAAGTGTCCTGACTGATCTTGAAAAATATCTTGTGCTTCATTCATATACGACCACCATACCGTTTCATCGCATAGTGCAACACGACCGTGAAGTGACGCATCTTGAGTGATAATGTGACGTAATAATGCTTCTCCCGCTTCACCATTTTTCATATAACGTGTCGGTGTCAGTCTCAATGCGCCAAGTGATTGCATTGAAAACGGCACTTTTAAATGTGTGAATGGTGTGTCTAACGGAATCAATGTGCGCATAGATGAAGATGAGAGATATTGTCCCATCGTCACATCGAGCATAACAACGATACCTTGTTGAATTTCCGAACTAAACTGTGTCAGTACGACATGTTCATATTGCCAAGGATGCACAGGAAAAATGATATAGTCTGTTGCATCATATCCTTTTTCAACGAGGGCTTGTTGACATCGCGTCAATGTGTGACCCCAAAACTGTGTGTAGTGCGCGTCTGTTACGCCTTTCCCTTGTATCAAGTGCGACTTTTTAATCGCGACTGTCTTCACAGCTAACGGTTGATGGTATTCTGCTTGATACAATGTATAATCTTCTGCCGTTAATCCTCTCTTTTCTTTTGCAACCGGATGAAACGGTCTGTCTTTCAAACTGGCGAGCTGTTCTGAAAAGATAAATGGCTGTTCGGAAGCTTTAAAGCCATCGAATTGTGCCGTCAACTGTGTAACTGCTGTTTCCACCCCTTCTGCAAAGCGCTCATGTGCCCACTCTGTTGCTAAATCTGCGTTCATTGTCACAAACAAATCCCACAATTCTCGTACAGTCAATGGCATACACGTTTTACTTTCAATGTGGTATACCGCCTCGCCACTGAAGCGATATACATTCAAGCTACTGAAATAGACAGGAATGAGTAACGCAATCCCCTTTTTCTCATAGCGCAAATATTCTTGTTGTTGTATCGTCAAACGGTGACTCGTCGATGCAATGCCACCTAAATCTTCCAATAATAACGCATCCACAAGGTCTTGTAGTATGTATTGTTGTGCGCGCGTTACATTGTGTTCGTGTTCGCTTACCATATATGCCACTCCTAATAAAGACTTAATGTTGTGCCTATATTTTCAGCTTGCGCACGTTGATAAATGAAGTACGCACTGGCAATATCTTCAATTGCCATGCCCATTGGGTTCAACAAGATAATCTCATCGTCATGTTCACGGCCGACTTTCTCACCTGTCACCAGTTGTCCGAGTTCAGCGTGCAACTGTTCACGGCTAAATAGACCGTCTTGTACAAGTTGATGGATGGTTTTCTTTTCTCGATTACTTTGTGACCAATCATCCACCACGACTTTATCTGCTTTAATGAAAACTTCTTTATGCACATCCATAATCGAAATGTTGCTCACAAAAGCCCCTTTACGTAACCAGTCGTATGCAATGTACGGTTGATCCGTTACAGTACATGGAATCACGACGTCACCATTTTCTACCGCTTCACGCGCTGATTGAGCTTGAACCCATGTGATATCTGGTCTTGCTGTGCGCCATTTTTCAATCATTTTTTGTGATGCTGCTTCAAATTGGTCATATAAGTACACATTTTGAATATGATCGAACTGTTCGAGCATTGTTTGTAACTGTTTATCACCAATGAGACCACAACCGATGATCGTTAAGTTCTCAAAACCTGGTCTCGCTAAGTGACGTGCAGCAATGGCTGAAACCGCTGCTGTACGCATACTGCTGATTAAGCTTGCTTCCATTACAGCAATCGGATAGTTCGTTTCAGGATCATTTAAAATAATGACTGCACTGGCGCGTTCGATTTGACGTTTTGAAGGGTTGTCGTGTTTACTGCCAATCCACTTAATCCCCGACACTGAATGTTCACCACCGATATGACTTGGCATCGCGATAATACGGTCGGCAATATGGCCATTTTCAGCATCTTGACGTAAATAAGGTTTTAAAGGTTGTACAAAATTTTGATTGGCATGCGCTGTCAACGCTTCTGTCAATGCATCCACATAAATTTGTGACTGTGCCCCTCCTGCTTGTTCGATGTCCGTACGGTTTAAATACAATAATGGATGTTTCATATTAACACGTCTCACTTTCTTGTTTATTTTTTAACTGCTCAAACCACGCTTCGGAATACACTAAATCTAAATAACGATCGCCTCTATCCGGCAAAATCGTCACAATCGTCGCACCCGGTTCAACTTTTTGTGTAAGTTGTTGAATCGCACTCATAATCGCACCTGTCGAACCGCCTGCAAAAATGCCTTCTTGATCAACCAATTGTCGGCACCCTAATGCAGACTGATAATCATCAATATGTATCACGTCATCAATTTCAGCTGCATTCAAAATCTCTGGAACACGACTTGCACCAATACCAGGAAGTTCGCGGTCACATGGCGTATCTCCAAAAATAATTGACCCTTTAGCATCCACAGCTATAATTTGTGCGTTCGGATGACTTTCTTTAATCTTACGGCTCATCCCCATAATGCTACCTGTCGTACTTACGGGCGCAACGAAATAATCAATCGGCTCTGCTACCGCCTCAACAATTTCTGTGCCAGCACCGTGGTAATGGGCTTGCCAATTTAAATCATTAGCATATTGATTGATCCAATACGCATTGTCTGTTTCTTCTAATAACGTTTGTACACGCTCGATACGTGTCATCAAATAGCCGCCATGCGCGTCTGGTTCATTTACCATTTCAATATTGGCACCGTAACTTTCAATCATTTTCAAGTTAGTCGGTGAAATTTTAGGATCTACCACACACGTCAGCTTCAAGCCTTTAATTTTTGCAATCATCGCCAGTGCAATGCCGAGATTACCTGATGTACTTTCTATCAAATGGGTCGATGCATTAATTTCTCCAGTCGCTAACCCACGCTCTATAATAAATTTGGCTGGACGATCCTTCATACTACCGCCTGGATTCATATATTCCAATTTCGCTAAAACACGATGTTCAGGAAATAAACGTTGCAGTTGTACGAGGGGTGTCTGACCAATACAAGATAGTAACGAATCATATGTTGCCTCATTTTTAACCAAAAACGACGACCTCCTTGAATCGAATTGAGATTAAATTTCATAACTGAGAATGATTATCATTATCGGTTATGGTGGCATTATATTGATATTCAATTTATAAGTCAAACATTTATAGTTTTTCCAAAAATGATAAAAATATTATTGACTTATGCTCCGGAATTCGACATACTTTAATTGATAATGATTCTCATTATTACTAAAAAATACCGCTGATACATAGGAGGAAAGTAAATCTCATGAATAAACTTTTACAGCTACTCGTTTTACCTTTAGTCTTATTATTCGTCTTATCTGCGTGTGGCAACACAAGTAAAAATGAAGCGTCAGAAAAGAAAGCAGATACAACAACCGTTAAACACACCATGGGAACAACTGAAATCAAAGGTGAACCTAAACGTGTCGTTACTTTATATCAAGGCGCAACTGATGTCGCAGTCTCATTAGGTGTAAAACCCGTGGGTGCAGTAGAATCTTGGACACAAGCCCCTCAATTTGAATACCTTAGAGATGATTTAAAAGACACGAAAAATGTCGGTCAAGAACCTGCGCCGAACTTAGAAGAAATTTCAAAATTAAAACCAGATTTAATCGTTGCTTCTAAAGTGAGAAACGAAAAAGTGTATGATCAATTGTCAAAAATCGCACCAACGATTACGACAGATACCGTTTATAAATTTAAAGATACAACTGAATTAATGGGGAAAGCTTTAGGGAAAGAGAAAGAAGCAAAATCTTTACTTCAAAAATATGACGATAAAGTGAAAGCATTCCAAAAAGATGCTAAAGCAAAATACGGTGACGCATGGCCGATTTCTGCTTCTGTCGTAAACTTCCGCGCTGACCAAACACGTATTTACGCTGGCGGTTATGCTGGAGATATTTTACAAGATTTAGGATTCAAACGTCCTGAAGCACAACAAAAAGAAGTGGATAAAGGAAAAGATATTATTCAACTCACTTCAAAAGAAAGTATCCCATTGATGGATGCGGACCAAATTTTCATCTTCAAATCTGATCCTAACGCAAAAGATGCTGAACTTGTACAAAAAACAGAACAAGAATGGACATCAAGCACAGAATGGAAAAACTTAGACGCTGTGAAAAAAGGACATGTCGTTGATGGTGTAGATGAAATCACTTGGAACTTAGCAGGTGGCTACCAATCTTCACTTAAATTGATTGATGATTTGTACGAAAAACTAGAAATTAAAAAGCAATAACTTAAGGAGTTACATTATGTCGCTTAAACCGATACATCATATATTTATCGCAGGTTTATGCCTTGTCATTGTATCGTTTTTAAGCTTAATGATTGGAAACACGCTTGTATCACTACCTCAGTTGATACAGGCGTTCTTCCACTTTGACGGCCAAAACGATATACATACACTTGTGACAGGTTCACGTGCTTCTCGAACAATCATCGCCCTTCTCACAGGTGCGGCACTCGCGGTTTCAGGCCTATTCATGCAAGTACTCACGCGAAATACGGTTGCTTCACCTGGACTGTTCGGTATTAATGCAGGCGCCGTCTTTTTTATCGTCGTGGGCATCACGTTGATTCGTGTACACTCATTTGAAGCACTTGTTGTGATGGCTTTCGTAGGTGCTATTCTCGTCACAATACTCGTTGTAGCATTGGGCATGTTTAAACAAGCACGTTTTTCACCACAACGCGTCATCCTGGCTGGTGCTTCGATTTCAATGCTGTTCACTGCTTTTACGCAAGGGATTTTAATTATGAACGAAACGAATCTACAAGGCTTGTTATTCTGGCTGAGCGGTTCCGTATCATTGCGTAATATTTGGGACATACCGTGGATGATGGTGATCATGATTCTCTTCCTCGTTGCATCACTTTTTATCGCGCCACATCTCAATATTTTGATGACGAGCCATGAGATTGCGACAGGCTTAGGACAAAATGTAAAGCGCATCAAATGGGTGATTGTATTCTTGATTAGTGTACTTGCAGGAAGTTCCGTTGCACTTGCGGGCTCTATCTTATTTGTCGGACTCATCGTTCCAAATATCGCAAAACTTGTGCTCCCACCCCGCTATCAGTTATTGATACCGTACTCTGCATTGCTCGGAGCTTGTTTAATGATTAGTGCTGACATTCTTGCGCGATGGATGATTCGTCCTCTAGAGCTACCTGTAGGCATTATTACAGGCATTTTGGGCGCTTTAGTGTTGATTTATCTTATGAAAAAGGGGATTTACCGTGTATGAAAAATGAGCGCTATACTAAAGACAACATACATCTGTGCATCGGCCTTGTGAGTATCGTCATCGTAGGCTTTTTAAGCATGATGTTCGGTTCAGACGTCATTCATTTGACAGACATCATCGCATATTTCATTGATCCGAGTGCAAGTCCGTATCAGTTTACGTTAGAAGTTTTACGCCTTCCCCGTATTACATTGGCCATCCTTGCGGGTACTGCTCTAGGCATCAGTGGACTATTATTACAAAACGTCTTGAAAAACCCTATTGCTTCTCCTGATATTATTGGTGTCACAGGGGGTGCAAGTTTAAGTGCTGTACTATTCATCACTTGGTTCAGCCACTTGAGCATTCATCTTCTTCCGCTATTCGCCATCACGGGAGGAACTATCGCAATGTTGATTTTGATGTCATTTCAATTGAACCAACAAATCCGTCCTTCAACATTAATCATTATTGGGATTGCATTACAAACCGTACTTATGGGTATCACACAAGGTCTGTTACTCACAGCCAAGCAACTCTCCGCAGCTAAAGCCTATACATGGCTCGTTGGGAGTTTATACGGTGCTTCATTTCAAGATAGCTTGCTTTTATGTGGTGCGCTACTATTGATGTTTCCACTCTTATGGGTCATCATACCGCGCATGAAAATTGCTGCTTTACATGATTCGGTCGCGACTGGACTCGGTCTACATATTCAACAAACACGGATTTTTCAAATTATCGTCGCAACATTACTCGTATCCGTCGCAATCAGTTTTGTCGGTAATATTGGTTTTATTGGATTAATCGCACCGCATATCGCCAAAACACTCATTCGTACAAGCACATTTAAGCAATTCGTCATGACCGCTTGTATCGGCGCCATTTCTTTAATGGTGGCAGATTTAATAGGACGCACACTCTTTTTACCGAAAGAAGTCCCTGCCGGCGTCTTCATCGCTGCATTTGGTGCCCCATTCTTTATCTATTTATTACTCACCGTCAAAAAATTGTAGACATCCACAAAAAGCACAACACAAAAACGGTTGTAGATGAGAAATCTCACTTTCTGCTACAACCGTTTTTTATTTGTTATTAATACCCTCATCACTTGTCACTTCGATATTGATTAACTAAATTGAGTTGAGATAAGCCCCTAGAAAGTACAGCTCTGATCTAATTGCAATAACCGCTCAACTTCCCCACTTCTCCAAAAGAAAGTGGCGTGTGATTGAGTTGAAATGTGGATGAATATCAGCTATTTTCTCATTTCCAAACTCTTAAAAGTTAGCATCACTACACCTCAGATTGCAAGAACCGGGCAAGACTCCCGAGGGATCAGCTGATCCAGAAAATCCAATTCGGCTTCATCTAAATGTATACCTCAATCAAGCCGAATTTAGTTGAAGAATAAGCCACACAATCTCGACATCCATAAAACTTATCTCCCATCACCTTCCAAGAAAAGGTAGACAGCGATTGAGTTGAACTGTAATGAGTATCAGCCATTTCTCATTTCCACACTCTTAAAAGTTAGCATCACTACACCTCAGATTGCAAAAACCAACCGCGACTCCTGAGGGAACAGCTGATCCAGAAAATCCAATTCGGCTTCATCTAAGTGTATACCTCAATCAAGCCGAATTTAGTTGAAGGATCAGCCCCTAGGAAAGCGTCGGTTGGTTCAGCAATCTGTAAAGATTCGCTACCTTTATCATGTAATCGAAATGTTGATAAAACTATACTTTTTCACCAAAAATCACTTCTGCATTCTGATAACTCAACACAATCTTCTCGCCCTTATTCTCCAACTCCAACAAATGATTAATATCATCCTTCGCTATCACTTTCACCGTATCTCCAATCGACAGCGCCTTACTAGATAGGAACACCAACAATTCCGAACGATCTCGCACACGTCGAATCGTTACAACATCGCCTTCTTCAAAAGAGAGGAGTGGTACCTTATATATTTCTTCAAAATGATTGTCCCGCGGTATGACACCACCATGAGGACACGTTTTTGGATATTTTAAAAGCTCATCTAATCGTTCAACAAAGAGTTTCGACACACGATGCTCTAACACTTCCGCTTCAACGTGCACTTCTTCCCAAGTATAGTTCAATACTTCAATGAGAAACAATTCAATGAGACGATGGCGTTTAATCACATCTAACGTATATGTTAAACCAAGCTCTGACAATTTAACACCTTTATATGGCTTAGTAATCACATAGCCTTCCTTTTCTAAACGCCCTACCATTTCACTCACGGATGGCGGTTTGATATTTAAAAAGCGAGACAATGTTTTATTCGAAACATACGTATTTATACCATCATGACTTAAAATCGCTTTAAGATAGTCTTCTTTTTCCTCAGTTAACATATGTTCACCTCTCTCAAATATTCACTTTATTGTACCACGAAACGAATTCATATTGACAATTTTCAATTTATCGTATAATTTTATTAGGGTAACCTAACTTAAAATAAAGGTGGTGGTAATTATGTTATCTATAGAAAACTTAAACTTACATCTTGGACAAAAACACGTCCTTAAAAACATCTCTTTAAATTTACCTTTCAACGGCGAAATGATAGGCATTATGGGGCCGAACGGGAGCGGAAAATCATCGCTCATCAAATCAATCATTGGAGAATTGCCTGCAAAAGGGAAAGTTACACTGAATCAACAACCGGCGCAACAACAATTGACAAATATTACATATATTCCACAAAAATCTGTACTAGATCTAGATTTTCCAATTAATGTACAAGATTTAGTGCTGACAGGCTACTATCAAGAAATTGGTTGGTTTCGACGTATACCTAAAGCAATTCGAGAAAAGAGAGATGCGTTATTAAAAGAACTCGAGCTTTATGAGTTACGTAAACGACAGCTCCATGCATTGAGTGGCGGGCAATTACAACGCGTCTTTATCGCACGTGCACTGATGTCTGACAGTCTTGTGTATCTTCTAGACGAACCATTTGTCGGCATCGATTTTAAAAGTGAGCGGATTATTTTTGAGAAGTTGCAACATCTGAAGCAACAAGGGAAATTGATTTTAATTGTACACCACGATCTTTCAACAGCTGAACAATATTTCGATCGCATTCTTCTTCTGAATCAATCGATTGCATTTTTGGGAGACAGTGCTGAAGCATTACAACCTGAAAATATCGAATCTGTATTTTTAAGCCGCTACCACCAAGCTAAAGAAGACACAACGAAGCACAGAAAGGAGTCCACACAACATGTCGTTCGTTCAACACCTCTTTGAGTATCAATTTTTATCACGTGCAATGTTGACAGCCATCTTAGTCGGTATCGTTTGTGGTGTGGTCGGTTGTCTCATTATTTTACGAGGATTATCGTTGATGGGAGATGCGATGAGTCACGCAGTCCTACCTGGTGTAGCACTCTCGTTTTTAATGAATATTCCAATGTTTATCGGCGCAATGGTAACAGGGATGTTAAGCAGTATCATGATTGGATACATTTCTGAAGCTTCAAAAACGAAGAAAGATGCTGCGATTGGGATTACTTTCACTACTTTTTTAGCTCTAGGGATTGTACTCATTAGCGTCATTCATTCAGCCACTGATTTGTATCATATTCTCTTTGGCAACATTCTCGCGATTACCCAAACCGCATTTCACACGACGCTCGCTGTCAGCATCGTTGTTCTCGCATTAATTTTAATTTTATATAGACCGCTGAAAATGTCGACATTTGATCCAATATTTAGTCGTATGAGTGGTTTAAATACGAGCGTCATCCACTACTTTGTCATGTTATTACTCGCACTTGTGATTGTCGCAAGTGTACAAACAGTTGGTGTTATTTTAGTAGTCGCACTATTAATCACACCCGCTTCAACAGCGTTTTTATTTACTAAAAAATTGTCCACGATGATGATTGCTTCAAGTATATTGAGTGTCATCAGTTCAACGTTGGGCATTTATATGAGCTTTAAAATGAATTTACCCAGTGGTGCCGTCATTGTACTCATTTCAGCTGTGTTATATGGCTTAACATTTGGCATCATTAAAATTAAAAACTTATTACAAAAAGGAGCATTTCAAACATCATGATGAAACGAATATTCGCCTTAGTGATTCTCTCTGTTTTACTCGCTGCGTGTGGTATCAATAAAGGAGACGAATCAAAACATCAATTAAAAATTGTCACTACGAACTCTATCCTATACGATATGACGAAAAATATTACAGGGGATGACGCTGAGATTTATTCGATTGTTCCAGTTGGTCAAGACCCTCACGAATACGAAATAAAACCTAAAGACGTCCAAGCTTTAACTGACGCTGATGTCATTATTTATAATGGTTTCAATCTTGAAAGTGGTAACGGTTGGTTTGAGAAAGCGTTGAAACAAGCCAATAAATCTATTAAAGACGATACAGTGATTCAGGCTTCGAAAAATGTAGAACCGATTTACTTAAAGCAAGGTGAAAAAACTGAACACAATATCGATCCACACGCTTGGCTCAGCTTAGACAATGGCATTTCGTATGTGAAAACAATTCAAACAGCCCTTGAAAATGTAGACAAAACACATGCTAAAGATTATGACAAACAAGGGTCTGAATACTTATCAAAACTTGAGAAATTGAATAAAGAAAGTAAAGATAAATTCAATGACATTCCGAAAGAGAAACGTGTCATGATTACGAGTGAAGGTGCGTTTAAATATTTCGCTCAACAATTTGATGTGAAACCAGGTTATATTTGGGAAATTAATACTGAAAACCAAGGAACACCAGAACAAATGAAACAAGCTGTTGATTTTGTGAAGGAACACAATATTAAAAACTTATTGCTTGAAACGAGTGTGAGTGATAAGAGTATGAAGAGTCTTGGTGAGGAAACGGGTGCTAAGATTTACGGTACAGTTTATACGGATTCGATTGGTAAAGAAGGTAGCGATGGGGATTCGTATTATAAAATGATGGAATCGAATATTAAGACGATTCACGAAAGTATGCAGTAATTTTTTAGAATTCTACAGTTAATTTTGGCAAGTTTGAATTGCTGAATCATCCCTTGTTATAACGTTCTTGTCATCGTTGATTACTATCTTGGGCTCGCGTTCCTAGGGGCTGAGCCTTCAACTAACCAACGCTTGATTGAACTGTTACATTGGTTGAGGCGTTGGTGGATTTTCCGGCTCAGCTAATCCCTCAGGAGTCTCGCCCAGATTTGTAATCTTTACGATGACAGCTATACTATGTGCAAGGGCTGATTCTTGCAATTTCATACAAGTACCCTATCTCAACTGAAGTGAATTCTTAAAAAACCCTCTCTATGATACTGAAGTTTTTCACTTCTTCTCCATAGAGGGGGATTTTTGCGTTATATTCCCATGTTCTCAGGAGTCTTGCCCTGGCTGCAATCTCATCAGTCAAGCCCATGTATTAAGTAAAGTATCGTTCGACAATCTTTTGAAAGTGACGCTTGTCGAAATGAGTAAGATAATCTTTGAAAACAATTCATCATTAATACTCATCCACATCTAATCCCCTTTCTTTGGATGAAGGGGGATGATTGCAAGGGCTGATTCTTGCTATTTATAATACGTCCTACATCTTAAATAAAGGGAAATGCTATAAAAAATCCCCTTCTCTATGATATAAAGTTTCGACTTCAATTCATAGAGAGGGGGTTTTGTATATCTTACCTAAGATTCATCTTTATCTAATCGTGAGTAAATACTTTTACGGCGCTTGGCACGTTTTTCGATTCGCATTTGTCTTTTGGCTTCTTCATCCAAATCTGCTTGGTTCAAATCTGTATTTTGTTGATAGGCATTTTTTTGATACATATAGGCACCTGTGCGGTATGCCGCTCTTGAGATAAGGTGGCCGCCCACGGGTGCAGTAATATTAATAAATACTAATGCTAACAACGTCCGTACACTGTAATAACCTTGTGCAATGATAAAGTAGATAAATACGCCGACAAGTGTCAACAGCACTGCTGCTGTCGAAGCCTTGGTCGCTGCATGGATGCGTAAAAACACATCTTTAAACCGCACTAAACCAATGGCACTCACTAATGCAATAATACTTCCCGCGAATACAAGAAAGGCTGCTAAAAGTTCAATGATATCATTTGTCATCGCCATGAAATACATTGCCTCCTTCGATAAAACGGGAAATTGTGACCGAGCTTAAAAATGAAATAATCGCTATGAGCAATACCGAGTCTAAAAATGAAAATGTTTCAAATAATAGACTGAGCACCCCTACTGTCGACATTAAAATCGCACTGATGGCATCAAAAGCGACAACACGATCCGCAGTAGTTGGCCCTTTGATAAGACGAAATAATACGACGACTAACGAAATTGCAAAAATTACTAATGCACTTGATAAAAAGAATTGCGTTAATTGCTCAATCATTTCGTCACCTCCACGATTAATTCCTCATATTGTTTAATACTTTTGAGTAAGCTCTTTTTCTCTTTTTCAGTCGTATCAATCGCATGAATCAAGAAAATACTCGGTTCACGATTCACACGAATGACTGTTGATCCCGGCGTAATAATGATAAGAATCGTTAGAAACGTAATTTCCCAATCTTTGTCTAATTGTGTTTTATATGTGACTAATCCTGGGTCCATTTGATTTGTTTTGAAAAGCACGTAATTCGCAATTGAAATCGTAGCTGTCAATAATTGAAATAAATAAACAGCCAGGAACTTAATCGATACCCAGATTTTTTTCGGATAAAATTCTTGATCGAAAAATTTATGCACAATATAGATGACCACAATACCGATAATATAACCTGTTACAAAAGTCGTGAGTCGGAAAGCATCTTCATCTTGGAATAGCACCCATAAAAACGCAATCATGACATTCAAACCTATTTGTCTCATCTAACTGCCACCTCGCAGTTCTGGATTCACCATTTTTTCGTATTGCTGAACGTCCATTGATAAATTTGTCGCTTGTTCCGTCACTTTATAAATCATTGGCGCAAAAAGTCCCATTGCTAATGTAACACCTGTCATAAACATGACAATTGCCTTACGATTCGCTCTAATCGGCTTATAATCAACTTCTGCGCCTTTCGCATCATTACCCGCGTACATATAAAAGAAGACACGGAATAAACTATACATTGCGATTAAGCTCGTTAAAATCATCAATGTTAAGCTAATGTAATGTTGATGTTGAATTGCACCCATGAAAATCAATAATTTCCCGGGAAAACCACTGAATGGCGGTACACCACCAATTGCGAGTGTGACAATGATAAAAGCGACACCCAGCCACGGTTCTTTTTTGGCAAGTCCTTTCAAATGTCGATATTGTCGATAACCAGTCGTATAAACAATAATGCCAATAATGAAAAACAATAATGCTTTTACAATCATGTCGTTAACTAAATAGAATATCGCACCATTTACACCATAAAATGTGTTTGTCGCAAGCCCAAATATGACGAAACCAATCGATAAAACGACTTGATAGGCTGCAATCTTTTTAATATCTCTATAAGCAATCGTTCCAACCGCACCGATGAGCATCGTTAGACATGCCATGACAATCAGTAAGGGTTCTACTAAATCACTGCTTTGATTAAAAATAAGTGTAAAGAATCGAATTAATGCATAGGCTCCTACTTTCGTCATTAATGAAGCAAACAATGCAGCAAGTTCTGTATTCAATACCGCATACGCTTTAGGCAACCACATAAAGAGGACTAACGCAGCTTTCGAGCCAAATGCAACAATGAATGACATCGCAACAAGATGAATTGCAGTGGGATCATTTAATTCTTGAACTCTTACCGCAATATGTGTGAAGTTCAACGTTCCGACTTGACGGTAAAGTAAACCAATCCCAACAAGGAAGAACCATGAACCTATCACATTCAAGACGACGTAAATGATACTCGCACGAAGTTGTTCTACAGATTGACCGAGTGTCACGAGTACAAACGATGCCAATAACATAATTTCAAACATGACGTATAGATTGAATAAGTCTGCCGTTAAAAATGAACCGACGACCCCTGTTGTTAAAAATAAGATAAAGGACAGTAAATAATAGCGACTGGCACGTTTTTCACCACGTCCAAAACCAAATGCAACGATCATGAAAACAACTAAAAATGTTGTCGTGACTAATATCAGACTTAATGGATCCCCTACATATTGAATCCCAAACGGCGCTTTCCAACCACCAAAGTCCAACGTTATCGGACCATGTTTCAAAACGTCGATTAACATCATCAATGAGACGATAAACGAAATCAATAATGCACCTAACGCAAGACGTCGAGATAAACGCACTTGACGATGCAAAATGACTAGAAACAAAGCACATATGAGAGGCACAAGAATCGGAACAGCTAATAAATTATCATTCATCATCTTCACCTCCAGTTAAGACATCAATTTCATCTTCTTTTGTCACTTTAAACGTACGATATACTAATACGAGTAAGAAGGCGGTAATCGCAAAACCAATGACAATCGCTGTTAACACAATCGCTTGTAACAATGGATCAACAAAATTTTGATGCCCTTCCACAATTAATGGTTCAGTTTTTTGAGGCGTGTACTCGCCCATACTCATAATGATTAAATTACCTGCATGCGTATAAATCGCAATTCCGATAACGATACGTATTAAGTTTTTAGATAACACCATATATGTTCCGATAAAAACTAAAAAACCAATGACGAGGAGTAATATAATATTCATGATTTCCCTCCACTCAACGAAAGAATGGTTGTGACAACAACGCCAACAACACTTAATGTGATGCCCGCTTCAAAAAACATTATGGTAGAAATGTGGACTTCACCAAAATACGGGAATTGGACGTACCAATCGGCCTGATACAAAATATTCTTGCCGAAAAACACAGGAACAATTGCAGTTGTTAAAGAAACGAGGGCGCCGATAATCATTAACTTTCTAAAATCGATGGGCAGCGCTTCTAACACTTTGGCAACATCAAAAGCTAAAAACATTAAGATAAACGCAGAACTTAAAATCAATCCTGCAATGAAGCCGCCTCCTGGATTGTTATGCCCTGCCAAGAAGAGGTAAAAGCCGAATGTTAAAATGATAAATATGACAATGCGTGTGACTGTTTTAAGGACTAAATCATTCTCTTTCATCTTGACCTCTCCTATCTTTATAGTTAAGTAACGTATAAATACCTAATCCTGCAATAATCAGTACCAAACCTTCTGCTAACGTATCTAGCGCTCTAAAGTCTCCTAAAATCGCATTCACAATATTTTTACCACCGGATTTTTCATATGCATCATGGTAAAATACGGAAATCGTTTCTAATGCGTTCGCTTGTTGAACCATAAATATCAAACTGACCACTGTCACTGCAGTCATGAGTGACACCGCGATTTTTACTGATTCTTTTTTCAAGTTAAACTTGCCGCGTGGCACATTGGGTAATCTTGAAAAGCTCACAATAAATAATACTGTTGTAATTGTTTCAGTCACTAATTGCGTCAATGCTAAATCAGGTGCGCGCATTAAAATGAAAAATAATGTCACAATATAGCCGATGCCGCCTGTTAAAATCACCATTGTTAAACGTTGACGAATAAAAATCAGTGCAAAACCAATGAGGACAACCGTCACGAGTAACAGAATATGGAAAATGTGGTAATCCGTCACTTCGATATCATACAGTTTCGGTACACCTACACGTATCAACCCATACACATTAATAGCGACATAGATGAGTAACGTTACAATAATGTATGAATTGAGTCGATTGTTCATCAAGTGACGTAAGCCATAACCTGAAACATGTTCCATGGATTGATATGATGATTGGAAAATGTTTTCAACCGATAAAGCACTTTCTTTATCAGAGAAAAAGCGTTTGCGTGTACGATCAACGAGAAACACACCTACAGTACCGATGACAATGACTGCAAGACTCATCAATAACGCGAGATTAAAGCCATGCCATTGGACGAGATGCGGTGCTGTTTGGACGATTGCATCTGCATGTACAACACCTCTAAATGCTGGTGTAATCACGTGTGTCCCTACCCACTGTGGCACGATAAAGATAAGAGGTAAACATATTGCCAACACAGTCGCAGGTAAAATCATTAGACGCGGTTCATGCACATGACGTTGTAAGCGCAACTCTCCGAAAAAGGTTGCTTTAATTAAATACATCGAATAAATGAAAGTAAAAATACTTGCCAACCATCCAATAAACGCAATAACAACCATCAGTGGTACATTAAACGCACTTAAATGATGTGCTTCGATTAAACTTTCGAAAAACATCTCTTTACTGATAAAACCGTTAAGCAGTGGGACCCCTGCCATCGCTAATGAGGCCGCAAACATGACAACCATGGTCACAGGCAAATGCCGTCTCAAACCACCTAGTTCTCGAATATCACGCGTGCCTGTTTCGTGGTCGATTAAGCCAACACCCATGAATAACGTTCCTTTAAACAAGGCATGATTGAATAAATGAAAAATCGCAGCAAACAGCACATACGCATAAATCTCAATCATATGCGAGTCTGTCGCTTGAGCAATGCCACCGCCGAGACCGACCATTGACATCATCATCCCAAGCTGACTAATTGTGGAATAAGCAAGAATGGCTTTTAAATCATATTGCTTAATCGCTGTGATTGATCCGAAAATCATCGTAAGTAAGCCAACACCTGTTACCACATAACTGTAGGTATCACTCAAGCCGAGCAACATCGTATAGCGGAGTAACAAGTAGATACCTGCTTTTACCATCGTCGCTGAATGTAGAAAAGCACTTACTGGTGTAGGTGCTGCCATTGCTTTCGGTAACCAAAAATGAAATGGCCACTGTGCGGATTTCGTAAACGCACCGAGCAAGAGTAACAACATAATAGGTATAAATAATGGATGTTCTGCAATGTCATGACGTTGACTGAGCTGTTCGCTAATGACATTCGTTCCTGTCACGAAATACAGCATGATAAATCCAACGAGCATTGCCAAACCACCAAAAACAGTCACCATAAAGGACGTCACTGCCCCTTTTTGACTTTCTGAGGTGTCGTACCAATAACTGATAAGTAAAAATGATGATACACTCGTCAATTCCCAAAATATATAAAGAATGATGGTATTATCTGAAAGCACAATCCCCAACATACTGAACATAAATAAGACAAGATACAAATAAAAACGAGGTAGATTATCATGTTGATGTGATAAATAGCGTGTCGCATAGAAAAATACAGCAACACCAATGAGTGAAATCAATAGCGCAAAAAAGAGACCGAGTCCATCTAAGCGCAAAATGAGGTTAATATCTAGTGCAGGGAACCATTGAATTGTTTCAACGATTTGCTGATGATTTAAAACTTGAGGAGTATAAAGTATAAAAATAATTGATGAAATTACAGGTGCAAGCAACGCAATCCAATTTGGTAAACGTTTGGTCTGCCATTGCATCGAGATGACGAGTGCACCCATAATGCCAATTAAAATGAGAAACAAACCGCTAAGCATCATCACGCCTCCTTTTTTCTATTTTTATAGGTTTAAAGCGATTGTCGTATCCATTTTTTCTTTAGAAACACCGATAAATTTCATTGTTTCATGTGACGTTTGATGACCAAGATACTTTTGAATCATTGAAATTGTAATACCTGATTGATATGCATGATAAGCAAAAGTTTTTCTCAAAGTGGTCAAGCCAATATGTTCGATGCCTAATTGTTGTGCTGCTGTGTTAATAATACGATAGGCCTGTTGTCGACTTAATCCCTTCTGTGTACGTTTAGAGCGAAATACTAAATCCGTTTGCACCAACGCTTCGGCTTCAATATACGCTTTTAACTCTTCCCTTAATTCGTCAGGAATACGCACACCAATTTCTTGATTTTGAGACATCATCCACTTTTCAATGACCGTCCCATCATCATTCATCATTTGATCGACGCTTAAATTTAATAATTCCACTAACTTAACGCCAGTGTGAATCGCGAACTTAAAAAACAAATAATCACGCATTGAATGGGATTGTAAAAAATCATACATCCTGTGAATATCTTTAGTTTCACGAATTGGATCCACGCAATTCACTCGTTTCCCCTCCCTTATGTTTCTTATATCATTATAAACTATATTTAAGTAACATGAAACAACTTTCACAAAATTTTTTCTTTTTAGGGTGTGATTTTAAGCACTCCATTTCGATATATAAAGTGAAAGGAGGTCAGAAACATGAACATCAATCACTTAACACTCATTCTGACGCAAACAACAACATCAGCCGAGGGAAAACCAAAGAAAGCATCTCGTCGTTTTACACAGTTAAAATCAGATGCTTCACACGAAGATTTAAAAGCGTTCAGTCAAATTATCGAAAAGTTGACTGGCGAACAGTATGACACAATCGAATTAATGACATCAGAAAATATTCAATAAAGGGAGCATGTACAATGAATGTAAAAACATTAGAAATTATTTTTTTAGACGCATTGCAAAAAACGTTCAAATTAAGTTTACCGAATATTAAGACAACAATTACAATAGAATTAGTACAAGAAGAAGCAGAAAAATTAGTCGCTTTGAATGTGTTAAAAACAAGTCATGGACCTGTTGTTAAAGTATCAGGCGCGCAGGTCGTTGATAAATCTGTCATTGTGTTGTTTTAACACGTAGCATGATTGAATGGGACTGGGAAAACTTAATGCCCCAGTCCCATTCCTACGATTTGTCAAAGGTTCAATGATTAAAATTGACATTACTGAACTAGATCGTCCAATTTTTACTTTTTTGAATAAGGTGTTATGACGTATATGGTTATATAGTTTCGTTAGTGTGGTGCTTTCTGATAATCATATCATTTATCATTGACTATCAAGTAGTGAATGGTCTTTAATAAGCGATTGATACTCGCTATTACGGCAGTCTTGTGGGCTTTCCCATAAGGCTGCTCTTTTAATTTATAATAATCATCCACAATGTGACTTTGATAATGTTTTCTTCCCCTAATAATGTCCATAATAATCAAATACAATAAACGTCTTGCTTTTTTATTTCCTATTTTGTTAATTGTATCTCTACTTTTTGAAGTTCCTGATTGATACCATTTTACGTCTCACACGAATGGCGGTGGCGAATCACTTAATCGACATTTCAGGATAGATGGCCCTCACAGACTGTCAATCCATGTCTATACATGCGCTTGATGCTTAAGTCAAACATGCGCATCATCAATAAAAAAGGACTAAGTGAAGGTCAACCCAGTCTTAGTCCAATTACGTTAAATTTAAATCGTTTCGAGTGAATAACCCGTAAATATTAGATATGCCTCATTTCAGACTACTCACACTATTATATCTCACCCATCGATGCCTCTCTCTATTTACACATTCGGTTGATAATTTGGGCGAATTCTCACTTCATCACCATAAAAAACCTTATACTTTCCCAACTTTTGACAGATCGCATATTTTTCGTATACTTCATCAATACGTGCTAACGTTTTATAAGATTTAAAGGGATTAAGTACTTCAACATACTGCCCTTCTTGAAGATTTGATGACGCATCGATGTTAATAAAAAAGAGATGCTCATCAATCACACGCACGATTTCATGTTTCTTCAAAATATCACAACTTTCCTTAACTTCATTCTTAGTCATGATGTTGTTTCTACCGATGTTTTTGCATTTTCACATGCATGATTTACTACATTTTATTATTGCTTTATAATAATCAATAAGTTTCGAATGACACCTTTTTTCGGAGGTGTCTTCCTATGAAATTGATTGCAATCAAATATAGCACTATCACAATGACATTTTGCTATAATAATAACACAATTAAATATAAGGATGGTTGATTATGCTTTCACTCTTACTTATTTTAGGTTTAGTGGCGGGTGCTGTCATCCCTGTACAGACGTCTATCAATTCCAGGTTGAGCCGTTACACACAATCTGCTTTATACGCTTCTGCCATTTCGTTTACAGTTGGTACATTGTTACTTGTGCTACTCAATTTTGTACTCAACCCACACTTGTTGACCGCCGAAGCTTTCCAATATTATCATTTTGATTATTACTGGTATGTGGGCGGCTTGATGGGTGTGATTTATCTCACAGGCAATATGCTTTTGTTACCACGAATAGGCGCTTCATTAACCGTCGTGACAACAATTACAGGACAAATTTTAATGAGTGTCTTGATTGATACATTCGGCTGGTTCAATGTAGATGTTCAATCGTTGCATTTATTGAAAGTGTTTGGAATTGTACTATTGCTTATCGGCATTATTTTGATGAATCTTCAAAATAACGCGAAACAAATGGTACAAAGCGGTCACAATGGCCCATGGATGTTGGTCGGCATGATCATTGGTTTTACGCCGCCAATCCAAACAGCAATTAATAGCCATTTAGGCCAAACACTCCAATCGCCATTCTTTGCCTCTTTAGTTTCATTTACTGTAGGTGCATCCGCACTGATCATTTTGACACTGATTCTGCACAGACGCATTAAAATTCATGCAACATCTGAGCAATTTGGTCCGTTGAAATGGTGGCATTTTGTCGGCGGCGCATTAGGCGTTATTTTTGTCACAACCAATATTATTTTAACACCTGTGATTGGGGTCACATTCACACTGATTACCGTGATGGTAGGACAAATTATGATGGGCTTACTCATTGATCATTTCGGTCTATTCGGTGTGCCGCATCGCCATATTACGAGACAGCGATTATTAGGTTTTGTGTTCATTATCATTGCCATCATTATCATTCAGTTCAATTAAGTGCACCTCAATTTTACCAGCTGGCTTCAAAAAATGTATCCTTCATTTTTTGAAGCCAGTTTTTACATTCCACACATACGATAAGCAGCAATAAAATGTCGTTCATTACTATTTAAAAATTCAGTAAAATGAAAATTAATGCAAAAAAACAGCTACATAATGCTTTAACTATTAATTAAACACTTCAAATTTTGATACAACTAAATAAAGAATTGCACACACTCATAAAGTATCACTAAGCATCAAGGTCTATATATGTCAAGAAATTTTCTGATTTTTTATTTCATATTATTTTTACTGATCTACTTATTTATACGATATACTTATTTCAGATAACTTCTAAACGCAAATAGCGATTGATCAACCACTGGCATGACATAAAAAAACAGCTCAGAATATGCTGTACCATTGTCATTACAGTCTTTTTTCTACGTGCGCCAAATAGACAAAGGCTTTGATTTTAAAGGTCATGCTTACCTATTATTTTATTATACTAATTAAATCGTATACGAGATAGCTTTTGTCATAGATCTACATCAAAAATTAACATTATTTACATTATTTTTACATTAAACGACTCGAATCATTGCGCCACTAAGTGTATAACGATTGCCCCCTTTTATTTTATTGTGCAATTGCATAAAATTTTACAGACACATATTCGACAATTTATCTTACATTTTATTCAAACAGTAAATAAATTTAATTTTTCATTTAAGAACTTTTTGACTATTTTTCTGATTAAAGACAAATAATTATAATTAAAATCATTAATTTATGAGACTGTCATAAAGCCTTTAGCCATCTATATTATCAGCCTACTATTCTACTCAATAAAATCTGTCTCTTTACATTGTAATTTGCTGTTTTAATATCAAAATAATTATCCATTTATATATATTTTAGCTCCAAAATAGTACTTTCTCACAATATATTTCACATATAGCGGTGCCGAAAAGAATCACTTTTGCAATAAGTAAAAGTATAAATTCATCAAAGCAATAATAATTTATGATAAAATAAATAAGCAACTTTTAATTAATAATGGTGTTTTTATTGATGGAAAAGTTGTTTAGAATCCCAATGCAAATATTTTAGAACCATGTTAAAGACAACATTAAATTCATTTTTGCTTTTTTGGTGTTATTTTCAGCTATTGAATTGCAAATAATGGATTAATGGCCATATATGACAACCTATCTTGCTCACTTCAAATAAAGATTATGATCATTATAATGTTGTAAAACGTTGAAGTGTCTTATTTTACAAATCCACATCCATTAGATATAATATATTAAATAATTCCGTTCTAATTAAATATAATATTATTTATACTAGTGCGTTTGGGTGGAGTTATATACACTTCATTTGCTATAATATAAGGTGTTAACGGGATTTTATTGAAATGTAATATCTCATATATTATATTTCAAAACACGTTTAAGGGTAATATATATGGGAGGTTATGAGAATGGCAGTTACAAGAGTCAAAGATTGTTTTGAGTTATTATCTATGGTGACATACGCTGATAGATTGAAAAGTGTGATTAAAAAGGAATTTAAGATTAGTTTTGAAGAATTCGCTGTTTTGACACACTTAAGCTATAGAATAGAAGAGGAATATTATTTAAAAGATATCATTAACAACTTAAACTATAAGCAACCGCAAGTCGTTAAAGCTGTTAAAAACTTATCTCAAGAAGGATATTTCGATAAACGCCGTAACGAAAATGATGAACGTACGGTACTGATTTTAATTAACGATCAGCAACGCGAAAAAATTAATGCTTTATTAGACCGCGTTAACGAAACAATCAAATCTACAGATATTAGACCACAGTAATTTTGGGGCAAAATATGAAACGCATGAGGGCGTCCAAGCATGCGTTTCAATATAAAGTAAAACCATGCGTGTCTTTGAGTACGACTACAGCGCGTGGTTTTACTTTTCTTTTCGTCTCATTTCATCATCTGAGCCCCCTCATCCTCCATATTCAATCTATAAAAATACCCTTTCCAAGCCACATTTTTAGATGTAATGGACTTCGAAAGGGTATTTGCGATTGAAGACATTTTACTTATGTTCTCTTACTTGCTGACAATTCGATTGTATAGAAAATAATCAATACTAAAATCATCACCCAAATCGCAATGGAAATAAGCTGAGCCGCTTGATCATCCGCCACAATGACATCAATCGTTTTTTGAAGCAGCAATAAGCCAATTCCCGTGTACTCTAAATACTTTTTATATAATCCAAAACTTGTAATTATCATACCAATCACTGCAATCACGATATGCGCATACTGTGTGACAACATGAATACCTAAATTTAAATCAAACGCATTCATTAAAATGAGTACGAGCGCTAAAATCGCTAAAGCACCACCTGCATAACTCTCGATTTTATTACGATAGAGATAGTTCTTATGCATGATTCGTGTATAGATGATAATCGATATCGGCAACATGACAAGCATATAGACAAGTGATAAACCTGTTGCAGCTCCGAATGGCACAAGTTGCTTATCATAAAGCGATGAAATTAAGATAAAGTTAATAATAAAAAATACAACTGGATTGAATTGTAATATAAATAAGTTCTTTTGTATCGTTAATATAATTTCAGCCGGAGATTTTTGACGATATTCGATATAGTCTTTATCTTCCGCTTCTGATTTTTGAATATCTTTTCTCAAATTTTCTTTAACGTCGTCGATTAAACTTGGAGATACGCCTTTATGTGTAAAGTAATCTTCTACATTCTCCAGTAAAGTCCGATCATTAGGTCTCATAAAATCCTCCGTCTCATTTGATAGCACCATTATATCAGAAGTGAGACGTGGCGTGTAGACGCTTGAGCGCGTTCACTCCATACAATCATGCATCACTCTACATCAATACGATAGAGTTTCAATGTTTGATCTTTTGGATGAGAAGACCCAAATTGGTATGTTATGTTGCCATCTGAAATATAACCACTGCCGCCTGTGACCTTGTTATGATGTTCGCGCTTAATCGCATTTGCGCTCACTTGACTTTTCACTTCTTGATACTTCGGACCGTTCAGTTTATTGTAACTCATGCTTACACGTGTCACTTTCGCATTTCGCCCCGCGCCATTTGCAGTCACAATCATCACACCCTCTTTAGTGTGAAATTCATAATAGTGATGGTGACCATACGCTTCTGTTGTATGAATACCGTGGCCTTTGTCTCGAAATACGTTACTCATCCGTTCACCAATTGTCACACCTTCAACTGTACGATCGCCATGTTGTAATGATTTCACTGAGTCTAATGTATTGCCTGACATCGCATCTGCTGTACCTGCATAAATACCCGAAAATGTAAGTCCTGTTATCAACATTGCACTGACTAATTTTTTCATAGGGCACACGCTCCTCTTTTGTCTCTCTATTTTGTGCTTATTATCATCATACCCTAAATTGCAATAAAATAACAGTTATATTACAAAATGATTACAGGTCCATATTGTGCGTCGTTCTTTGCATGAAATGCTTCACTGTTTTAAGGAATTTTTCCTTTTCTTCTACAAATGGATACACGCCTGACTTTTTAAATAATTCGTATGTCGCATTGGGCATTAAATTAGCAATGTTTTCAGACTCACTTGGTGCAATACGTTCATTCGCCACACCCGCGATGACAAGCGTACGCACTTGTATTTCTGATAAAGGCGCATTGAGTTCAAATCCTGCAAATGACTGATCTACCGCATTTTTCTCATAATCTGTTAATAGTGCGGCTGAGTCATTCACATTTTTAAGAAACTTACGCACTTTTCCTTTAGCGTAGTATAAATGTTTTTCTAAAAATTTATCTTGTTCACTATCGCTCCACGTTCGAATTGTTTCAGCGTATTTACGGAATAAGCGTTCATGCGGTAATTTTTCTCCAGAGACAGTCGGGTTGATTAAAATAAGTTCTGATACTTTCTTTGGATCACGCTGAACGAGGTCTAATGCAACTGCACTCCCCATTTCAATCGCAATAAACGTCGCACATTCAATATACAGAAATTCCATTAATTCTTTTAAATCTTGACTATAATCATGAAAATCAATCTCTAATGGTTTGTCAGAGTATCCGTGCCCTCTTAAGTCCACTAAAATCACTTGAAAATAGCGTGACAAACGTTTCGCAATCTCTTCAAAGACTGTATGATTCATATCAACCGAATGCACCATCACAATCGGATAACCTTTCCCCATTGAGCGATAATTCAACGCTGTTCCATCTGATGCTCTAAATAAATGCATTACTTTTCAGCCTCCCGTTCGATATGTAAAATATCTAATAATTCTTCAAGTGTTGTAATTTCATAATCCATTTCTGATTCTAAAGGAATGATGTCGTCTTCTCTTTCGCCATGACGGTACCAGACGCTGACCATGCCCATTGCACGAGCGGGTGCGACGTCATTCAATGCATCATCACCGACATATACGACCTCTTCAGGTGCGACGTCTAATTTTTCAATGATTTCTTCATAAATGCGTGGATGCGGTTTTCGAAAGCCTACCATTTCTGAAGTCGTTAAATGTGTCACGTACGATTCGATTCCTAGCGCATAGACACGATAACGTTTAATTTTGGATTTTCCATTTGCGATGACACCAATTTTATAACCTGCTTCCTTCAATTTTTGCAAAGTATAGGTTGTATCATGAAATGGGAAAACATACCGATAGAAATGCATTTCAAAGTCGTTAAATAAATCTTTCCATGTTAAACGATCAATATTGAATTGCTTGATGATTTCTTTATACAAATCAGGTTTATCATGATCTTCGTCGTCATCGAGTTCGATAAATTTTTTGCGGAAGTCTGAGGCTTGTACACGTACTAAGTAATCATGAAAACGTTCGTATTGCTCTTCAATAAATTTTTCACGTGATTTTTGACGGTCTAACAACGTTCCCTCTAAATCAAATATAATTGCTTTAATGTTTGTTAAGTCCATGGTATACCTCATTACTTATGGTTTAAAAGTCATATAATACTATATTAGTCAATTGCTTAAGGTCGTTCAACTATCATGAGATAAAACATCAGTGGAATACCTAAAATCGCTAAGACAATACTTGCAGGCAATTGAATGGGATCAAGGAGTTTTGCCCCTAAAATATCTGCTAATACCATCACTGACCCACCGATTAAAATATTGAGCGCCATTTTAAATGGTAATGTTCCTCGGCTCATACGATGTACAAATTGTGGAATGACCATACCGATAAAGCCAATGACCCCTACAAAGCCAATAATGACTGTAGCGATGATTGTCGATAATATTAAGACCATTATAGATAAACGTTCGACATGCAGTCCTAATGCAGCACTGGATAGCGCGTACAATTGCAGTAATTTTATTTTCGGAATCAACATGATGAGGATGCATGTGATAATGACAAACACACATATCACAACGACTGCTTCCCGATATTCTGCTGCTCCAAATCCACCAAACATATATGCCACAATATTTTGAAGCCGCTTAGGATTGAATTGGACGAGTAAAAATAGCACTGCATTCAACAACGAACCGATGAGTATCCCTGCCAGAATGAGTGAACGTGTCGGGTAACCTCGAGAAATGGTATACGCAACAGTCATCACAACGACTAGTGATAAAATCCCCATCACCATTGCTAAAGGGGCAATCCATACAAAGGGCAACCCAAGTAATACAGCCAGCGCCGCCCCCACTGTTGCACCGTTTGCGAGTCCTAGTGTGAAGCTATCCGCAAGTGGATTGTTCAAGATGATTTGAAACATTTGTCCTGCTATCGTGAGCCCCATGCCTGCAAATAATGCGAGCAACGTTCTAGGAAAACGTACCTCCATAATGAGTGTCGTTGTTAAAGAGCTGTCCCACTCTAAGTCACTGAACAAACTGTACGCACAGACAAAGATTAAAAGAAGGCTCCATGCACTGATGCTCATGAAGCCTTTCGTTAAGTTATTTTTCATACACAGCATCTCTCAACAATTTCATCGCATCATCTAAACGCGGACCAGGACGTGACAACATATCGTCATTTAATGCGACAACATGGTCATCTTTCACTGCTTCAACTTCCTCGAATCCACCACGTTGCTGAACAATATGACGATAATCCTCCGTCGATACGCCTGAAGTCGCTATCATAACATCTGGATTTTTCTTAATGACTTGTTCTTTAGACACTTTTGGCCAGCCTTCTGTATCGTCAAACACATTTTGTGCATGGAGTTGCTTTAACATGTCGTTCATAAATGTCCCTTTGCCTGCTGTATACATTTCAGGTTCAGACGCAATTTCAATGAACACTTTTGGTGCTTTTTTTCGATTTGGAATGTCGTCAATGACTTGCTGGATGTTGTGCTTCGTTTCTATTACTAATTGCGCTGCTTGTTGTTCAGTGCCTGTGAGTTTTCCAATTTGATGAAACGTTTCGTACATTTCATCAATGGAATGGGCATCTTTAACGTAAGCAACACGAATACCACTCTCTTCTAAATCATCAAGCACCTTACCTTGAGACGCTTTTTGAGATTCGTGTGCTAAAATCAAATCCGGTTGTGCTTTAATCAACGCTTCTTTATTGAGGTGCATCGCGTCAAATTGTTGCTTCTTTTTCACTGCTTTTGGATAATCATCTACCGTAGAAACGCCCACAACCTTATCCCCTAACCCAAGTTCATATAAAATCTCTGTATTACTTGGCATTAATGAAATAATACGTTCCGGACCATTATCCGAAGACTTGCCCGTCTCTTTCGACTGATTTGCATTGAAGTTACAACCTGCGAGCATGAATACAACCATGACCATCACAGGTACGAACCATTTGAATTTCATCCTTCCACTCCTACTTTTCATCTTATTTTGTTTATCTTATCATTTTTCATTGTTTTTTGGCGTCTTAAATTGATTTTTTGTACAAAATTTTAAAAACCATTTCATTTGAAAATTTTTCATTAGAATGGCATTTGCAAACGAATACGAGTTCTTGATGACAAGTTAGCTAGATAGACACAAAAATCGGACTTCAGCCTCCCTTTTTACAAATGATAATGAAAGCGATAACAACTGAAATTTATATTTCTTATACTATCTAATAAAATACGTTAAAAACTGTATTGACAGTGTTTACGCATCGGAATATAATTAATTGAAAATGATTATCAATTGAGAGAAACAGTTTATCATTATATACAATTTTCAAATCATATTCTCCAACATATCAAGGGCTCCGTTGTTGTCTTGTGCATACATACAACGTTTGATAATGACGAACAAAATCTACAATTGATAGCAATCAATCTTACTGCTGAGGTGGAAATTATGAAAAAATTAACAACGGTATTCATCGCATCATCACTTCTCTTTGCTGCTTGCGGGAATCAAGAAAATAGCGACAAATCAAAAGATCAATCATCTAAAGAAAATACCGAAAATAAAGTAGCGTTAGAAAAAGCAACTAAAGAATATAAAAGCTTCACAGATAAAGAGTTGGATCAATTCCTTGCTGGGACTGAAGACTTTGTACAAGCGGTTAAAAATGATGATATGGAAAAAGCGAAATCATTATATCCTAATGTGCGTATGTATTATGAGCGCTCTGAACCTGTTGCTGAATCATTTGGAGACTTAGACCCTAAAATTGATGCCCGTTTAGCTGACTTGAAAGAAGAAAACAAAGAAAGTGAATGGACTGGCTATCATAAAATCGAAAAAGCTTTATATGAAGATCAAATGATTAATGAGACAACGAAAAAAGATGCCGACCAGCTATTAAAAGACGCGAAAGAATTACGTGCTAAAGCGGATACATTGGAAATCACGCCAAAACTCATGCTTCAAGGCTCTGTTGACTTACTAAACGAAATTTCAACTTCTAAAATTACAGGTGAAGAAGAAATTTATTCTCATACTGATTTATATGACTTTAAAGCCAACATTGAAGGGGCACAAAAAATATATGAACTTTTCAAACCGATTTTAGATCAAAAGGATAAAGATTTAAGTCAAAAAATCAACTCAAAATTTGATAAAGTGAATGGCTTATTAGATAAATATAAAAAAGACGACGGTTACATTTTATTTACTGAATTAACCGATTCACAGAAAAAAGAACTCTCAAATGCAGTCAATGAACTTGGTGAACCGTTAAGTCAAATGGCAGTGGTTACAGAATGACACAAGAAAACAACCATCATGAAACGACCTATTCCAGACGTTCGTTCCTCAAAATGTTAGGGGTTGGCGGTGCGGGCGTCGCAATAGGTGCAAGCGGTGTCGGCAGTATTTTTTCATTTAAATCGATGTTTGATACACCACAAGAAGATTCAGACCAAGCTTATCAATTTTATGGTAAAGTGCAACCGGGTATTACGACACCGACGCAAAAAAACATTAATTTAGTGGTATTAGATTTAAAAAGTAAAGATAAGACGACGGTTCAAAAAATGTTTCGAGCTTGGACCGAGAGTACAGTGAAAATGATGCACGGTGAAGCGATTGGGAAGACGACAAGTAATACCCTCCTCCCACCTATCGATACAGGAGAAGCAATCGGTCTGGATGCCAACAAATTAACAATTACTTTCGGTGTGAGTAAAGACTTTTTACAAAAATTAGGGCTCAACGGTAAAATTCCGAAATCGTTTAAAGACTTACCACACTTTCCAAATGATCAGTTAGATAAAGACATTACCGGCGGCGATATTTTCATCCAAGCTTGTGCAGATGATCCACAAGTCGCTTTCCACGCCATTCATAACTTAATTCGTCCCTATCTTGATGTCGTGCAAGTGAAATGGTCCGAAACAGGTTTTATTTCAGGAAAAGGCAAAGAAACACCACGTAATTTAATGGCATTTAAAGATGGGACGCAAAATCCGCGTGACACAAAAGGTTACAAAGATTATGTATTTCTAGAAGATGGTTGGGCAAAATACGGCACATATTGCGTATTGAGAAAGATTCAAATTCATATCGAAACGTGGGATCGCACCGCTTTAGAAGAACAAGAAGCGACATTTGGACGTCATCGTGCATCCGGTGCGCCGTTAGGTAAAAAAGATGAGTTTGATGAAATGGACTTATCAGCAAAAGACGCACACGGTGAATACGTCATTCCAAAAGATGCGCATGCACGTCTAGCGAAAGAAGCGAACACTGAAATTTTACGTCGTGCGTATAATTATATGCGTGGGACAAACGATAAAACAGGAAACTATGATGCAGGCCTTTTGTTTATTTCATTCCAGAAGCATCCGCAACAATTTATTGATATCCAAAACAATTTAGGCTCTGTAGATAAATTAAATGAATATATTACACATAAAGGGTCTGGATTGTTTTTAATTCTCCCAGGCGTCAAAAAGGGAGGTTATTTAGGTGAAACGTTATTTAATTAAATGCGTCATCATCGCTGTACTATTGATGACCATCGCTAAAATACCTCCTGTGACTGCTGCTGAAAAGGATTTTAGTGATGTGTATGTCGCTATTTCAGACGCAAAGTCAACATTACAGGATCAAAATCAATCGAAAAATGCTAAAAAACAAAGTCTTGATCAAGTGGATAAAGCAGTGGCCGACCTCAACATTGATCAATCCAAAGAAGGTAAACAGGTCACATCCGCATTAAAAGCATTAGACCAATCTAAATCAGCTGAGAAACAAACGGCACAGCTTTCAGAATTAACGAAGACACTGATCGCTTATGAAAATACAGTCAACAAATCAGACGATACAGAAGAAATTAAAACGTTACAGTCTTTAATTGATCAACAAAATGCACCGATTACAAAGGCCATTGAAGCAAGTGATCAAGAGAAATTAAAACAAATTAACGGCGAACTGAATTCCATTTGGACGAAACATGAATCGGTCATTAGAAATAAAAATGTCGATCAATACGGACAAATTGAAGTCTATTTAATGCAACTCCGCGTAGCTATTGAAAAAGAACCGTTGAACACGCAAAAAGTTGAATCAAGTTGGCAGTCTTTCAAAACAGCAATTGATCAAGCAGACCAAGCGGCAACATCAAAAAATAAAGGTAAATACCACGCAACAGATTTAAATACACATCTCGATAAAGCCATCCAAGCGATTGATAAAGGCGATTTGGATCAAGCGGACCAATCTCTCAGTCAATTTATCAAAACATGGCCGTATGTCGAAGGTCAAATTCAAACGAAAAACATCAGTTTGTATAATAAAATCGAAAATCGCATCCCCTACTATCAAAGTATATTGGATGACGAGAACAAAGCGGATGTTAAAAAAGAATTAACGTCCATCAACAAAGATATTGCAGAAACGGTTGGTAAACAAGGTTATACGTCTTGGGATGTCATGCTCATCTTTCTACGTGAAGGGTTAGAAGTGTTACTCATCGTGATGACATTGACAACGATGACACGTCAAATGAAAGATAGAAAAGGAACAGCGAGTGTGCTCAGTGGTGCCGTAACGGGATTAATCATCAGTCTATTGCTGGCATTCTTATTTATTAGCTTGCTTGGCGATAGTGGTGTCCTCCGTGAAGGTATGGAAGCAACACTAGGATTAGTCGCTGTGTTCTTAATGTACATCGTCGGTATATGGATGCATCAACGTTCAAATGCGAAACGTTGGGACGCAATGATGCAGTCAATGTATGACAACGCCATCCAAAACCGTAACCTCCTCCTGCTCGGTGTGATTGGATTCATTACCGTCTTAAGAGAAGGTGTCGAAGTCATTGTCTTTTACATGGGTATGGTTGGTAACATTACCGCTGTACAGTTTACTTTAGGGATTGTTTATGCCCTTGCGATTTTAACTGTATTTGCATTGTTATATCGCTTTATTGTGAAGTTAATCCCTATTTATTATATTTTTAAATTTTTATCACTCATTCTATTTGTTATGGCGTTCAAAATGCTTGGGATGAGTATTCAAAAATTACAATTATTAGATATTGTACCGAGACACGGTTTAGAACATGTGCCGACACTCAGTTGGATTGGTTTCTATCCGACTGTTGAAACGATTGTGGCACAAGTCATTTTCATTATTTTTGTCGTATTGATTTATACGTTGAGAGGCAATAAAAAGTAGCAGTGAGGTATAAAGAGGCTGAGACAATGCATGTTCAGCCTCTTTAACTCAAGTATCCATCGGTATGACGTTTCATATATTGAATTTATCGTCCTTATTTTTAAAGCAATTTGTGAATGGATAAAAAATTTAAGAGAAGAGGAATTTTTATGCTAGAAAGTACATTCGTTTTAGGTATGGCAAGTCCAACAGGTCTCATTATCATTAGTGTCATTGCGCTCATTTTGTTTGGACCGAAAAAGCTCCCTCAATTTGGTCGTGCAATTGGTTCTACGTTACGCGAATTTAAATCTGCCACAGAAAATATTATAGAAGATGACGAATCATTAGACACACCCAGTTCAAAATCTAAAAAACAAGAACATCAATGAGTTATCGTTACTTAATCATTTTAACGAACTGAGAGCACGATTGATCAAAATTGCTATCGCATTTGTCATCGTGCTCGTTGTCGTCTATATTTCATCTCATTGGTGGATTAGACCGTTCATACACGCTGTCGCCCAAAATGGTGTGCAGTTACATGCCTTTAGTTTTACCGAAATGATACAGATTTACATTATGATTATCTTATTTTGTACATTATGTATTGTTTCACCTGTGCTGTTTTACCAATTGTGGGCATTTATCGCACCAGGGTTAAAAGATATTGAACGTCAATTCATTTATAAATATAGTTTGATTTCAGTTGTCCTTTTTATTACAGGGATTGCACTCGCATACTGGCTCATTTTCCCACTCATCATTCAGTTTTCATTCAATTTGTCACAGTTGATGTCAATTGATCCGGTGATTGGCTTTAAACAGTATTTAACAGAACTGCTGCGATGGCTACTCTTCTTTGGTGTCATTTTTCAACTCCCGATTTTATTTATCGGGTTGGCCAAATTCGAACTCATTGATGTGACGATGTTACGCCCATATCGTAAATATGTATATTTCGGTTGTTTCGTATTGGCAAGTTTGATTGCACCACCAGACATCATGTTAAATATTTTATTGTCCTTACCTTTGATTTTATTATTTGAACTGAGTATGTCCATCATTCGATTTACGAAACCTTATCAATAAAAAAGAAGATAAGAGATAAAAATTTTTGATGCTATTGATACATTATTTTATTTAACTTGCCCTTTCGCTATGAATTGTGTTTTTGATTGCCTGAAGGCTTCGCTTTCCTAGGGGCTGGCCCTTCGACTAACTAACGCTTGATTAAACTGTTACATTTGTTGATGCGTTAGTGGATTCTGGGAGCAGTACAGAAATCTCATGTTCGACAAAGATTTCGTAGTACTGCCCCCGCAAGGCTGACTAGACTTCTCAAAAGTTCAAACATTGAGAAGTCAGACAGCTACTGCGATAAACATCATCCACTATTAAAGTAAAGAAGGAACTGTTAGCAGTATGTACGCATACCCTCAGGAGTCTCAGCCTTCAGGCAATCTTACTCCAAATACAGGAAACAGAGGGCAAGTTTCTAAAATGAAGACAATCCATAGCATCTATTTTTATGTGCAATTATTCCTCATTTTTCGACTGTTTTAAAATCATTAATAAATCATAAATCTATGAATGGATTGAGACCAAAAATTTTCTATATCCCAACCCCTTTCCTAATTTAGTAATTCTATAATGTTTTTTAGAATAATCATCCCTACAATGAATATCACCATACTAGAAACCTTATTTAAAATAACGATGTACTGACCGCTTTTATCTACTGTTCCTATTATTCTCCCCAACACCGCTAATAATATAAACCAAACCCACGATACTGAAATGGTTGCTAGCATAAATATTATTTTTTCATAACCTGCATACACTGCGGCACTCGTTCCAATCACTCCAACAGTGTCCATGATCGCGTGCGGATTTAACAAAGAAACAGATAAAGCAAACAATACTTGTCTTTTCGGGGACATTGGTGCGATTTCTTTGATATTTGAAGGCTTTTCTGTCCATAAAGACCACGCCATATACATCAAGAATAATAATCCAATTACATAAATTAAGAGCTGTAAAGTAGGCATAGATATTAATATGAGAGAGACGCCCAAAACAGCAATGACAATTAAAAAAGTATCACATATACCAGCCGTAATAATGACAGGTAATGCCCTACTAAAATTTTTTTGGTTCGCACCTTGGTTAAATACAAATACATTTTGCGCGCCTAAAGGTAAAATCAAACCTAAAGCTAATAATACGCCATGAATCAAAGGTTGCAACATGTGTGGACTCCCTTTCTTTTATAAATTTGGTGTGCTACGCCCGATTGTGACTCACATCAATGACATTGATCATCCTACTGTGCAATGATACGTATTGCGATAGACGTCTATTGTATAACAATCGCTTACTTTTGCATATTTTAAAAAACAACTTCAGCGCTTTATGAACTGAAGTTGCTTTTTTGATTTACATTTGTTCTGGTGCAGACACACCGACTAATTGTAATGCATTGCGTAATGTAATACGTACAGCATCAATCAATGCTAAGTGTGCTTGTGTTTTTGCTTGATTATCTGTTAATACTTTTTCTGCATTATAAAACTTATGGAAGTGTGCAGCTAAGTCTTGGATATAATTTGTCACACGATGCGGTGCTCTCGCTTCTGCAGCCCCTTCAATCATCGGTTCAAATTCCGCGACTTTCTTCAATAATTCAATCGCCTTATCATTTGTGATTGTTTGATAATCGGCACCTTTTTTAACTTGATAGCCTTGTGCTTCTGCTTGGCGTAAAATCGAACAAATACGTGCATGTGCATATTGTGCATAGTAAACAGGGTTGTCTTGAGATTGTTCTTTCGCAAGTGCCATATCAAAGTCAAAATGTGTATCCGCACTACGCATTGTCAAGAAGTAACGCGCTGCATCGATCCCCACTTCATCCATAATTTCTCTTAATGTGATCGCATTACCTGTACGTTTACTCATTTTCACTTCTTCGCCATCTTGCATTAAACGCACCATTTGCATAATTTGAATTTCTAGACGGTCACTGTCCACGCCAAACGTTTCAAGTGATGCTTTCAAACGGTTAATGTAGCCGTGGTGATCCGCGCCAAATAAGTTAATCAATTTGTCGTTACCGCGTTGGAATTTATCATAGTGGTACGCAATATCTGGTAAAAAGTATGTGTACGTCCCATCTTGTTTAATCAACACACGGTCTTTATCGTCTTTGAAATCCGTCGTACGCAACCATGTCGCACCGTCTTTTTCATATGTGTAACCATTTTCTTTCATACGGTCTAATACGGCTTGAATTTCACCTTTTTCATATAAAGATGTTTCACTGAACCAATTATCGAAATGAATGTTGAAATCTGCAAGGTCTTGTTTTAACTTTGTCATTTCGTAGTCCACGCCGAGCTGTCTGAATGTCTTCAAACGTTCGTCATCAGATAAATCCATTAAGTTCGGTTGTTTTTCAGCTAAATCTGCACCGATATTTTGGATGTCTTGACCGTGATAGCCGTCAGCTGGCATATCCGCTTCTTGACCTAAATGTTGTAAGTAACGTGCTTCGATTGATTTCGCTAAGTTCGTAATTTGATTCCCAGCATCGTTAATGTAGTATTCTCTTGTAACGTCATAACCTGCTGCGTCTAAAATATTACATAGCGTGTCCCCGACTGCTGCGTTACGGGCATGGCCGATATGTAAGTCACCAGTTGGGTTTGCTGACACGTACTCCACTAATATTTTTTCATTTTTCGGTTCTGCCACACGACCAAATTGTGTATCTTGCGCTAAAGCTTGATCGATGACGTCATTTAAATAACTTGAATCGAGGTAAAAATTAATAAAGCCCGGTCCCGCAATATCAATTTTTTTGACATGCGCCGCTTCAGTATCTAAATGGTCGACAATCAATTGTGCAATTTCTCTTGGGTTACGTTTTGCGAGCTTCGTCAATACCATCGCAATGTTTGTCGCATAGTCGCCATTTTTTGTATCTTTTGGAATTTCGATTTTAATTTCAGGAATTGACTCAACAATATTGGCTTGTTGAATACTTTTTTCGATTTCTTGAATCAATGTCTGTTTCACTTGATCAATAATATTCATCTTATATCTCCTTATATTTCATTTCGTATTGATAGGTGCCCATTTTTTCATCACCTTGGAATAAGGCATAATGCACTTTCAACTTACCGCCGTCTGGTGTCACAAAATGTAGAATACTCATCGTATGCACTGTCATCACCATTTTTCCATGAGGTAATTCATAAAAAGTTGTCGTATCTTGCCCTTCGATAAAATGCATGTTCATATTGATATCGCCTTTACGAATCAATTTCACACTTTCATCTGTTAGCTTAATCGTCACATTGACTGTAGCATCTTCAATTTGTTCTTGGTAACGAATCCAATCCTCACCTTTTTTCAACCATTGGCCCGTTGTTTGATGTGAAAAATGCTCTTTTTGCGCATCTCTTTTCACAATTTGATGGACATCAATTTTGACGTTATGCTCCATGGTCATTTTCACCTTACTTCATCAAATAATACTTGCCATTATAACACATTTTACATGTGCTGAACTGATAGAATTTCACATTTATCGAGCGATTTGAGTCGAGAACGTGACAGACATGCACAAGGTGACTCCCTTTCTAAAGTCACTTCGCACAAGTTGTTTAGAAATCAAGTCACCTTTAGCTGTTATGACTCAAACTGCAATGAAGTCTCGCCTTATTCTGTATCCTCAAATGCTTGGTGTAACGTTTCTGACGCATTGGCCCACATGTCTGGATTGTGCGTTTTAAGAAAATCTGCTAATATTTGGCGATTTTCTGCACCGATATGATCCACAATCACTTTATGCTTCATTGATTTATCCATCATGTTGACATGTTCTGGCATACTTTTATAACCTCGACGAATCGTTTTATTCACTAATAAATACGCCGCAGTGACACCAGCATAGTACGGTCCTTGTTCGCCGCGCTCTGTCGTCACCCAACATAACCAGTATGCTTTCGCACCTTCGACATCCACCGTCTCTTTATCAGTAATCCATTTCACACCACGTTCTACTGCTGCACGTGCATGCATGGCACCGATGTCAATAAAGGCTTCTCCTGCTTCGATATCGATAAAAACGGGGGCAATATTATCGAGACTGATCGAACCAATATTCGTCCCTTTATGACCATCAAGTGGATCGTTCTTGATAATATTAAAGTTAAACCCTTTTTTCTCAGCCATCTCATTGTACCTCCAAATCTATTCATACGCTTGTTATCTTCTTTTTAAAATACATCGATTGAATTGTGAATATACGCAATATCGAACCCTTAATTCAGTTCATTTAATAGGTTAATAATCTTCCCTTTAAGTTCCAGGTTTTCAATTTTCATAATCAATTCTTTCGGATAATACAGTTTATAATCTTCACGCTTAATGCCCGTTATACTTGAAATGATCAACGATTGGCTACTAATTTCACGAATGCTGCCATTTTTTTGAAGTAAATGGATTGGTTGACGATTCGAACCTGGTCGATCGTAATCGTAAGGTAAATCGGAAAACGAATCACTCACAAAATAGTAATCTGGATCAATTCCCGCTTGTTCAAATAAATCACGAAGCTCCGTAATCGTAATAATTGAACCATCAAACGGTAAAAACTTAAATAAGTCGCGGTGAATAAAACGACGTGCCAAATCACTCAAAATCGGGTCGTCCTCATCCATCCATCGCTTCAAATAATACGTCACATCGGCTTCATCTAATTGGACGTATTCTTCAACTGTCGCACGATTTTCGAAAAATGGCACAAAATCACGCGGTGGAATATTAAATTCGTATCCTTGCTCGTATAAATATTTCGCACGTTTAAAACAATGATTCAAGACCACTTCTCCACCGCGGCTCACCGGATGGAAATAAATTTGCCAATACATTTGATAGCGACTCATAATAAAGTTTTCAACCGCATGCATCCCGCTTTCTTTAATCAACACTTCATCTGCTGAAGGACGCATCAATCGCAAAAGCCGTTCCATATCAAACGTACCATAAGATACCCCTGTAAAATAAGCATCACGTTGTAAATAATCCATACGGTCGGCATCAATTTGTGACGAAATCATCGACACAACCAGTTGCTTATGATGTGTTTTGTTAATCACTTCAGCCACTTCAGCTGGAAATGTTTCACTGACACGTCGCAATACCGCATTCACTTCTGTATCACCCGTAATAATCGCTTGGGTATACGCTTCGTGGTCGGTATTAAAAATCTTTTCGAAACTATGCGAAAACGGGCCGTGTCCTAAATCATGTAATAACGCCGCACACATCGCGAGTGGTCGGTCCGCATCATCCCACTCTTGTCGACCTTTAAACGTCTCATCGATCATACGACGGACAATTTCATACACACCGAGGGAATGACCAAAACGACTATGTTCAGCCGTGTGAAAAGCTAAGTTTAACGTGCCGAGCTGTTTAATCCGACGTAATCGTTGAAATTCTTTTGTTTTGATTAAATCCCAAATCAATTGATCTTGAACGTGAATATAGCGATGAATGGGATCTTTGAACACTTTTTCTTCTGATAACTTACGTGTGACATAAGCTGTTTCTGTCAATCAAAACCCTCCTTGTTGGCATTTAACTTAATGGTTTTTTCATGAGTGCGAGATTCATCGTTTCACCGTACATCACATGTGCATACGTACGAATGATTTCAAAACCTTCTTGTTCGTAAAACGCGACACCTTTTTCGTTTTTCGTGTCGACTTCTAAATAAACCGCATCATATTGACCTTGATAATGTGCTAAACCTTGTTCTAATAGTAAGCGGCCATATCCTTTATTTTGAGAATGTGGGCGAACGTAATGCGCAGATAAATACAACTCACTGCCTTGAATAAAGTTCGCAAAACCGACCACTTCTTTATCTTCAATTGCAACCATAAACAGTTGTTCTTCTAATCGTTTACGCAAATGCTCTTCGTTATATGAAGCTGCGAGGAGTTCATTCACTGTTGAAGCTGCATAAATATTTAAGTACGTATTGTACCACGCTTTTGTCGCAACATCGCGGATACCAATCACATCATCTGGTGTAGCAATTCTTACTTCATACATTCCACATTTCGCTCCTTATTGCTTGCTAGAATACTTTTTATTATATCATAAATAAGGGGCTGAACAGCGCAGAAAATGCTTCTGAATGTATGTGTTTTCAAATAAATCAACATTGATTATTGATACCAATTTGAGCAAACACGATATAGTATAAAATCCAGTACTTTGAAGATGATTCATCTGCATAAAAAAGAGACGTTCACCTTCTCAAATTAAGGCGCGCCTCTTTAGCTCTCGTTATATGGTATAAGAAATTGGACTTATGCTTTACGATTTGCCAATTTTTCTTTTAATTTACGGTCTTGTTCTTCTTTGCGACGTTTTCGTTCTTCATTACGCTTTCTTAAACGCTCTTCTTCTTCAGGATCGCGTGGCTTTTGAAGCTGCTTTTGAACTTTCTCCATCAATTCTTCTTCAGTCGTTGCAGCAAGCGGACGGTTATTCACAAACGCAAATGTTTTACGTCGACCTGGTCCACAATATGATTGACAACCCACTTCAATCTCAGCGTCTGGGTCAAGCTTTTTCAATTTTTGCGTCAATGTTTTAAGATTCACTGCTTGGCAATCATCGCAAACCAAAAATTTATTTTTCACCTCGACGTCTCACCTCTCAATTTTTTAACTCTATTCATTTTACTCTTTTTTCACAATTTTTCAAGGTGGAAATATTCAAGTCACGCAGAGATGGCCGATGATACAAGTCTGCTTTTTCCAACATTCCCATTAGTCAATTGCCACAAATTGATCTTTCAAATAATTCAAGCCTGTCCTATGTGAGCGTTCATTCCGTTATCATTCCCCTACATTTTCACTCAAGCTAAAGTCACTCCACGCAAAAACACCATTGAAGAAATAGCGACTACTTTTTATGATGGTGTTGATTGATAAAATAATAAAATAAAGGTGTGATGATATGAAAAAATTATGTTTGATATGCTTACTGACGCTCTCATATTTTCTGCTGATACCTTTCGACACGACTTACGCTAAGGGGAAACAAGAACCCGTGCCAGATACCGTTGCAGACTCTCACAGTAAATATGCCGCATACTTTCAAACAAATTCAGGCCGTTATTGTACAGCTATCCTCATTTCATCCACTGCCGCAATCACTGCTAGACATTGTGTAGGCAAAGAACCCGCAGAAAAAGTGGGTAGAATCTATCCAGGGCGCAATGGCGATCAAAGACCATTTGGTTATATGAATATTAGGACCTACATTCCAAATTCAAAATATGATATTGCGTTAATCAAAGGCATAGATAGAGACCAAGACCCCTTCTATCAAACCTATATTAAAAAATTCTCGACGACAGTCACAGGTTACACAAATGAAGAGTTAAGTCGTTTCGTTGGTGATGAGGTATACTCCTATGGTTATCCGAACAGGAAGTCAGTGCCTATGAGATTACAATACCGTAGTGATGGTCAAATTTATAGACATAAAACATCTCCAACACCTTACCTTTTCACGGATATGCCTGCAGGTTACGGCGGTCAATCAGGGTCTGGCGTTTTCAAAAAAGATAGTCAATTTATTGGCATTATCATCACAAGCAAAAATCGTAAAACTGCCAATGTGCTCCCTTTTACCAAAGAAATTGCAGATTGGATCAACGACAATGCGAAATAATGCTTTGTCATATTTTTAATTTACGCAAAAGAGGTTGGATCATAATGTCCGTCCCTTTCTCATTTCGCACTACTTCACCACTATATACTTTCATAAAAACTTAATTATAATGCTTTAATAAAAATCTTATCTCAAAGGTGTGATGATATGAAAAAATTATGTTTGATACTCTTACTATTTGTCTCATGCTTTCTGCTGATACCTTTCAACACGACTTACGCCAAAAAAGGCACACAAAAGCCCGTACCAGATACCGTTGCAGATGCTCACAGTAAATATGCTGCATATTATCAAGTGACGCCAACCCGCAGTTGTTCAGCCATCCTGATATCATCCACTGCCGCACTCACCGCTAGGCATTGTGGAGGCACAGAACCTACAGAAAGAGTGGGCACAATTTATCCAGGGCTTAATGGAAACAAAAGGCCATTTGGTTATATGAATATTAGAACGTACATCCCACATCCAAAGTATGATATTGCGTTAATCAAAGGCACTGTACAAGACCAAGACATCTTCTATCAAACCTACATTAAAAAGTTCTCGACGAAAGTCACAGGTTACACAAAGAAAGAGTTAAGAGGTTTCATTGGTGCTGAGGTATACTCCTATGGTTATCCGAACAGGAGTCCAGCGCCTAAGAAAGTGCAATACCGTAGTGATGGTACGATTTATAAATATGTAGAAACCCCAGCACCTATCCTTCCAACGTATATGCCTGGTTATAGCGGTCAATCAGGATCGGGCGTCTTCAAAAAGAATGGTCAATTTATTGGTATTATCAGCACAAAAACAGACAAGAACACCGCAAATGCACTCGCTTTTACGACAGAAATTGCAGATTGGATTAACGAACATGCGGAATAGCGCATTGCTTTCTTCTTGTGTAACTTTATAACGCACTTCAAAAGAGGTTGGTGCACGATTGCCAGCCTCTTCCTTTAGCTATGGAGGATTTTATCGCTATCTCCTTTCAACATTTTGCCTACATGCCATTAGTCAATTGCCACAAATTGAACTTTCAAGCTATCAATGCATGTCTTACATTATCGTTGGGCACGTCTACAATAATTGTCTTTTCGGTTTAAATCATCACAAAAGCATCATTGAATAATGAATAATTCCTTTTTATGATTGTGTTGATCGATAAAATAATCAAATAAAGGTGTGATGTCATGAAAAAATTGCGCTTGATACTCCTATTTTCTCTAGCATGCTTGCTTCTTATGCCTTTTGACTCTGTTTATGCCAAGGGAAAACTAACACCCATCCCTGATACTGTCGCAGATACTCACAGTAAACTAACTGCATTATACAAAACCGCTTCAGGTCAATATTGTACAGCTATCCTCATTTCATCCACTGCTGCACTCACTGCCAAACATTGCATAAAGTCCCCAAGCCGAGGACTATGGGGCACAATATTTCCTGGGGCATCTAGAGACAAAACGCCTTTTGGTTATATGAATATTAGAACCTACACAGTACATCCAAATTCAAAGTATGATTTAGCGATCATCAAAGGCACCGAAAGAGATCAAGATGAATTCTACAAATACTATATTGGAAAATTTACTACGACAGTCAAAGGTTACACAAATGCAGAATTCAAAAGTTTCATTGGTCAGGATGTATACGCCTATGGTTATCCTCACGGTAGCCAGCTTATCAATCATATGCAATATCGCAGCGATGGTAAAATTACAGATTATAAAACCAAACCAATCCCTTACCTGCTTGCGGATATGCCTGCTCATCCTGGACAATCGGGGTCTGGTGTTTTCACAAAGAACAGTGACTTTATCGGCATTATGGTCAAAAGAACAAGTGGCTACACTGGCGTTGTAACCCCTTTTTCCGAAGACATTGCAAATTGGATTAACCAAAATATGAATTAACAACTTGCTAAATCTTTCAGTAGCTTTTACCTCATACCCAATAAGAGGGTCGTGCATGATTGCTAGCCTCATAAACATATGATTTAAAAAATTTTAATGATACGCATTTAATATATTAAACATCTCATATCAAAGGTGTGATCACATGAAAAAGTTGTCGTTAATACTCTTATTATGTCTCTCTTGCTTACTCCTTCTGCCTTTTAACACGACTCATGCCAAAGGGACACAAGAACCCGTGCCAGATACCGTCGCAGATGCTCACAGTAAATATACTGCATATTTTCAAACGAATTCAGGTCGCTATTGTACAGCTATTCTCATTTCATCCACTGCTGCACTTACCGCTAAACATTGTGTCGGCGCTAAACCTGCACAAAGAGTGGGTACAATCTATCCAGGTCAAAATGGAAACCGAAGACCCTTTGGCTATATGAATATTAGGACTTACATTCCAAATCCAAATCCCAACTATGATATTGCGTTGCTCAAAGGAACGGAAATCGACCAAGATAGATTCTACAAATACTATATTAAAAAATTCACGACAACCGTTCGAGGTTATACAGATGATGAACTTAAGAAGTTTAAAGGTGAAGAGGTATACTCATATGGTTATCCTGACAAGAAAGAAACGCCTAAGAAAACACAATACCGTAGTGATGGTATAGTCATGGCTTTTAAAAGAATGCCACAACCTTATCTATTTACAGATATGCCTAATGATAGCGGTCAATCAGGCTCAGGTGTTTTCAAAAAAGATGGTCAATTTCTGGGAATTATCATCACAAGATCAAAAGTGTACACTGCAAATGTACTCCCTTTTACCGAAGACATTGCAGATTGGATTAATAGAAATTCGAAGTAACGTATTATTTTGAGTAAATGTATAACGCACTTCAAAAGAGGTTGGACCTTGATGGCCAGCCTCTTACTCATTTTGCGCTATAATACGTTGTGAGACGGCTTTCCTCAAATCACATTGCGTGAATGATACTGTCCTGTCTCTTTCCTCCAACAAACCAATGATTCAAATGCCACATGTTATTTTTCAGCCCCTGTTTGTTTATATTGTAACGTTCATCACATCATCATTTTGCGCTTTACTTTTAATCCTTCATAGGTCCGTTATTTCATAAAATTTTAATTATCATAAAGTAATATATTAAACATCTTATCTCAAAGGTGTGATGATATGAAAAAATTACAATTGATACTTTTAATCGTTCTAACATGTATGTCTCTAATCCCTGTCGATGTTGCTCACGCCAAAAAAGGGACACAAGTCCTTGTTCCTGATACAGTTAAAGACACCCATAGTAAATACACTGCATTATACAAATCTGGTATTTACCACACTTGTACAGCCATTTTGATTTCATCTACTGCCGCTATCACAGCGAAACATTGTGGAGGGAATCGCCCTTTAAAATATGGTGGACGAATATATCCTGGTGCGTCAGGTTACAACACACCTTTTGGTTATATGAATATTAGCACCTATACTCCACATCCCAAATATGATTTAGCGGTTATCAAAGGAACTTTAAGAGACCAAGATAAATTTTACAGATACTATATTAGACCTTTCAAAACGAAGGTTACAGGTTACACAAAGGCTGAATTACAGGGGTTCGTCGGTAAAGCAACCTATTCCTATGGCTATCCAAACAAAGATCGTATTTATTATCAATATCGCAGTGATGGTGAGATTAATTTTTCTCAAACAACACCCTTATATCTTCGTACCGACTTGCCAACTTATGGCGGGCAATCAGGGTCTGGCGTGTTCACTAAAAACAGTGATTTTGTCGGCATCATTATCTCAAGAACACCAGAAACTTACGAAGGTAATGTACTCCCCTTCACTGAAGATATTGCCAAATGGATTAACAAATATGCGAAGTAACATCTTATCATGCACTTTTCAACACGTTATATGACATCTATCAAATAGGAAGAGGCTGAAATAATTCTAGCCTCTTCTTTATTATTATGACTCAAGTTAAAAATAAACTTATCGTTCAAATGCCACAACTTTTTACATTTCGTGCACGATTGAACATCGTACACCACCGCTCAGCACATGAGCATCACAGTCATTTTGTTTATTTCTGTTTTTTATATGCATGAAAGCGTTATTACATAAATTATACATATTATTATTAATTATGTTATTATATAAAACATAATATAACAAAGGTGTGATGATATGAAAAAATCACGTTTTATAGGCTTGTTATCTCTCTCTTGCTTCCTACTTATGCCTATCCATGCTGCTTATGCCAAAAGTGAGCTAGAAGCAGTTCCTGATCCCCCTCCAAAACCTCACCAAGACATTGTTCCAGATACAGTGAAAGACCCCCACAGTAAACTAACTGCAAAGTACGCCATTAGACCCGGTTTGAATTGTACTGCCATATTAATTTCATCCACTGCCGCATTAACCGCTAGACATTGCGTACAGGCTAAACGCGGACCAAGTGCCGGCAGAATCTATCCAGGTGCAAACGGTGAGAAAACGCCTTTTGGTTATATGAATATTAGTAGCTACGCTCTAAATCCTAAATATGATGTTGCTGTCATCAAAGGGACTGAAAGAGATCAAGATAAATTTTATAAATACTACATTGGTAAATTCAAAACGACAGTCACAGGCTATTCAGATCAAGCATTACTGGGATTTGTAAACAAAGAAGCATACTCCTATGGCTATCCTAAAAAAGGTAATATTTACTACCAATATCGCAGTGATGGTTCAATTACTCGTTACGTTGATAGCTTCAAGTTTTTTTATACGAATTTGCCTTCTTATGGTGGTCAATCCGGCTCTGGTGTCACCTTAAAAAGTGGACAACTTGTTGGCATCATTACCGATAGTACAGTAGACAAACATGAAGCACATGCTCTCGCTCTTACTACAGAAATTGCACAATGGATTAATAACAATGCGAAATAAAATTATAAAATGCTTTCGCTTTATAAATCTAATAAAGGTGTGACGACATGAAAAAATTACGATTAGTTATGCCACTGTTTCTAGTATGCTTAATACTTAGCCCTGTTGATGCGGCTTACGCCAAAGACGATCAAACATCATCCCCAGATAAAGCTGCAAATCCACATCAAGAAGTCGTTCCGGATACGGTGAAAGATCGCCATAGTAAATATACTGCAAAATATATTTCTGGTACTGGTAAAATTTGTACAGCCATTTTGATTTCATCAACTGCCGCAGTAACTGCTAAACATTGTGGCGGTACTAAAAGTTTGTCCCCTGCCGGCACGATCTATCCAGGTGCTTCAGGAGATAAAACACCTTTTGGTTATATGAATATTAGGGAATATATTCCACATCCCAAATATGATATTGCAGTAATCAAAGGACTTTTAAGAGATCAAGATAAATTCTATCAATACTATATCAAGCCATTTACAACAAAAGTTACAGGTTACTCCGATGATACATTCGATGGATTCGTTGGTAAAGAAGTATACTCTTATGGCTATCCTTTGAAAGGCGGGGTTTTTAAGCAGTACCGCAGTGACGGAGAAATTATTTCTTATCATAAATACATTCCTCTTCTTAGCACCAATATGCCGGCTTCTGAAGGGCAATCAGGGTCTGGCGTCTTCAAAAAAGATGGTCCATTTGTTGGCATTGTTATCTCAAGCAGAAATGGTCAGGCAGATGCACTTCCTTTTACAGAAGAAATTGCACAATGGATTAATGAAAACGCGAAATAATATTTAACTTTTTCGTACATTCCATAACTACTTTTATAATTCTCGCCATAAGAGGCTGGAAATCAAATTCTAGCCTCTTACTCATGCTATCAACTCTACAATGCCCTTAATGCCCTACCACACCAAAATTTCACGGTAATGACTATTCAATAAAGTTTTAAAGTTATTACATTAATTTATTAAATATTATCTATTAAAGGTGGGATAACATGAAAAAATTTCGGTTGCCATTCGTACTGTTACTCATATGTTTTACTCTCTTCCCTATTGACGCTGCTTATGCTAAAAAAGGGACACAAGTCCTTATTCCAGATACAGTCAAAGATCCACACAGTAAATTAACCGCCAAATACGAATCTGCTAACCATCAGCATTGTACAGCCATTCTGATTTCGTCAACCGTCGCAATTACTGCGAAACATTGTGGTGGGGATGACAAAACATCATTTAACGGGACAATTTATCCAGGTGAATCAGGATTAAGTACGCCTTTTGGTTATATGAATGTAAGGGTCTACATTCCACACCCAAAATACGATATTGCGCTATTAAAAGGGACTGAAAGAGATCAAAGTAAGGCTTACCGTTACTATATTAGAAAGTTCAAGACACAAGTTACAGGTTTTGGAGATAAAGAATTACAGGGGTTTCTCTATGACGATATATACTCCTATGGCTATCCATACAAGCGGAGTGTTTATAAGCAATACCGTAGTGATGGTCAAGTTATTTTTTATCAAAGAAATCCCCTTCTCCTTCGCACCTCATTGCCTGCTTACGAGGGACAATCGGGGTCGGGTGTCTTCAAAAAAGATGGTCAATTTATCGGCATTATCATCACTAGAACACCACAATATGAAGGTAACGTTCTCCCCTTTACAAAAGAAATTGCCCAATGGATTAACGACCATTCATAACTCACCGCACTTATATCAGTCACATTAAGAAAGAGGTTAGTAGCTCATTCCTGCCTCTTTTTGGTGTCATGGTTTAATGGTAAAAAAGTCATTTAATGTCCGCTAACATTGATTTAGATTTTTCAACTTTCAGTTTACAACTCGAAAAATAATTATTTCATAAAATTTTAAAGTTATTCCTTTACTATATAAAATGACATCTATTAAAGGAGTGATTACATGAAAAAAATACATTGGCTACTTTTATTGTTTCTAGCATGCCTTCTCTTCTTTCCTGTTGATGTTGCTTACGCCAAAAAAGGGGCTCAACACGTCGTTCCAGATACCGTCGCGGACCCTCACAGTAAATTAACTGCCAAATACGAGTCAGTTCACCTTGATCATTGTACGGCCATTTTGATTTCTCCAACAGTTGCATTAACTGCGAAACATTGCGGTGGAGATTACAAATCATCATTTAACGGGACAATTTATCCAGGTGAGTCAGGCTCGAGTACGCCTTTTGGTTATATGAACGTGAGAGTCTACATCCCACACCCAACATACGATATTGCGCTATTAAAAGGGACTGAAGCAGACCAAAGTAGAGCTTACAAATATTATATTAAAAATTTCAATACACCCGTTACTGGATTCAGTGATAGAGAATTGTACGATATCGTCAGTCAAGATGTTTACGCCTATGGTTATCCTTACAAGTTTAGTGGTTATAAGCAATATCGCAGTGATGGTAGCATCTATTATTATTACAAAGATAAACATTTTGTTCATACGTCATTGCCTACGTATGAAGGGCAATCAGGATCTGGCGCTTTCTTAAAAGATGGGCGCTTTGTCGGAATCATCATCACAAGGACAGAAAGTTATGAAGGCAATTTCCTCCCATTTACTCAAGATATTGCAAATTGGATTAACCAACACGCAAAAAATTAGAATCTCGCTGTAATCCGTACATTCCTTTACGAACTTCAACGCCAAATGTGTGTATTCCTGTCCTCTTACTGACGTGATGAGTGAACTGAAAAATAAACTTAGCCACCTACATTCTGTTTACAAATTTACTTTTGTCACTTCAAAACTTCAAAAATTATGCATTCATAAATTTTAATACGCTAAAGGTGTGTTGATATGAAAATATTACGTTTGATGTGCTTTTTCTCTCTCGCATACGTTATCATCTTCCCTATCGACTCTGCTTATGCCAAAAAAGGGACACAAGTGCTCGTCCCAGATACCGTCAAAGATCCTCATAGCAGATATACCGCAATATACGAGTCTGTTCACCTTAGCCATTGTAGTGCCATTCTGATTTCATCAACTGTCGCATTAACCGCTAAACATTGCGGTGGGGATTATCTCTCATCATTTAATGGAACGATTTATCCAGGCGAGTCAGGAATGAGTACGCCTTTTGGTTATATGAACGTGAGAGTCTACATTCCACACCCAAGATATGATATTGCGCTATTAAAAGGGACTGAACAAGACCAAAGTAGAGCCTACAAATACTATTTTAAAGGCTTCAAGAGAACTACTGTTACAGCTCTCTCAAATAAAGCATTAAAGGATATGATAGGTCGTGACGTATATACTTATGGCTACCCGTATCAGTTTAGTAGATATAAGCAATATCGCAGTGATGGTCGCATTCAAAATTATTATCAACAAGATTTTTTCCTTTATACGTCAATGCCTACTTATGAAGGACAGTCGGGGTCTGGTGCTTTCTTGAAAAATGGTCGCTTTATTGGCATCATCACTACAAGAAATCAACACTATGAGGGCAATATACTCCCTATCACTCAAGACATTGCAGACTGGATTAATAAAAATGCAAATTAGAATCTTGTTCCTCACTTTAGCACACACAACAAAAGAGGCTGGCGCTTGATTTCCAGCCTCTTACTCATGTTACGATTTACTATAAAACAAAAAAACCCTAAACCACTGCGCTTACACACTGAGTGCTTTCAATTTCTTTTTAAATTTATGGTAAACAACCAAAAGCGGAATCAAGATAAGCAAATAAATGAAATGACCGGCGAGGCGCATCATCGCAAAGGGCAGTTCAAACAAGTATGCATGCCAAAACTCAGCACCTTGCTTCTCCCACAGTCCTGGCGTTAAAAATATGCCGCTATTATAATGATTTTGCGTCAAGCTCGTTATGAATAAGACGAAAAACAGAATGAACATCGCTTCCAAAAATCTCAGCCATCGTTTGTAGTAATGGCTTAAAGACTCACGATCAGAAAACAACACTTCTGTCTCGTCCCCTGCTTTCATCCAATATTGATTCGTACACCCCCCTCGATAGCCTTGGACGTGCTCCCAACCAAATGATTCATATAATGAAAGATAGTCATTCATTTTTTGGCGGCTATAAATTTCTTGATAATCTAAGCGTACGATATGCGGTTCATGCGTTTTTTCAAAATAATAGTTGCCTAATAATGACACTTTGACTAAACGATATCCTTGTTGAAGTTGGTCATTGAGCCACTGTTCTTCTTTTACAGGATCAAAAAAGCATTTCCACTTTTTATAACGCATTTTCATCTGAAGTCCCTCCTTGTTGATAAAGTGACACTAAATGTTGCAAGCGTTCTGTTTCTAGTTTTAAAATTTCTTCGCCTCGCGCTGTGATTTGGTACACTTTACGTCTTTCTTTAGGGTCACTAGTCATTTGAATATACCCATGTTTGCTTAAATTTTCTAACGCCCCGTACAATGTTCCGGCAGCGATTTGGACTTGTCCTAAACTTAACTCTTGGACATGACTCATCACACTATAGCCATGTAACGGTTCACGTAATGCTAATAAAATGTAATGCATTGTTTCGGATAATGGGACGAGTTGAGGTCTTTTTTTCATTTATTTTCACCACACATTATATAGTTCAACTGTATAGTTCAATTATATAGTCGAACTGTATAGTTGTCAAATGCAAAAAATAAGCGTTGAACATGATAATCTGAAAATACATTCAGACTTTTGTTCAACGCCTATTGATATTGGACTTCTATTATTTTTTAACTGGAAGGCTGTGTGTAATATCAATCCCTAACACGAGCGGCATGATAAAGTACACGACAACGATAATAACGACGATACTGATCAAGTTCATGACAAAACCTTTGACCGCCATTTCTTTAATTTGAATTTTACCTGTACCAAAGACAATCGCGTTCGGTGGTGTCCCTACCGGCAACATGTACGCACAGTTGGCCGCCATCGCTGCAGGTGCCATTAATAGTAATGGGTGCACGTCAATGGCTACAGAGAGTGTCGCTAATATTGGCAAAATCATCGTTGCTGTCGCGGTATTGGATGTGATTTCCGTCAAGAACAAGATAAATACGGTAATCACCACGACAATAATAATCGGGCTAACTCCTTTTAACAATGTCAGTTGTTCACCGAGCCATGCTGCAAGACCACTTTGTTGAATCCCTTTGGCTAATGCTAAACCGCCACCAAATAGAATGAGCACGCCCCACGGCAATTCTTTTGCGACAGACCAATCTAAAATACGCTTATGTTGATGTTTCGCTGGAATTAAAAACAGTAAAATCGACACGAACATCGCTATGGTACCGTCTGCCACAAGTTCTGTAAATGCCCATTTCGACAGTAAAAATTCACGTGAAATCCATAAGAAACTCGCTAATAAAAAGACAACGAATACGACTTTTTCTTCATATTTAACTTTGCCTAACGCGTCCAATTTATCTTTAATAACTTTTTGACCGCCTGGCAATGTTTTCATATCATGACGAAATGCGACAAATTTGAAATAAAGCCATGCTAAAAATAGCAGTAAAATGACAGTTGGCACGCCGACAATCATCCATTTCGCAAAACTCAGTTCGCCACCAAAGTTAGTCGCATATTGCCCTTTTAAAATGATGAGTGGCGGTGTCCCAATGAGCGTACCTATTTCATACCCCCTAAAATTAACCCCACCTATTGCAGGCGGGGTTAATTTATTCGTTTTCTTTTTCGAGTTGCTTTTGGTAGTTGTATAAGGCGATACCTTTTTCGAAACTCAACTTTTCTACAGTTCTTTCCTCACGTCTTATTCTCCTAATAGAAGAAGCGTCAACACCTGTGTTCTTTTCAATTGTAGTTGCATCAATATTTGAATCAATTAATTTTTTTACTGTTTGAATTATCATATAAAACATGGATAGGCTATTGATTAATTACTTCGTTATAAAAAGAATAGAATGTATACAGCAAATACTAGAGCTAAGACGCCAATTGTATAATTTAATACAATTTTAAATTTCGTAAGATTTGTCATATTAGTCACCTCGTTTTATACTATGAAGGAGGGAATTAAATCCCCCACCATAGTTTGATTATAGAAGCAAGCGTTGCAATCCCCAAGCAGTAGTTTCGAAAGGTATTGCTTTTGGATTCTGCAATTCTTGCTTCAATTTCTTGCCGTTGTAGCCTATCCATGTTATCACCTCCCTTACTACACTTATCATTATAAAGGACAATCGTCCTTTTTACAACCCCTATCACTAACTTTTTTAATTTTTACGCAAAAAAATACCACACCGGTTAGGGTGTGGTGGGTAAATAGGCAACCGTCAGTAACAGTTGCCTAAAATACGCTCGGTAGGTGGGTACCGCTGTTTTAATTTAGTTATTCTGTGATTGTTATATTATTTTTTTCAGCCATTTCTCGAGCTATATTTCTGACTGGCATATTATAGTTTGGAAATCTATTCGATTTCCCTGTTAACTCACTTACAATCGCTCTTAAATATGGGAATAAAATAGCAACCGCATTAGTTTTTAACAAATCTTTAAAATCCACCCCATCTGATTCTTTTTCATCAAATTCAAAATAACCCACTATCCTTACTTCAAAAGAGAAGGGCACACTATCTTTTTCTTTAAGTTCAGATCTCAAAGTTATTATTGCTGTTTTTTCGTTATCAATAATATTTATATGAGCGTCAACTTCCTCATCAATAATTATATCTTCATTGTTGTCAATGTCAAAATTAGGGTTAGTTTTATAATACATAGTATCTACTACGTAATTAATAAAATTTATAGCCGCCATCACGCCGCCTCCGTTATTAGTGAATCAATTTTTTCTGGATTAGAAGGGAAAGTATTATTTTTAGAAATTGAACTATTATAAGAAAATCTATTTGTTTCTTTAGTGTAAGAGTGTTTATTAAAGTAATTATTATGACAGTCGTCATTTTTCTTTATTGCAGAAACCAGGCCAAAAGCTGAAAAAGCGTCCCATTTTTCTGTTTGATTATTATCGCTAATAGAATAAAAACCACTTTCGTTATTTTCTGGGGACTCATCAACTTCCATACCAATTTCTTTAGCAATTTCAACAATTTCTTTTATATCATACATAATTACTACCTCCTAACAGTTCACGACTTCTAGTTCATTATACACTATACAATCTACATCGTGTACACAAATCTGTTTTTCTGTTCTGGGATACCCTATACTATCTAATTGTCTTTTATACCTCTTGTTAGTTGAAGGAAGTGTACCGGATATTACTTTAAAGTTTCCATAACTCATATATAAATTCATTATTTGGCATCTAATTTCTTCAGTATCGCCAGGAACTGTAAATTTCACTCCACTTTTTTCAATTGTTTCTATAAATTTTCCTAATTTATCTTCTTCACTTGGTTTATCTAAGTTGATATAACTTTTTTCAGCTACCAATATTTTAGCTTTTATAATGGCTGGATTCTTTTTTAGACTGGCCCACCACTCAGCCTTTTCATACAATTCATAAAAATAAGCACCATGTCCAAGCCATTCGTTTTTCTTATTTGACTTTTTAAAACTTTTGTTCCTTATTATACTTAAAGAGTTGTCTTGAGTAGTACCATGATACCCTATTAATTCAATAATCAAACTGCATCCCCATCTTTCTGCAGGTATAAACATAGCCATCATAAACTCTATTAACTAATTAGTCAATAAAAATATTTACCTCCCCCCATTAACTAGTATAGGTGGTGGTAAATAAGCAGGATTGGTTACCGGTAATCTATGTATATTATAGCATAAAAAAGAAGGGCAGTCGCAATGACCACCCTTTCATGTCGTGGATATACATAGTGTATCATATTTTATTTAATTTCGCCCCACAACTTACCGACTTTGCCAGTTTTAGCGTCCCATGTACGCACTGGCATATATACAGTTTCGCCCTCGAACGTTTCCCAAGAAACCCACACGTGACCATCAAATTTTTGAACTTCATCATATTTAATCGTTTGACCTTTTTGTAATACGCCAGCTTGAGGATGACCTGTCCAAGGTCCTTTATATCTTGTGATAATCCCCTCTGATACAGTAACGGTAAACGAAGCATGTTCAGCTTTGTACCAAATACCGTCCTTATTTTGTTTCCAATCTGTTGCTTTAACAACTTGCTTAGCTTCTTGCTTTTTCACTTGATGCTTAACGTCAGATTGCTGAACTGTTACCGCTTTGCTTACTTCTAACTTTCCACCGTCATAATAATGTTTGATGCGTTTGATGAAGTAGTCTTTCATTTTATTAATATTTGCAGTTGTGTATCGTGCACCTTTACCAACATGCAATTCCCATGAGCGATGTGGGCAAGAAGTACCGAAGAATTCGTTATGCAGACGTACAGTGTTGCGATTAACTGGTAATCCATATGATTTCATCACGTCCGCAGCTACTTTTAATGTCGCTTCTTCGTTTTCTAAAAATAATTTGTCCGAGATTCTACCAGGATACGACTCGCACACTTCGAAACCGATTAAATTAGCATTAGCCCATTGATGTCCGCAATGCCACTCTACATAATCCGTCGGATGATACCAAAGTACTTCATTTCTATTGGCATAAACACTCGCCCAACCATTCACATACATTCCATTATTTTCACGCGCATACAACCACGATAAATATTGACTCGGTGACATACTGCCATAGTCATTATGGATAACTACACCTTGAATGCTAGGTTTAGGCGCTGTAATTTTACTACCTTTAATGTGATTTGAATAAATGTGTTTCAATTCTTTCACTCTCCCGTTCTTCGATTTATCTTGTTTTTTATTTAAGTTAGTAATGTCGTACTTCTCTATTGCTAACCCGCTACACACTTGTGATTTTTCGTCTTTTGATGCATCTTTAGGTCGTAACTGTATATGCAAATGGGCACTCATAGGATTGTCGTAATAGTTGCTACTACCTTGTAAACCAACAATATCGCCTTGATTGACTTTGTCACCTACAACAAAACGCATTGAGCCGCGTTGAAGATGGCCATAGATCCATTCATTACCGTTAGCATCTTTAACGACGAATGTACCACCAAAATTACCGTAGTCATTCGCTTCGATGACTCTACCACTTGTTACTGCAGGCACGTCATTTGTTGCGTTAGAATACACGTCAAACGCTCTATGATAACCACCGCAAAATTCGTCGTAGTTAATACCTTTTTCAATGTAATTGCGGTATCCATAGTTTTTAGGATAACCATCGTAAGTGCGTGGGTCAGACGATATTTTCCAACCTTTTTTCGTAAGATAGTCAATAGCAGTTAGCATGTCACTTCAGCCCTTTCTCTTTCAGATATTCCTCTTGTTCACGTGCTGATTTTTTAACAATAAATGTATTCTTCCACACACCATACGCTACTAATGCTAGAGGCACACCTGTATTTAATACGTTAATCCATGCATCAACTGCTTGCGGATTAATCCATTCCGCACTGATTCCACTAGCTTGTAATGCTAAATATAGAGCGCCTAGAAAGCCACCAATTAAAGCGATAAACTGTTTAATTTTATCTTCCATATTTAATTCCTCCTCAAAATAAAAAGCCGACACATCAGTGCCGACTTTTTACAAAATTATAGTTATTGAAATAGGAAAGTAATCTGACTCGCTTAAGCTACTATTCCCTTCTGATGTCCTAAATAATTCTATGCTACCGTCCGCCTTAACAGTCCAACGTGCAAAACTAGCATTACCACTTTTTATCGATGTGTTTTGAACGAATGGAATATCGCCAGTTATTTTATTACTTACATTGCTAGGTAGCTTAGCTATTACTAGAGGTGTTGATGTAATATTTTTTACAGCTCCAGTAAAACTTAAAAAATAAACAGAATCGCTTTGTACCAATCTATATGATGGAGTAGATGTGCTGCCATAGGACTGTACACCGTTGATTAAATTTAAATTAATCCAAGAAGTATCGAAAATAACCGCGTCTTTCCCTGGCGGCCCCTGAGGTCCTGTGTTTCCAGGTACACCCTGTTCTCCTTTCATACCTGGTGGACCTTGCACCCCTTGTGGACCTACGTCGCCTCTATCACCTTTATCTCCAGTTATTCCCTGAGGCCCGCGCTCTCCTTGAGGTCCTCTTTCTCCAGGTATTCCCGATGGGCCTTGAGGGCCTGTGCTGCCGGCAACACCTTTTTCTCCTTGAAGTCCTCTAGGTCCCTGTTCACCCTTTTCTCCTGGTGGGCCTGGTGGTCCAACTTCTCCTCGTTCTCCTTTTAGTTCACTTAATTGTTCTTCAGTGAAATCAGTATATTTAAACGATTCACCTTTAAATTTATCGGTGTTGTCATTCAAATATACTTTAATATTGTCATTCAAATTTGTTTTGAAATCGTCTCCTAATAATTGAATCGCATTTTCTTTTACGATGCGACGTACAGTGTCGTCTACTAAATTAACGCTTACCTCTTTGGAGACAAGAGAATCAATTTCACTGTCAATAATAGTGAATTCAAAATTTAACGCATGAATAGATTCATTGCCATTCGTTAAAAATAGTTTAGCTTTAACTTTACCAGCGTGGCGAATGACCTTGTCGCTAACGTTATATTGAATCAAACCACCAATTTGGGAAATGACATCGATTTTCTCGTCAATAAAAATTGAACCGTCTTCGCAAAATAGATCTAGTTGAGGTGTAAAACTTGTTTTCGATAAATCGAAAGGCTTACCTTGCCAACTTATACTAATTCTAATAGATGCTGTACCAACATCTTTAGTATAAAAGTTAGCATCGATAGTACCTACATCAACACCGTTTGAATTGATGTTTGCTTTAATATCTTTGTTTTTATATATCACTCAATCACCTACTTATACTTATCTTGAATATAGTGTATTCCTGATAACTTTATTTTTTTGTAATAACTCGCCATTATTGTTGCTTGATGCGTACACCAGTTTATATCAGTAGCGTATTGATGCGTTGCGGGCGCTTTAGGATTCCAACGCATACGATAAAGCGTATTCTGTCCTTTAGAAATATATCTTTGTCTTACAAACTTAGCACCACCAATAATAGCTTTAGCCGGTGTAGTCCAACCGCTATTTCTAGCGAAGTCAATCGCGTTGTTAGGGTTTGAATCAACTGCACCTATGCCAAAGAAGTTGTAAACACCATAAGTACCACTTGCAAAGTTCGATTTTCCATTGCCACTTTCTAAAATCGCATGAGCAATCAAGTAAATCTCGTTTAGCTTATATTTTTTACAAGCATCAGCAAATACTTTTCCTTGGTTGTGTAACTTCCCTCTTCCGTCCAACAACTGATTTAATTTCGATACTGGAACACCTTGATATTTACCTAAATCCAACATTTGATAACGTTGTGTAATATTGTTCCATATCTTAGTTGGGTTCATAGCGTCACTTGTTTTGGCACGACTTGCGCTATACCAACCGCCACCTGTGTTAGTTTGCGGGTTAACACGCATTTGTTTGTCTAAAGCCTGTTTAAAAGCATACTTACTCTTTTCGACGGTTATCTTAGGTGAATTAGATGTAACATTCTTTTCACCCTTTTTAGACTCACTTTGAGCGACAACATCTTTATTTTTTCCATCAACAACAACTTTTATTTTTGACTTTGTTACTTTTTCCTTATTTACGTTAGCAAGTAATTTTTCGCGGTTTTCGTACAAACCGTAAATCTTTTTAATAAGTTCATCAACTTTTTGTTCAGGTGGAAAACCGTCTTTTACGAAATCCCAATTGACATGTTCTTTCAACGAACGCCATACTTTGTTTTCGATTTTTAAGTTTTTAAGTTTAGGCTGGATGTTGTGATTTTTAAATATCTCATAAACTAACATGATAGCTTTCAACTCACTCAAGATGAATGCTTCTTTGTCGTCTGCATAATCACCACATATCTCGATAACCAAGTTATTTGGTTCTCCAGGGTACTCGTACCCCTCGTCGCGTGGCGACCACGATGAGATGTAATCAATATAGTAATGTGGGTATTCATTTGAATTGATATATTGATTCCTATCGTTATATAAGTCGCTCACTGAACGCATTGTGTGCGCGTTTTTAATCGTTACACCTTTAACCTTACCTTTGCGTCTTTCGCCCCACGCTACACGATGTTCAAATTTATCCCATGAACCAAAGTCACTACGTTTGATGGTATAGATAACTTTTGTAACGTCTTTAAACCTCACTGTCGGCTTGTCTGGTTCTTTGTTTGGCTCTGGGTCAATCGCTGGTGGTTTA
>NZ_PPQH01000088.1 GCF_002902385.1 Staphylococcus intermedius NCTC 11048 | reverse complement strand
CGTTCGTTGAAGTACCATTAGAGTCGTTATCCGTTGTGCCTTGACCTGTTTGCGTTGGTGTATAACCGTCAGGTGTCGTGAACTCAATCGTATAATTACCTTGTTTAACGTTTTCGAATAAGTAGTTACCATTTGAATCCGTTGTACGCGTATCGACAATGTTACCATCAGCATCTTTCAATGTGACAGTTACGTTAGGGATACCTGGTTCATCCGTGTCTTGGATACCGTCTTTATTCGTATCTTCCCAAACTTTATCACCGATATTGTGAGTTGGTGGTACAGGTGGCTCAGTTTTGAAGAAACCACTATCAATGGTTAAGTCATCATCAGTTTCTACCAAAATACGTGTAGAAGTCCCGTTAGAGTCTCTGCCTAATGTGCCTTGTCCTGTTAGTGTTGGCGTATAACCATCAGGTGTTTCAAAGTCAATTGTGTATTCGCCTTCTTTAACATCTTCAAATAAGTAGTTACCACTCGTATCCGTTGTACGTGTACCTACAACATTACCGTCCTTATCTGTAAGTGTGACTTTAACATTGGCGATACCTGGTTCACCCTCATCTTGGATACCGTTTTTATTCAAGTCTTCCCATACTCTATCACCCACATTACGTGTAGGTGTTTCAGTGAGATAGAAACCTTGGTCAACGGTTAAGTTATTACCGTCACTGATGATACCTTGTGCACTATTTGGACCATCTGAATCTGACGCATCATTACCTTGGTTTTGCGGACTCGCAGTATATCCTTCAGGTGTTTCGAAATCTACAGTGTAAATACCATTTGGTAAATTATCAAAAATATATTTACCGTTCGTATTTGTTTCAACTTGCTCTAACACTTTTACGTCTTTATCTTTTAATGTGACTTTTACACCTGGTATTCCGATTTCACCCGCATCTTGAATACCATTTTTGTTTGTATCTTCCCAAACTTTGTCACCTAATTGATATGTTGCTAAAGTACCATCTGCAGTACCGCTAGATAGACTTTTTACAATATTGTTATCCCATGTAATACGGTCGTATTGATTATAGATGTTTTCTGTATACATTGAAGCACGTAAATTTAAGTCTTCAGAAGAACCTGAAACCTCTTTACTTGAAACTTTAATAATATAGCGGGCACCATTTAAGTCGCCTAAGAATACATCCGCCATGTTGCGTCCATCACGGAAAATTGTTTCAAATTGACTCGTTACATCTTCATATTCGCTATCAATGACACCAAAACTACTATTTAGTGCTTGACCATCTGCCACTTTGAAAATTTTAATCGTAGTGACATCTGGATTCACCTGGCCATTACTTTTAGCAGGGTCGTCTTGGAAGCCTTGGATTCTAACGACAGTCCCATTCGCAGTTTTCTGCAAAGGATTGACGTAGATGTATTGCTCGTATTCACCTGTTGTGGGATCTTCCATTGTAATCATCGACTTCAAGTTAGAGTCGGCTACATTGTAATATTGACCATAGTTAACATCAATTTGAGTATCTAATGTTTCACCAGCAATTTCATAGTGTAATGGATATCTAGCTGAATTTTTAGCGACATTACGATCCATAAATTGTGTTAAATTGAATGAACCACTTACATCTTGTAAATTATTAACAGCGCTAGTAAATCTGTAAGTTAATGTATGGGTGTCGACATCATAGTCACCTAATGCAATAACTTCACCGCTAGCGTTTTTAAGCTGTTCTTTGTAGTCAGGTGAGTAACGTGTATCCCCAAATGTGTTGACAGTGTCAGGCATTTTAACTGTGAAGTAATCGCCTTCTTTAACCGTACCATTGACAGCGAAGTCACTCTTCAAATAAAAGCTACCTGAGTTGTTCGGTTCGATATAAGATTCACTGATTTTCATGTTGGATGCTGTGATTTGGTCATTTACATTTGAACCACCTGCAGCTAAAGGTGTAGCGTCAGTAGCACTTACAGCACGTAATAGTGATTTTCCTTGAACCATTTTCAACTGACGTGGTGCAGTAACTGCTTTTGGTGTTGCATCAACATTTGTTGTGTTATTGGTTGCTTCTGGAGTTGGTGTTGATTCAGTAGGTTGATTATTCAAAGTTGATTTTGATGCAGATATTTGATCACTTGATTCATCGTTTGTAGGAAGTGGTTGGTCATTCGTCTGTTGTGAAGGTGTCGTAGATGGGGAATCTTGTTGAGATGAACCTTTGTTTTGAGAATTAGAAGGTGTTGTTTCTTGTTTGCTATTGACGCTCTCATTTTCTACTTCTTGACTTGATGTTTTATCTGGTGATGTATTCTGTCCTGTTTCAGTCGTTTTATTTTGTGTTGCTTCTATTTGAGCAATATCAGTTTCTTTTGGAGTTTCTTGAGTTTGTGTTGTGCTGTCTTTAGCTTCTGATGATGCAGCATCTGAAGTTTGCGTAGCCTGTGTTGCCACTGTTTCATTCGTTTCTTGATTTTGAGTTGGTGTTAATTCAGTATTCGATTGTGTAGCTGTTGTTTCATCTATAGTTGTTTCATTCTTTTTTTGTTTGTGAATCAGCTTGTTCTTCTGCTGATGCTTTGTTAAATCCCTCTTGTAATTGCGTCACAGTGACAGGTGTTGTTGAGTTTTCAGCTGCAAAAGCTTCGTGATGAAGGCCGAAAAATGCAACAGTTCCGATTAAAAAGGACGCTGTACCCACAGAACACTTTCGAATCGAAAATCGTGATAAGGTCCTGGGATTATTTGATTTTGGGTTTTTCATTTAAATATCATCTCCAATAACATTTGTTGATTTAAAAGTACAATCAATCGTGTAAAAATTCTATGATAATAAACTGTTTAATACAAGAATAAAAATTAAAAGATTTAATTAATCAAGGTTTTTTTAAACGGAATCTTTTCTACTTTATAAATGTTAATTTTTTGCAAAATGTTAATTTTAACTTGTAACTTTGTGGGTTAGCTCTATGGATTATTAAACTGAATAACTAATATATAGATGAAAACTCAATTATTTTAATATAAAATTCGTTTATTTTTGTGGTTTCATTCGATTGTATTGTCACTAAAAGTGGTATGTTTATTTTTCATCACGTTCAGGCGTTGTTTATGGGCGTTAAAATATTGTACTATATAAAATGAAGGTATAAATCTATCTATGGTTAATTTGGTGTCAAAGTGCTATGAATTAAAATATCATTAACAATGACACGAAAAATGAAATGTTGTATCTATTTAAGGTGTTCATAATAGGGTGAATACAATAAGAAAGGGGAGTGAGTTATGGACAATAAAGATAGGGTATTGACGATATTGAATATTGTCACAAATGTTATCGTGACTGTCGTATTAGTGATACGCATGGTAAATAAACGTTGTCCCAATTCACGTCATCTTTGATTGAATTGTATGTATTCCAAAAAAAGTAAGTGATTGTAATGAGATGGATGGTAGGTATTATTCTGTGGGAATTTTGTTTCAACAGTACTCTTGTGAAGGGGATTTTTTTGAAGTCGAGCCCATGCATACATATCGATCTTTATTCATTATTGTATGGCATCATTTTTACAACATGTATTTTGGGTATAATATGAATAAGTTTGGACGATGTACATTTTCTATTTGATAACAAATGTCAGATAGGAGAGGAACGTGACAAGTAAAATCGTCATGAGGCTTTTGAGGACGCTGCAAAAATAAAAGAGTCGTTCTTACAATCCTTATTGCAATGTTTCAAACAATAGATGAGATTAAGTTGTATTTTTGTATTTTGAGGGGGGATTTAAATTGACGAGTAGAAATAAGGATATAAAGGCAATTGTTTTTAACGTTATGATCATTATCGCGTGTATTGTAGCTATTTTTTACATGCTGAGTCATTAGAATATAGAATCAAGGGACGTTACTCAATCTTAAAGTGATTAAATGCAATCAAGTCATGATTTTCATTTGGAAATGAAAGTGTAAATATTCATACACGACTTAAATTACGGACACAAATAAGTATAAAATTTAACATAACGACGTAAAAACAGGACTACCCACACATGACGGATAGTCCTGTTTAATTTGAAGACGTGGAAATCATTTGACTACTCAACGTTGACTGCCTCCAACTCTAAATATTCATTGGTATATTCTAGAAATGCTTGTTCATTTTTATTGACTAATGCTTCATCAATTAACTGTTGCAATTTCTGTTTTCTTTGGTTCTTTAATGCATGTGCAATCACAAGTTCAACGCCCATCTGATTAATCGTACGGACTGGGTCAGCAACCATTTGTTTCTTTACATCAGTTTGATTTTTCATGTTGAGTCACTCCTTTGTGTTAAATGCATACTACTAAGTTATTAAATAGTATAACGAACTATACCATAAAATGCAATGAATTTTCAGAATTTTTAAAGTAATTAAGTC
>NZ_PPQH01000087.1 GCF_002902385.1 Staphylococcus intermedius NCTC 11048 | reverse complement strand
GCATTTGAAATCTTAATATATAATACACAATGAGGATGATTAAAACTGGCATAAATACAATATAAGGATGTACACCTATGGCCCAAATAGCGATACCAATGAGCAAAATCGCAAAAATAATCGGATCAAATGTGTTAATGACACTCAGTTGAATCCATTTACTCGAAATAGGGCGCAACGCTTGTGTACCATATGAGTTGAAAATATCAACAAACACATGGAGAAATACAGCGAGTTGTGCCCATAACCATACATGTAAAGGATTGACTTGGGTAAAAAGACTATAGACTAGCAAAGTTATCAATAATGGCCAAAGTAAAGTAAAGGGAATCGAATGTGTAATACCTCTATGGTTTGAAATATATGTTGCATTATCTTTTAATTTTAGTACAGTATCACTATCGGGTATTAGTGAACCTGCAATCAGCACTGTTGCCGTTGCAGCGAAGTTTCCGCTCATGGCAGCATCAGTCGTTGCGATTGCTGTAAGTCCTACACCTATGGCGATATGTGTGGCAGTATCCATAATGTCTCACTCTTTTCAATATAACGTAACTTTATTATAGTCGATAATTGAAATGAACAAAAATCATTCATATGCACAAGGAGAATTGAAATGATAGATGAACTTACATTCAAGCCACATTTATTGAAATGGTTTGAAAAGGAACAACGGCAAATGCCTTGGAGAGAAACAAAACATCCATATTATATTTGGATTAGTGAAGTGATGTTGCAACAAACACAAGTCGATACAGTCCGAGATTATTATCATCGTTTTGTTGAAGCATTTCCCACAATTGAAGATTTGGCCAATGCACATGAAGATGACGTGTTAAAACTATGGGAAGGTCTCGGCTATTATAGTCGCGCCCGTAATTTTCATACGGCTGCAAAAGAAGTTGTCGCATATCATGACGGTATTGTCCCCCAACAGCCTGAAACATTTTTGAAATTAAAAGGGGTCGGACCTTATACCCAAGCTGCGGTGATGAGTATTGCATTCGATTTACCGTTAGCCACTGTGGATGGGAACGTTTTTCGTGTATGGTCACGGTTAAATGATGATGAGCGTGATACAGCACTTCAGTCGACGCGAAAAGCTTATGAAAATGAACTTGCGCCATATGTTGCACAACAGTCAGGTGATTTTAATCAAGCGATGATGGAATTAGGGGCACTCGTATGTACACCCAAGGCACCACTTTGTATGTTTTGTCCAGTTCAAATGCATTGTGAAGCGTATGAACGAGGGACAGTGTTAGAACGCCCTGTGAAAACGAAAAAGTTGAAGAAAAAAACATTGAACTTTGATGTGTATGTGATTCAAAACCAAGCGGGGGCCTATTTAATAGAACAGCGTACAGCATCGTTATTACAGGGGATGTGGCAGTTCCCGATGGTGGAACATGGTGCAAATTACAATGAAGCAGAAGCCATCGATATCGAACAATTAATAATTCAACGTAAAAATGTTTTGAAAGTGAAACATCAATTTACACATTTGACGTGGCATTTAAATGTACATACAGCCACTGTGGATGAAGCCACTGAACAAATGATCACAAAAGGAAGACGATGGATGTTACCTGCTGAAAAAGAAAACTACTCTTTTCCAGTCCCAATGACTAAAATATTTAACGCTATAAATGAAGCGGAATAATTAAGCAATAGGATTGGAATGTGATATAATAACGAGGTGAATTTTTAACAAGGTGGTGTGAGAAGTTGGTCAAATCGTGTATACCTCAAGAAGGGGAATCAATTAAAATTCAATCCTATAAACACGATGGCAATATACACCGTGTATGGTCCGAAACTACAATATTAAAAGGAACAGCAGATGTCGTCATCGGTGGCAATGATCATACGCTTGTGACAGAAAGTGATGGGCGCACTTGGGTCACGCGTGAACCTGCAATTGTCTATTTCCATTCTGAATATTGGTTTAATGTCATATGCATGTTTCGTGAAGATGGCGTTTATTATTATTGTAACTTATCGTCACCTTTTGTTTGCGATGAAGAAGCGTTAAAATATATCGACTATGATTTAGACATTAAAGTGTATCCAAACGGTAAGTATCATTTATTGGATGAAGATGAGTATGAACAGCATATGAATCAAATGAACTATCCGAAAGATATCGATATGATTCTAAGACGGAATGTTGATATTTTGCAACAATGGATCGAGCAGAAAAAAGGACCATTTGCACCTGATTTTATTAAAGTGTGGCGCCAACGATTTCAAAAGGTGAAAAACATTTAAAGTATCTTATCGCATGTAATTGAATATGAATACCGAGATGCAATGACAACGTAATACGGGAGTGAGACAACTGAAATTGTTCTTACTCCCGTTCAATTCGTCAGTAAAAGAGACGTGCGATATTAATTTCACTTATGATATACACACGGGTTTGATGATACAGGAAAATACTGGGGGAGATTGTTTGATAAGACGATATTTGGAGTTTGTAAAGCCGTATAAATGGCTGATTATAGGAACGATTATAGTGGGGATTTTGAAGTTTGGTATTCCGTTACTCATTCCATTATTAATTAAATATGTCATTGACGATGTGATTAATAATGCGGCTTTAACAGTAGATGACAAGTTAATGCGTTTAGCAGTGTCTATGCTTATCGCGGGCTTTATTTTCGTCGTCGTCCGCCCGCCGATAGAGTTTTTAAGACAGTATTTGGCGCAATGGACAAGTAACAAAATTTTATATGATATACGAAAAAAATTGTATGATCATTTACAAGCATTAAGTTCAAAGTTCTATGCGAACAATAAAGCAGGTGAAGTCATTTCACGTGTCATTAATGACGTTGAACAAACGAAAGATTTCATTATGACCGGATTGATGAATATCTGGTTGGACTGTATTACGATCATCATTGCATTATCGGTCATGTTCTTCTTAGATGTCCATCTGACTTTGGCAGCAATCGTCGTCTTACCGTTCTATATTTTAACGGTTTATTTCTTTTTCGGTCGATTGAGAGCACTGACGCGTGAACGTTCACAAAAGCTCGCTGAAACACAAGGCTTCCTTCATGAACGTGTCAATGGAATGGCTGTGATTAAAAGCTTTGCGATTGAAGAGAACGAGGCGAAAAATTTCGATCAGCGCAACACGAACTTCTTAAATAAAGCTTTTAAACATACACGATGGAACGCCTATTCATTTTCTGCAATTAATACTGTGACAGATATTGGGCCGTTAATTGTAATTGGTTACGGTGCGTATTTAGCGATTACAGGATCAGTAACAGTGGGGACACTTGCTGCATTTGTGAGCTATCTTGAACAATTATACGGACCGTTACGTCGTCTCGTGTCTTCATTTACAACATTAACGCAAAGCTTTGCATCAATGGATCGTGTTTTTCAATTGTTTGACGAGCCTTACGATATTAAAAATACGCCACAAGCTAAGGCGATTCCAATTCGTGAAGGGCATATCGAAATTGAAAATGTATCATTCAAATACAATCCAGAAGAGCGGAATGTCCTGAACCATTTAAATTTAGACATACAACATGGTGAAACAGTTGCATTCGTAGGTATGAGTGGCGGCGGTAAGTCAACATTGATCCATCTCATTCCTCGTTTTTACGATGTGACTGAAGGACATATAAAAATTGATGGACATGACGTTAAAGATTTTGATACGGCAAGTTTGAGACGACAAATTGGGATGGTACAGCAAGATAACATTCTATTTTCTGATACAGTGAAAGAAAACATTTTACTCGGTCGACCAGATGCATCATTTGAAGAGGTGGTCGAAGCGGCGAAACTGGCCAATGCGCATGACTTTATTATGGCATTGCCTCAAGGTTATGACACAGAAGTTGGTGAGCGAGGGGTGAAACTTTCAGGTGGACAAAAACAACGATTATCGATTGCACGGATATTCTTAAATGATCCGCCTATTCTTATTTTAGATGAAGCAACCAGTGCGTTAGACTTAGAAAGTGAAGCCATTATTCAAGAGGCATTAGAAAAACTGAGTCATGACCGGACGACTATTATCGTAGCACATCGACTTTCAACGATTACGCATGCAAATAAAATCGTTGTCATTGAAAATGGTGAAATTGTTGAACAAGGCTCACATGAACAGTTAATGCAACGAGATGGCGCATATCGTCGACTTTACTCTATTCAAAATTTATAAGCGATTTCACAATGATAAGTGATCCATATTAAAGACTAGGCCACCCACGCCTAGTCTTTTTTTGATGGTTGTAAATGGATGTAACATGCTATCAATTAATCGATGTAGCTTTAAAAATAAATGCGGTGGTTGAGGATCAGGTTGTCAATTCAGTGATTTCCAACTGATAGGAATCGTATAAATCTGTTTTGTCCCATATTTCATGTATAATAAAAGAAAAAGGAGTGGGATTACAATGACTTTTTTAACTGTACTTCAATTCATCATCAACGTTTTATTAGTAGGGATATTAGTCATTGCAGTGATCGCATTCATTGCGTTTTTAATTTTTGATAAGCGACAAAAGCAACATAGTGTATTACGTAATTATCCGGTACTTGCACGCGTAAGATACTTTTTAGAACATATTGGTCCTGAAATGCGCCAATATTTGTTTTTAAATGATAATGAGGATAAACCTTTTTCGCGAATGGACTATCAAAATATCGTACTTGCGGGTAAATATAACTCAAGAGGTGCAAGTTTTGGTACACAGAAAAATTATGAGCATGGCTATTTTATTAACAATGCGATGTTTCCAACGCAAAAAAATCAGCTCGTGGTGGATAATGAAGAATGGATTTCAACATTTGTCTACCAAATTAAAAGTGAAACATTGTTTAATCGTTCAGAACATATTCGTGCCAAAAAAATTGAACCCTTTTATTTAGCACCCGAACATTATGTCAAAATTGGGGAAAACGTCACACATCCATTTTATGTTAAACGTTTAGTTGGTCAGTCGGGCATGAGTTATGGTGCATTGGGTAAAAATGCGATTACGGCCCTGTCGAAAGGCTTAGGTATGGCAAACACATGGATGAATACCGGTGAAGGAGGATTATCAGACTATCATCTCGCCGGTGATGTTGATATTATTTTTCAAATTGGTCCGGGTTTATTTGGTGTAAGGGATGAGCATGGACAATTTGACCCTGATCATTTCATGGAAGTCGCGCAACGGCCTCAAGTTAAAGCGTTTGAAATTAAGCTGGCACAAGGGGCAAAAACACGAGGCGGTCATATTGAAGGTAAAAAAGTAACAGAAGAAATTGCTAAAATTCGTAAACTCAAACCCTATGAAACAGTCGACTCACCGAACCGTTTTGATTTTATTCATGACGCTTATGATTTATTAAAATGGATTGATGAATTGCGACGAATGAGTCAAAAACCAGTGGGCTTTAAAATGGTGCTTGGTAGCCAAGAGGACTTTAAGCGAATGATTGAAGCTATGCAAACGTTACAGATCTATCCAGAATTTATCACAATTGATGGTGGTGAGGGAGGAACAGGTGCAACGTTCCAAGAATTACAAGATGGCGTGGGCTTACCTTTATTTACGGCGCTGCCTATCGTTGACGGTCTACTCAAAGCCAACCAATTAAGAGATAAGGTGAAAATTTTTGCATCAGGAAAATTAGTCACACCTGATAAAATTGCCATTGCGTTAGCATTAGGCGCTGACCTCGTGAATGTAGCCAGAGCGATGATGATTAGTGTCGGTTGTATTATGAGTCGTCAATGCCATAAAAATATTTGTCCAGTCGGTGTTGCAACGACAGACCCTAAAAAAGAAGAAGCCCTTGTCGTTGATGAAAAACAATATCGCGTAACGAATTACATTACGAGCTTGCATGAAGGGTTATTTAATATAGCTGCAGCAGTAGGTGTAAAAAGTCCAACTGAAATCGGACCTGAACATGTCACGATTAAATATCAAAACGGTGCAATTGAATCGATTCATCAGTATCAATTAAAGTTGATTAATGCAATGGGAGATAACGCTTAAAAACGAATGATGATGTGTTCAATTCATTTTAAGGCTATTACTCAATTCGCTAACCTACATTCATTGATATCATCACTTATAAAAGGATGGGGTTAATCGGATACTTAATTAAAATGAAAAGCACAGTCATTTTCATTGTCAGTGCTCTCGGTGTTGTACTGATTTCATATAAAAGCTCGAGCAAGTTGACGTTAAAATCATCTTGCTCGAGCTTTTATTGTTATAAATCAAAATCTTCTTCAATAATATCAATATCTGGGTCTGTATTGTGGTATTTAAAATAACTCACACGTAAACGATCCAAATGCTCTAAGTTGTATCGATATTCTTCTAGTGCTGAAATAATATGCATAATGTTGGCGTAAGAAAAGTTTTCAGGTTCTGGATCTGCTATGACTTCTTCTTGAAAAGCGGTAATCAATTCTTTTTTTAATGGATTCGGTACAAAACGTTGATCGAGCGTTACATCAAACTTTGCCTTTTTCGTAATACTAATTAAAATTTGTTCGTGAAATTGTGTGAGTTCATCAATTTCTAATTTGATTTGCAATAACAATGCATGGTTTAAATGTACCAAATCATTTTGATATCGATTCATCCGTCTGAGTACATCATACGCATCACGTGTCGACAAGACGATTTCTTTAAATAAAATTTTCTTACGTGTTTGAGCGAAGACTTGTTTTTTAGTATAGACACGTTCTTCTTTATAAAATTCAAGAAATTGCTCAAGTTTGACAATACGTTGACGTAAATTTTCGAGGTCTTGCTTCACATAATTGAATTCTGTCGCATCATTTAACACTAAATTAAACCACTTAAAAATATCAGTCGAAATATTTAATGAGTTGTAATAAATTTTCGTTTCAAATTTCGGTGGTAAAAATGTGAGGTTCACGATAAATGAACTAATGACCCCAATCATTACGAGTGAAAAACGGTATAAGGCTGAGATATAAAATGAGCCGTCATGTTGTCCCATAATGACTAAAGCTGTCACTGTAGCAAGGGTGGCAACATGCGCGATTTTCATTTTGAAGAGTAATGCAATTAGCAAAATGACTGTCGCACCCATTATTATGATATTATTGCCGAAAATGGTCACCATCGTTACAGCGAGCAGGGCACCAATGACATTACCTTGGAATTGATCGACAATCGTTTTAAATGTCCGGTAAACACTCGGTTGCATGGCGACGACCGCTGCAATTCCTGCAACAGTCACCATTCCAGCATCATGAGGTAACAGTGAGGCAATCGAAACCGCAAGTATAATGGCGATACCTGTTTTTAAAATTCTAGCTCCCAGTTTCAAATCATCGCGCTCCTTTGATTAAATTAAATCCTGAATCATGCATAGGTTTAATCATGTTATACACCGTTACACCCCAAATTTCAATAGTGAAGTTACAATTGGCTAAATGCATAATCCGCTGCCGCAATCGTTTTATCAATATCAGCTTCTGTATGTTCAGTTGTTAAAAACCATGCTTCATATTTCGATGGGGCTAAATTAATGCCTTGATGTAACATCAGTTTGAAAAATTTCGCAAATTGTTCGCCATCTGAAGCATCAGCTTGTTCATAATGTGTGACCTTTTCATCTGTGAAGTATACCGTTAAAGCCCCGTATACACGATTGATAGTCGCTTTAACTTGATATTTATCAATAGCGGCTTGGAGTCCGGCTTCTAATTTTTCACCGAGTTGATTTAATTTTTCATAGACACCCGGTTGTTCTAATACTTCTAACAAGGCAATGCCGGCTTTCATGGATAATGGGTTACCTGCCATTGTGCCTGCTTGATAGGCGGGGCCGAGTGGTGCCACTTGTTCCATAATATCTTGACGGCCGCCGTAACCACCAATTGGAAGGCCACCGCCAACAATTTTACCGAAAGCAGTTAAATCAGGATAAACACCTAATAAATCTTGGGCGGCACCGTAATGGAAGCGGAATGCAGTAATCACTTCATCGTAAATGACCAAACCGCCATATTCATGTGTTACGCGGTTCACTTCTTCTAAAAATCCAGGTTGAGGTTCTACCATACCGAAGTTACCTACAATCGGTTCAACTAAAACACCTGCAACTTGATCGCCCCAATGTTTCATCGCTTCTTTAAATGATTCAATGTCATTAAAAGGCACCGTAATGACTTCTTGAGCGACACTTTTCGGTACACCAGCTGAATCTGGAGAACCAAGTTGAGAAGGACCGCTACCTGCAGCAACGAGTACTAAATCAGAGTGACCATGGTAACACCCAGCGAATTTGATGATTTTATCTCTATTTGTATAGGCACGTGCAACACGAATCGTTGTCATCACAGCCTCTGTTCCCGAATTAACAAAGCGCATTTTCTCTAATGAAGGAATTGCCGTTCTTAGTTTTCGTGCAAATTCGATTTCTAATTCTGTCGGCGTACCGTATAAAACACCTAGAGCTGCTTGTTCTTGGATGGCATTGGTAATATGCGGATGTGCATGTCCAGTAATAATAGGACCGTAAGCTTGTAAGTAGTCGATATATTCATTGCCATCGACATCATATAAATATGCACCTTTTCCTGACTTCATCAGAACAGGTGCGCCACCACCCACGGCTTTATATGAACGAGACGGTGAATTCACCCCTCCTAAAATATATTCATTAGATTGTGTTTGTAATTGTTCGCTTCGATTAAAATTCATAAATCAACCAACCTCTTTTAATTTAATATTTTTCCTTCTTATCGTATCATAAAATGAGAAGATATTAGAAAGAAGGGTTGTTATGTTAAAAAAAGGCGACACATTTCCAGACTTTCAATTAGAAAATCAAAACGGTGAACAAATTACAAATGCTTCATTAAAAGGACAAAAAGCAATTCTTTATTTTTATCCACGAGACAATACACCGACATGTACGACAGAAGCGTGCGACTTTAGAGATAACATTGCATATTTCAATGATTTAGATGTGCAAGTTTATGGTGTCAGTGGTGATTCAAAACGCAAACATCAAAACTTTATCGAAAAACATCAATTGAACTTTGATTTATTAGTAGATGAAGATTTCCGACTTTCAGAAGCGGTGGGTGTCTACCAATTAAAGAAATCTTTTGGTAAAGAATCAATGGGGATTGTACGAACAACTTTTGTGATAGATGAAGACGGTAAAGTAATGGATGTCATTGAAAAAGTAAAGGTAAAGGAACAAATGGCACAGTTAAAAGCTATTTTGGAAGGATGATGTGACATGTTAGTTGTTGGACTGATGCGCTTAGGTGATCAAGAAGCTAGATTACAAGAGTCTTTCCCTGATATTGACTTTAAATTTTACAAACATCCATCTGAATTGCCTATAGATGTGCAACAGGAAATGGATGTACTGATTTCATATCATCAAGAAGTCAATGAAACTTTTATCGAAAATGCACCAAAGTTAAAATGGATAGCATGGTATGCAACAGGGGTCAACAGTTTACCATTTGAAACATTAAAGGAAAAAGGGATTCAGTTGTCGAATGCAGGTGGTGTACATGCACAACAATTAACGGAATTTTTATTTGCGTACATATTAGATGATTATAAGGAATTAAAAGAAATCTACGCAGAACAACAAGAAAAAGTGTATAACCGTAAACGTGTAACACCATCCGTAAAAGATCAGCACATCTTATTTTTAGGAACCGGAAAAATTCCCCAACGCGCCGCACAAGTTGCACAGATATTAGGGATGAAAACGATAGGCTTAAATACGACAGGCCATACTGCAGATTATTTTGACGAGACATATCCGATTTCAAATCGCCAACAAGTATATGAAAAAGCGGATATCGTTGTGAATTTGCTGCCGGAAACAGTAGATACGCGCTATTTATTAACAACAGAAGATTTTAAAGTGATGAATCCACATACATTATTTGTCAATTTAGGTCGAGGTACCATTGCGAGAGAGACGGACATCGTCAACGCATTAAGAAATAATTCGATTCGTAAAGCCTACTTAGATGTATTTGAACAGGAACCGCTTGATTCTAATTCAGAACTCTATCAATTGGACAACGTGTTTTTAACACCACATATTTCAGGGAGCCATGCGGATAACAAAAAATTAGCAACTGATATTTTTTCAAACAATTTAAAATCTTTTCTCAATAACGGAGAATTGATTGAGAATAAGGTGAATATTGATAAAGGCTATTAGATAAATATTGACAATAAATAGGTAAACCCGATATATTATTAAGTAAGAATTATTATTAATAAGAAAGACGGGTGAGCCTAATGACTGCTGAATTGGAATCTCATGATCATCAATTAAAAGAGTCAATAGCGTCTTTACGTGAAGCAGGCGTGCGCATTACACCGCAACGTCAAGCAATATTAAATTTCCTCATTAAAGCAGAAACACATCCAACTGCAGATGAAATTTATCAATCATTATCACCTGACTTCCCAAATATAAGTGTTGCAACGATTTACAATAACCTTAAAGTATTTAAAAAGACAGGCATTGTTAAAGAGTTAACATATGGTGATGCTTCGAGTCGTTTTGATTTCGACACACAGAATCATTATCATGTCATCTGTGAAAAATGTGGTAAGATTGTTGACTTCCACTATCCTTTACTCCATGAGGTTGAGCAACTCGCGCAACATGTAACAGAATTTGACGTTACACATCACAGAATGGAGATATATGGTGTTTGTCAATCGTGTAAAGAGGCTGAAAACGAACAATAAGTGAGAGAAGACTTATTCAGAAAGCGTATGAATGATACGTTTTGATGAATAAGTCTTTTTTGTTTTTAAGCATAGATAGTTCTCTTCATCATATATGAAAGGTTGTCAGTAGGAATTAGCGATAATGTATCACATTTTATGAAAGAAAGGTAAAGTATGTATTTTACATATGTTATAAGGCATAGTGGTAAATGGTGATGTGATAAAGTAAAGATTACGTTGCAGAATGTAGCTTTAAAAGATAAAAGAATCATTGTTTTAAATGTTTTGATGTAAAAATAACTCTATACGTGTTAGTTTTCAAAAACATAGTAAATTTGATTTATAATAAAGGTTATTTTTGTATTGACGATGCTTGTTCAACTTGATAAGATAAGGAAGTCGTTTCGAGGAGATTGTAAAAATAATTCTTTCATGTTGAACACATGTAAATGAATAATTAAAAGTGTAAAATTAACGCTTGAAACTTTCTTCACAACATTATAAGATAATAAATGTTGAACGAGACAACAACTTATTAACAAAGAATTTAAAAAACTTTAAATTAAATCTTGACAAAGAATTTCATTTAAAGTAAAATGTTTTCTTGTAACAGCAAAAAACGAACATTGAAAACTGAATGACAATATGTCAACGTTAATTCCAATAATTTGAGTACTTCAAAAGTACTTTCAAGAGTGATTGACTTAAACAATCAAC
>NZ_PPQH01000086.1 GCF_002902385.1 Staphylococcus intermedius NCTC 11048 | reverse complement strand
TAAGTGCATGCCATATCGTTAGTAAACGTAACTATAAAAATATTGCTTTGTATAATAATAATATAAACGAAAATTTCTCTATATAAAAAGTATAAAAATAATAGTTTCACATCTAATGAGGTGTTTAACAAAAAAAGAATGATGAACAAGGAGTACAGGATGTGGAAAAGACATCGATCAAATGAATGTTTCTTTCAAGGTGAGAGCGGGAAAATTAACAGTAAACTATTGAAAAGGAGTTTTATGATGACTCAAAACAATCCAACAAACCGCTTTTATAATGAAGACTTTCCGAAACAATATCAAGCATAACCAGGATTACAAAACCAAATGACGCCTGTACCTGATTGTGGTGAAGAAACGTATGTAGGTGCGAACAAATTGGTTGGCAAAAAAGCATTAGTGACAGGTGGCGACTCAGGTATTGGAAGAGCAGCGGCGATTGCGTATGCTAAAGAGGGCGCGGATGTCGCAATTGCCTATCATCCTGACGAACAAGCGGATGCAGATGAAGTGAAAGCCGTTATTGAAAAAGCAGGTCAAAAAGCTGTTTTATTACCGGGTGACTTACGAGATGCAACGTATGCAAAACAAATGGTGAAAGATGCACAGGAACAATTGAATGGTTTAGATATTCTCGTGTTAAATGCAGGCATGCAACAATTCGAACATGAAATCGAAAACTTATCAGCAGAACAATTGACGGATACGTTCGAAGTGAATGTCTTCTCGACAGTGTATTCGATTCAACAAGCGTTAGAATACTTTGAACCAGGAGCGAGTATTATCTTGACGTCATCGATCCAAGGTGTAAAACCAAGCGCACATTTAGTGGATTATGCGATGACCAAATCATGTAACATTTCATTAACGAAAAGTCTCGCAGCACAATTAGGACCTAAAGGTATCCGTGTCAATGCAGTGGCACCTGGTCCGATTTGGACGCCACTTCAAATTTCAGGAGGTCAACCACAAGAAAATATTCCTGAATTTGGCCAAAATCAACCCCTTCAACGTGTAGGGCAACCGGTTGAACTTGCGGATGTTTATGTCCTACTTGCTTCTGATAATGCAAGCTATATTACAGGTCAAGTTTATGGTATCACTGGTGGCGCACCAATCAATTAATTAAATTATCATAGTAAGTTAAAAGAGTTAGGATGTTGATGCTATGATGTCCTAGCTCTTTTTTGATTGCGCTACATTGAGTCATTTTGTATGGAAATTAGGAGGTTTGGTCTAAAAGGTTAGGCACGCCCATTTTTATGAGGACAATGAGTAATGGTAAGGTGTACGTCTTTTTACGAAAATAGTTGATTCGTACGTTAAAGTCCTTTATTATAAATCGTAATTATTACTATTTAGAAAGAGTGAATCCTATGACATACGAATGGGTTATTATCGGTGGAGGTGTGCATGCGACGACGATTGCATTACAACTCCGACAACTTGGATTACCTGTGGAACAACTGAGAATGATTGATCCACATTCACATTTATTAGATCAATTTGATAGACAAACAGAGCGTATAGGGATGCCTTATTTGCGTTCGCCATTAGTGCACCACTGTCATCCTGAACCTTTTGATTTGAAGAAATTTGCGAAACAAGAAGGCTATTCGCAAGCTATGATTGGCCCGTATCAGCGCCCGAGATTAGATATGTTTTTTGATCATACACGTCATTGGATACGTCACTATGGTTTAGAGACGTGCCATATTTGTCAAAAGGCAGTACATATTTGTCGTTGTAGTGAAGATTGGGAAATTACATTAGATAATGAACAAAAAATTCGTACACAACAAGTCGTCTTAGCTATGGGTACGCACCATACGCCTTTCATTCCACCTGCATTTCAAGGTCAACCAGATGTGCAACATATTCATAGTCGTGATTTCGATACAACGATGAAAGGATCTCATGTCGTCGGTAGCGGTATTTCAGCAGGCCATCTTGTGATTAAATTGCTGACAGAAAATGAAGATCAAACCGTTCATTTATGGATGAAGAAACCTTTTGATGTCCATCATTTCGATGCGGATCCTGCTTGGTTAGGCCCAAAAAATATGAAGCCTTTTGAAGCGATGCCTTTAGCCGAAAGAATTCTTGTGAATAAGCAAGAGCGTCATAAAGGGTCAATGCCGAGAGATATGTACATGACATTGAAAAATTATGAGAAAGCTGGCCGACTCATCGTGCATCACACACCTATCGAACGTTTGGAAGAGCATTGTATCGTTGCTGGAGAGACACATATGGCATACGATGGTATTTATTTAGCGACAGGCTTTGTTCTCGATGTCATGACACAACCACTCATTCAAGACATTTTACAATTACCAGAAGCACAATTAGTCGCGGGTTATCCGAAAATTACAGCACAGCTTGAGTGGGTGACCGGTTTATATGTTTCTGGCATGTTAGCGGATTTAGCGTTAGGTCCATTTGCACGCAATATTATGGGTGGGCGACAAGCGGCATTACGTATTGGTCAGGCTTATACCGAAAGTACGTCAATGTATCGGAATGCAGTATCATAATGCTTTAGTCATCGTGCTATGAAATTGTTCGTATATCTTATATAATGCGAGTGATAGGAGCGATAACGATGAAAAAATCTAAAGGCGAAAAATCTCCAAAATATAGGAAAATAAGCAACCGCGTAATGCAGTTCATATTCATATTAGGTATGGTATTGCTCGTTTTATTTATCGGTATGGGAACTGTTATTCCAGAACTCAACCGTCACAAGTATGAAGGTGTCATAGTAGAAAAATATCGAGAGAATCATGGGATGACGACGGGTACAACTCAATTTATTGAATTGAAGCAAGGTGACCGTACGATTAAGATAGAGAATAGTGATATTTTATTGCATGGAAAATGGAATAGTTTGGCAGTGCAAAAGGACATTCGTGAAGATGAGCACGCAACGGTGTACACGATTGGATTTGACGTGCCAAGTCTTGGTATCCATCCGAACTTGTATCGCATTGAACAATAACCGTTTTGTTTTGTCGTGATATGACGAGAAAGCATCGTGAGAGCGTTGAAAAAAATTAAAATCTGTAATCCTAAAACATAGGACTGGGAAAGTTTTCCCAGTCCTATTTATCGGTGCGCTATATTTACAGTTGATGATAATATCGGCGAAAAAGAGGGGGAATTGGACAGAAAAAGGGGCTGAGACTCTTGAGGGAGCACAGTACGACGAAATCTTTGTTACACATGAGATTTCTGTTCTACTCCCAGAATCCTCTAATGCCTCAACAAATGTAACAGTTTAGTCAAGCGTGAGTTAATCGGAGCGCTAGCCTCTAAGAACACGAAGCCATAAGGACAATCAAAACACTCTACATTGCGAAAGGGCAAGTTAAACAACATACTGTATCAATAGCATCGTAATTTTTTGTCATTTCCCTACTTTTTATGGACTTATTCCGAACCTTCATAAAGGAGCTGTGCAATTCTTAATAACACAATCCCATCAATCGTATTCGGATCCCAACCTGTAATTTCGTGGATTTTCTTAATGCGATAATTTAATGTATTACGATGAATAAATAAGTCATTCGCAGTTTTGACGAGTTTCCCATGATTTCTAAAATAAGCTTCAATTGTTTCTCCTAAATACTTATCTTCACCTAAATGTAGCAACTTTTTATAATTTGCGACCAATGTCGTTTCATTTTCTGGTGTGAACTTTTTAATGTTATTACAAATTGTCGCAAGTTCATGCGATTTATAAGTATGTAAACCTTCTTGAATTTTCAAATCGTATAGCAGGCATTGCAATGAACGCGCTTCGTGATAGGACTGAACTAAACCTTTAATTCCAGTTGTAAATGATCCTAGTGTAATTAAAGTGCGGTCAAACACTTCATTTTGTACATTTTTATGAAAGCCATCAATCAATTCTTCATGAGACTTACCACGATTAGGATTAGATTTCACGATATAAATATATTCTTGTGGCGAAATTTCAACAATCTCATCCCCTGGTAATTTTAATGATTCTAATGCATCACGTAGCGCTGTCGTTTTAGATTTACTTGAACTTTGCATTGAAATGAGTGCAACGGTAAACTCATCATTTAAGCCTAAGCGGTCAATCAAACTTTTGCGTTGGTAATTTTGAAAGTGAACGTCGGGATTGAATAAAATATGTGCCAGCATTTGTGTGCGTGACAATGTTTCTTGAAAACGAGAGTAATGTTCGATCTCTTCTTCAACAATAAATTCAGCATGAAGTTTTAATAAATGTGAATAAGCGCGGATTTCATCAGGGTTACCACTGACAAGTAGGGCGCCGTAAACTCTTCCGTGTAGTTCGATTGGAAGGATAACACCGGGGTCTTGTACATTCCAAAAAGACAAATCTTCTAATTCAATATCGATGGGCAGGTTGCGTTCGATTGAGTGTCGCGCAGCTTGATGTACTTCACCTACACGATCAGGATTGGACGTTGCGATAATTTGACCACCCCGATTCGTGATGAGTATTTCAGCTTTAATAATGGATGATGCTCTTTTTACGACTTTTTGAGCCCAATGTTGTTTTATCATTTACTCCAGCTCCTATTTTTATATGTATTCAGAATAAAGGTAAAGCAATCCTCTTTATCGAATTGTGAAATGTATATCAGAAAGTGAGTAGGCCTGTTGTTTTGGTCATACGATGATTTGGTTTGCAACGGATGATGACTCCCCCAATGGTACCTTAGCCTTTCGGGTAGGGTATCTGTTGGTGTTTGAGAAAGTACAATCCGATGTTTGTAAAATGAACAACAGAAAAGATGGAATATAATTTTTGTCCTATTACACTTTATTTTTTATTGAATGATATTAAATATTAATATCATATCATAGATTGAATTAACTGTAATAAGTTTACCGGAATCTTTTCTTTAAGTTTTTTTAAAGATTGTAAAC
>NZ_PPQH01000085.1 GCF_002902385.1 Staphylococcus intermedius NCTC 11048 | reverse complement strand
AAATTCTTTTGTAACTCCGTACAGAGTGTCCTACAACCCCAATAAGCAAGCTTATTGGTTTGGGCTCTTCCCGTTTCGCTCGCCGCTACTCAGGGAATCGATTTTTCTTTCTCTTCCTCCGGGTACTAAGATGTTTCAGTTCTCCGGGTCTGCCTTCTTGCATGCTATGTATTCACATGCAGATAACACGACATAACTCGTGCTGGGTTTCCCCATTCGGAAATCTCTGGATCAATGCTTACTTACAGCTCCCCAAAGCATATCGTCGTTAGTAACGTCCTTCATCGGCTTCTAGTGCCAAGGCATCCACCGTGCGCCCTTAATAACTTAATCTATATGATATTTTG
>NZ_PPQH01000084.1 GCF_002902385.1 Staphylococcus intermedius NCTC 11048 | reverse complement strand
AATGCTGCAATAACAATAGATTATTTCTGGAGATGTGGTTATTTTCTCATTTCTCTGTATTTATATTATATGATTTTTAACTTTGCAACAGAACCAAAATTATTATATTAGTCAAAAAGAATGGTTGAATTTATGGCGAGATGTTACGGGAATGCCAGAAATTACACAAGTTCATGTGGAGAAAGTTAAGGCTAATAATGACAAAGAGCTTTATGAAATGGCTAAATATTCGGGTAAAGATAGTGATTATTTAAGTAATCAAAAAGTATTTGATGCGTATTATCGTTCTTTAAAAGGTAAGCAGGTATTAGTGTATTCGGGATTATTTAAAGAGGCGAGAAAGTTATTAAAAAATGGTGATTTAGATTATTTAAAAGAGATTGATCCGACTGAATATATCTATCAAATTTTTTATATTTGGAAACAAAAAGAATATTTAGCGAGTGAACTGCATGATTTAACAGAACAAGAAAAAAGAGAATTAAATCATCAAATGATTGATGAAATTGAAGAAGAAACATAAAGTGTTGGTCTTAGACTGACACTTTTTTATTGTTAAAAATAAGGTCGCTTGTCCCTGTAGGAACTATAAAAAAATGTATGCAAATTAATTTGCATGTAGATGGGCAGTGTCTAAAAAATAGCTGCTGGTTTTGCTTAAATTTTGTTTGTGAAATGAGGATATATTTATTCGGCTTATATTTGCGTTTTAAGAGCTTATATACGTTTTAGGTATAAAACTATATGGATTATCCCTAAACCTTCAAAATACCCCCTTAAAATGCAAAATAAAGATATTGGATTATCCCTAAACCTTCAAAATACCCCCTTAAAATGCAAAATAAAGATATTGGATTATCACACGCAAATTTTGGTTTTAGCACGACACCTTTTCAGGTGTGTAAGTGCGCCCTTGGACAATGAAAAATAAAAAATCTTAATTAAACAGAGTTTAACTAAGATAGTCACGAATTTTAATGCGTTTAAAAATCCGTATTATTTCAGATGTTTGGAATTAAGGTGTTGATTAAGCCATGAACGAAGTTAAAGTATAATTAATCTTATATTCACGAGTTGTTTATAACTTAATTCATAGTATAATTTTTATTGAAAAAGGAGTGATTTAAGGCGTGAAAAAGAATCAGTGGATAATAAGTTTAGTAGTTGGAATTTTGATGTTTTTAGTTGTTTTTTATATTGGACAGACAACATTTTTATCTGCTTTATTTTGTGGATTAATAGGTTTTGTTTGTAATGTTTTAGTTGGTTGGAATGCTAATCGTAATAATTAGACAACGCATTTATGCCGAGAAAATTTATTGATCAATGAGAAGAACCCTTAACTAAACTTGCAGACGAATGTCGGCATAGCGTGAGCTATTAAGCCGACCATTCGACAAGTTTTGGGTTTGTTAAGGGTTCAGAGGCTCGTTGTCAATAAAGCAATTGGAATAAAGCATCATTGTGATTTGTTATTTTTTGGAATGATAAAGAACAGTAAGATAATAATAATAATAGCTGTTATTGAGTATGTGATATTTGCCTCACTAGGAATATTGATTAAGTTTAATACTATACTGCAAGTTATAAGTAGTAAAATTATTATTCCTGCTAAGATAGAAGGCTTTTTCATTATGATACCTCCGTAAAAGATATTTTATTATGTTATGCTTAAAACGTAACATTTAAATTTATTATTTGAAAGGGGATTTTCTTTTGAAAAGAGCTATTGTAACATTATCAAGCGTTGCTTTACTATTTGGTTTTGGTAGCACTTCATATGTAGAAGCGAATGAGGTTAATAATGTTAAAGAAGCGATTCAAAGTTCACAAGAGGATGGTTCTGATATTCCTGATGGTATAAGTTTAGAAAATGTTAACCAAGAAGAATTGACGCAGTTTCTAACTACGGTAGAAAACATTCCCGATTCAGTTTTAGCAAAAGGGGATAAGGCTACAAACGAGTATATACAGAAAGAAAATTCTAATTTAATGACTTCTGAGCGTGGAGCTGTAGGATGTGCGTCAGCTATAGGTTTAGCAATTGCTAGCAATGTGTTTTCTGCTGCTAAAATTGCTAAAGTAAAAGAGGTTATTAAAGCTGCTGGTGGCGCTAAAACATTTGCTACAAAGTTAGTTCCGGCATATAAAAAAGCTCGTGAGACTATGTCTAAGAAAGACGCAGCAGTTTCTGCTGTGAAAACAGCGGGAAGTGCTGCAGGACCTCAAGCATTATCTGCTGCAATTGGTTTCTTTAGTGTTGGTCAAGTTTATAGTGCATGTTTTGAATAGATTAAATGGGTGTGCCAGATTTGGTACGCCCGTTTCGGTTTTAGAAACGAGTTGAAAACGAGTTTCTTCTTGTCTTGATAATAAGGGTAACTATTACAGAGTGGAATAGTTACCCTTAAAGTGTTGGTATGTAAGGCTTTAAACGCAAAAAAAGTTGCTTTTTCTTACCTAGTGATGTAATGTTTTAGGTGTCTAATCAAAAACTTTACAAGAAAGGAGAAAAAGCAACTTTTTTATATACATAGTTTGAGAGAAACTAAGTTGTTTTTTTAAGTTATATAACATGGATAAGTATACTGAGAAAAAACGAAGAAATCAAGTATTTCAGAAATTTATAGAACGACATGTGGGGGAAAATCAAATGACATTGGTACGGGAATGTAATACCTTTTTGTCTTTTGTGACAGATAAGTCGTTAGAAAAACAAAAATTATATAAAGCGAATTCGTGTAAAAATCGATTTTGTCCGGTTTGTGCTTGGCGTAAAGCGAGAAAAGATGCGTTAGGTTTATCTTTGATGATGCAGTATGTACAGAAATCACATAAAAAAGATTTTATATTTTTAACATTAACGACACCTAATGTATCTAAAAATGAGTTAGAAACTGAGATTAAGCATTATAATCAATCTTTTAGACGTTTGAGTAACCGAACTAAATTTAAAAAAGTTGTTAAGGGTTATGTAAGGAAATTAGAAATTACATACAACAAAGAACGGGACGATTATAACCCCCATTTTCACGTTTTAATTGCAGTTAACAAATCTTATTTCACAGATAAAAATTATGGTTCTGTTGCAAAGTTAAATTAGTATACAAATCTATACAAAATCAATAAACAAAATGCTGCAATAACAATAGATTATTTCTGGAGATGTGGTTA
>NZ_PPQH01000083.1 GCF_002902385.1 Staphylococcus intermedius NCTC 11048 | reverse complement strand
ACATTATAAAATAAATATCAAAAAAGCTGATTTCCATCAAATAATTAATAGAAATCAGCTTTTTTACATTGCCTAAGAACTTAATGTCCCAGCCTCATCCCTAAAATATTTGGAGATGATAAAATGATCGCGACGATATAAATTATTTTGTTACTTTTATTTGTCCCATCATTCCATGATCTTCATGCTCAAGTATGTGACAATGGAACATGTATGTCCCAGTATTTTTAAAAACCACTTCTATTTTGGCTTTTTGTCCAGGTTCCAGAGATATAACGTCTTTTTTGCCTCTCATATCTTCTGAAGGTTTCTTCCCATCCACTGATAAAACTTTAAATTGCGTTCCGTGGATATGGAACGGGTGCTTCATACCACTCATTTTATCTTTGACGTTTTCAATTTCCCAAGTTTCTTTACGGTTTACCTTTTGTGTGAAATCTATTCTGTTAGGATCGAATTTTTTGCCATTAATAGTAACATTATCGTCCATACCTTCTAATTTGATTTTTTTATCTACTTTTGGAGTAGTGTCTTTGTTAGTACTTTTTTCTTTGTTAATAATTGGTAAAATTACTGTTTCATCATTATCAACAAGATTGACTTTTTCTTCTTTCATTTTAGATAAATCTATTACTATTTCTTTTCTTGCTGAAGGAGCTAAATTAATTTCTTTTAACTTTTTAGTCTTTTCTAAATGGCCGCCTTCTGAAGCAATATATTCAAAACTTTGATTATTACTTAGCTTAAGATTTAAATCCCGAGCATTGGAGCCATTTAAAAGTCTCAAACGTATTTTTCCTTCTTTTGTTGTTAATTTAGGATCTACTTTCCCATTCACAAGGACTGTATCACCTTGAGTACCATCTTCATCTTTCGTTTTTGTATAATTTAATTTTTTAGATACAAATGTTTTATCTTGGATTATTATAGGCAAATCATTTTTTCCATAATTGCTAGGATAATTATTCTTTTTGTCATCCTCTATATATAATAACCCTGATAAACCATTATAAACTTGTTTAGCTGTATTTGGGGAGGGGTGGGGATGATACCATAATGTAGCAGCCTCTTGTTTAACCTCAAATTTTATTGTTTTTTCTTTTCCTGGTTTTATAACTTGAGAAGGGCCTCCATCCACTTTTCCATCTATTTCTAACCCATGCCAATGAAATGTTGTATTTTCATCTAAGTTGTTGACTAACTTAATTTTAACCTTATCTCCTTTTTTTAATTTTAAAGTTGGCCCAAGTAAATTTCCATTGTATCCTAAAGTGTTAGAGAAATTACCTTTGTAAAATTCTGTCTTTCCTTTCTGCGCTTTTAATGTATAACTTTTATAACCATTGTTATCTTTTTTAGGATCTAAAACTTTGGGAAATGTTATTTCATTTTTTCCTTGTGAAGAATTCAAATTTTTTCTTTCGTCATGACTTTTCATATCCATCATATCATTTCGCTTTTGATCATTTTCTTTCATGTCCATCATGTTGTGCTTACCTTCTGCAAAAGTATCATTAGGAACCATAAACATTATAGAAAATAACGTAATTAAAATTGTGAACATTTTTTTATACATTATATTTACCTCTTTTATTTTAATTTTAATGTAAATGCATTAATTGCTACGATGATCGTACTTAAAGACATAAGTATTGCACCCACAGCAGGTGATAATATTAAACCAATAGAAGCTAATATACCAGCTGCAAGAGGAACTGCAATCACGTTATATCCTGCGCCCCACCATAAATTTTGAACCATTTTTTTCATCGTATTTTTTGAAAGGGACAAAAAATTGATAATATCAGAAGGATTACTTTTAACGAGTATGACATCCCCCGATTCAATAGCTACATCTGTCCCTGCGCCAATTGCCATACCAATATCTGCTCTAATAAGGCTTGGCGCATCATTGATACCATCACCAACCATCATGATTTTGCTACCATTGCTTTGATAATCTTGGATAATACTTTCTTTATCTTCGGGCATCAATTGCGCGTGGACATCACTAATACCTAATTCTTCAGCCACTGTTTGTGCCACTTCTTTATTATCGCCTGTAAGCATGACTGGCGTAATGTTTCTCGATAATAAATCCGAAACCATTTGTTTTGAACTTTCTTTAATTTTATCGCCTTGTGCGATAATACCAATAACTTGTCGGTCATGAATTAGATAACTAATAGAATTCCCTTGTTGAGCGAGATTCGTAAATTGTTCTTTATTATAATCAAAATTGCTTTTATCGAGATAAGAAACATTCACTATTTTGAGTTTTTTATTATCAACTGTGCCTTCTAAGCCTACACCTGGAATATTATTAACTTCTTGAGGAGTAGCATATGAAATATTTTTGCCTTTAGCAAAATCAACAATACCAGTGGCAAGTGGATGATTAGAATTACTTTCTAATGAAGCAAATAGACTCAATATTTCTTCATTATTTAACTCGTCTGTAAAACTTTCATAGTGATTCACTGAAAAGTTACCTTCAGTTAGTGTCCCAGTTTTATCCATCATGATGTAATCAATGTGTTGTGCGATTTCTACAGATTCTCTGTTTTTAATGATTAAACCATTATGTGCGCCTATAGAGGTAGAACGTGCTGTAACTAAAGGTATTGCCAAGCCTAATGCATGTGGACAAGCAATGACTAATACGGTTACTAGCCGTTCAAGTGCGAAATCGACGTTGTTTTGAATAAGCATCCATACGATAAATGAAATCAGGCCAATACTTACTGCAAAGTAAAACAAATAACCTGCGACTTTATCAGAGAGGAGTTCAGCTTTTGACTTATCGTTTTGAGCTTGGTTAACAAGACCCATAACTTGAGATAGGTAGCCATTTTCACCCGTAGCAGTCACTTTAACTTGTACTGTACCTGAACCATTAATTGAACCTCCAATAACATCATCATTATGAGTTTTATGAACTTTTTTTGATTCGCCAGTAACTAATGATTCGTCAATTGATGTTTCTCCTTGAACAATGATTCCGTCTGTGGGTATACTTTCGCCTGCTCTGACTTCCACAATATCGTCAATATGAATATCTGATATTTTAACTTCTTCTCGTTGATTGTTATCAATCAGCTTCACTGCAGTATTAGGTAAAAGTTCTGCCATTTTCTTCAGTGCATTGCCTGCATTACCTACTGCGTTCATTTCAATCCAATGACCTAATAACATGATTAAAATTAAAGTCGCTAATTCCCAGAAAAAGTCCATTGTATGTGTGGATGAACCACTGAAGTTATTCATATAAAAGGCGTATAAACTATAAATATAAGCTACTGAAATACCTAGAGCAACAAGCGTCATCATTCCAGGTTTTTTAGTTGAAATTTCATCTTTAGCCCCTGATAAAAATGGCTTTCCTCCGTAAAAGAATAAAATTGTAGCAAGAATTAATACAATCCAATCTGACCCTGTAAATGAAATTTGAAACGGTAATTTAACTCCCATCATGGGCGATAAAATAATAATCGGTATCGCAAAAATCAAAGAAATAAAGAATTTACTTTTAAAATTTCCATGATGGTGATGTTCATGATTACCATGACTAGTGTGATTTTCATGTTCTTGATGACTATGATGCTCATGATTTTGGTGTTTTTTGTTATTCGACAAAATTAAACCTCCTAATTTTATATTTTTAAAGATAGTAATAAGACAATTTGAGTGTAACATATACGGGATAGGGGTATATACCATTTGACTTTTTTATTTTGTAGTGTACAGAAAATAACCATTTTCTGTACACTCTCTTTTATTCATTAAGTAAAAAATTCTCGTACAACAAAAGTAACATACTGAAAATCCAATGATTATGCTGTAATTATAATTAGCATCAACACACATACATACGTGTATGGCTGTGTATATGTACTTCTAATACGAGTATGTAACGATACTTTTGCATTTCTACCCACTATAGTGTTATAATTCAATTAACAAGAGCTTCGTGCATTATATGCACCAATCCCCTCACTATTGCGAGTAGTGAGGGGATTTTTAGGTGATGGCTAACATCGCCTATTTTTTCTTATTATTACGTGTACGTAGCCATTGCGTAAATAGCGCAATAATACAACCACTGATGACTGTGGTCGTGATGTGAACAAGAACTTCGACCATTTAATATGCACCTCCTCTCTGCGTCTGTATTGACGCCTGAGAGATAGGCGACTTCATTATTATACCATCTATATCTTTTGAATCATATTCTCTTCCGATAAGTGTATATATGTTAATAGCATTACTTTTATAGGTGCTGTTGCAAAGTCAGAAAAATACACTACAATTAAATTCACGAGCTTTTATTACGTTAGATTAAGTATACGCTTATTTATTAGATAAGTACATCTTTATTTTTAAAAGCACGCATTTATGCCGAGAAAATTTATTGATGTTGAGAAGAACCCTTAACTAAACTTGCAGACGAATGTCGGCATAGCGTGAGCTATTAAGCCGACTATTCGACAAGTTTTGGCATTGTTAAGGGTTCCGAGGCTCAACGTCAATAAAGCAATTGGAATAAAGCAACAATTAGGAATAAAAATACAACATTTAGGAATTTTAAACCAAATGAGATTTTGAGTTTGTTAATATGTAAGGGAATTCATAAAATTAATAAAGGAGAATGATAAATATGAAAAAGATGTTTTTTCTATTTTGTCTATTATTATGCTTTTAAGTTTTTGTATCCTTTAGGGTTTCAAGATGTAAACGCTGAAAGTAAAGAAGTAAGTAAACCTACAAGTAATGTTGATAGTAAAACTAAACAAGATATTATTAACAAGATTAAAAATACATCTATTTATAAAGAACATGCAAATTCAACTTCTATTAATTCGATAAAAGATGAAAATATTATTGTTCATTTAGATAAAGGTGAAAATACTAATGTATATTCTGTTAGTTACATATTTGGAAAAGAATTGGCTCAGAAGAATAATAATCTTGCTATGATTGAATTAAAATATAATGAAGCTAATAAAGAGATTTTTTACGATCACATGATGTATTCAAAATTCGTTAAACATGATAATAAAGAATACATTAACATGAAGGGTGTTTTAAATGACAAACCTTATTATGAGTTCAATATAGACCAAAAAGGTCATTACTATGATAAAAATTTTAACATTACATCTAAAGATAAAATTGAAGAAGAATCCTTTAAAAATTTACCACCTAAGGAACGCGGATGGTGTGAGTGGGCAGTCGGTGCATTATGCGGTACTGGTGGAGCAGGAGGATGTTGGGCAGCAGCTGCTGCCCTAGGTATCACTACCGGTTGGGGTGGATTTACATTAGCCACAATTTGCGGTTTAATAACATCTCTTGGTTGTACTGGTGCAACTAACTATATTTGTAAATAGGAAAAGGTGATTATATGGAAATGTTTATAATGATATTTCTTTTTGTATATTCTATTGTAATTACGTTGATGTATTTTAATAAAAAGGAGTATTCTACATGAACTATTTCAGATGTAAACAATTTAATAAAGACGTCATAACTGTAGCCGTTGGCTACTACTTAAGATA
>NZ_PPQH01000082.1 GCF_002902385.1 Staphylococcus intermedius NCTC 11048 | reverse complement strand
CAAAATGACACATTAAAACCTGCAGGAGGTTCACTTTCCAGTGGTGTACGCTTTGCAGGTGTTAAACACGGTTACATTTATAACATCGAGTCATATGATAACTTGTTGCATGGTATTGATGTGACTTATGGCGTCGACGAATACTTTTATGGTGGCGACGGTGTACGCCCAAGTGAAGCGTTAGAAAGTAAATATGTCCATGTTGATAATTGTGAAACATATGGATTTGGTGACGATGGTATTACGACACACTGGAGCAGATATATCCTTATCACTAATAATTACTCACATAGTCCTATTGGTGGGGGAAATAACAACGGTATTGAAGTGGATGATGGTTCACAATTCGTTTTTCTTTCAGACAATAGAACAGAAAAAAATTATGGCGGACTAGAAATCAAAGCACATGCTACCGCAAGTGCACCGCAGAATATTTTTGTTAATAATCATTTATCAATTAGAGACACGCGATCATATAACATTCGTCACATCGGACACCACAAAGCAACTGACCCACAATCTAAAACGGCGTTCAATGTAGTATTAAATAACTGCTCGTCTGTTTATCCACAATACAACGGTGTATATCCAAAAACGACACCACGTGCAATTGTTATCAGTGCATACCGTAATGTACAAGTAAACAATTTTAGTGCATTAGGTGATAAAAGTTGGGCTAAAGGACAACCGGTTGTCGTAGTACAATACAGAGCTGAAAATGTCGTTTTTAACGGCGTTAATGTTCAAGGTTTTACTGAGTCAAGTTCAGATATTAAGATTTACGGTGGTGCCAACAGACCTAAAAAGATTACTTTTTCAAACATCAATCTTTATAAATCATCAAAAAACATTGGTATTTCTGGCGGTGCAGGCGTTTATGATACTAAAATCATTGGCGCTAATTTAATCGGAACCGGTACAGGAATTGCGATTGAAATGTATAACAATACTGCTGAAATCGTAGGTGTACAAGCTGAGGGGTATGCTACACAAGCATCTATTGCAGAAAGAAAATACAAAAAAGTTCCTACGGTCGTTAAAGGTGGTTTAAGTGCCGCATCGACAGGAGGTGGAGCTTTAGCGGAATCTAGTGCCCTCATTGCTTCGACAGGTGGCTCATATGCGCATAGTGATAGAAGTTGGGTTGCAGGGTCAGGTGTAAACTCACATGCTTATGGTTCGCGTTCTTCAGTGCTTAACTCACTTGAATCAGAGACATTACAAGGCAGTTACTGTCAAACTATCGTAAATAGTCGCGGCGTCAAATCTCCTGGAAATTATCACTTTTTATTAGGTTATGGAGATAAGGGCGCTAGTACGGCTAACATCAAAATTGATATGTCTTCGACTTCGGGTGATATTAAAACAGCCGGCCAACTAACAACAAGTAATAACTTTGCTGACTACGCTGAGTATTTCGAATCTGAAAGTGGTGGCGCTATCCGTAATGGTACTATTGTTACTTTAGAGGGTCGTTATATTAGAAAGGCGCAACACAACGATGTTCCGCTAGGTGTAGTTTCAGGAACGGCAGGTATTATCTTGGGAGACCAAATGTTCCACCACAAAGATAGATATAAAAGAGACGAGTTCGGCGTGATTGTTTATGAGGAGCAATTAAAAACTTGGCAAGATGACGAGGGGAATGAATATTCTGAAATGGTAAAAGTTCCGGTGGAAGACGAAGATTATGTCGAAAACGAAGCATACGAATCGCGTTCAGAACGTCCAGAATGGAATGTAGTAGGGCTTATCGGTCAAGTATATATTTCTATTGATGATACGGTAGACGAGGGCGATTGGATTAGTTCGAGAAATGGTAAAGGTACTAAAGATAACGAAAATGGTTATTATCGCGTTATGAAAATTACGACACCTTATGAAATGGAAAAAGGATATGGTGTTGCAGTTTGTTATATCCACCCTGTGACGAAAGGGAGTTTTAAATAATGTCTAATTTAGATAAAATAGCTGTTTTGAAACAAGAGAATACACCTTACTACAAGCCTATCTCGGAAACGAGAATAGGCTTTTATAATACAGATAGCAATACAGCTAAATTGCGTTTTATAGTTCATAAAAACGGTTTTCCCTATCAACTAGGACCTGTCAATGTAGTGGGGTATTTATGGCTTAAATCATCAAACGGAAGTATGTCGGGACAATTAGATTTAAGTATCTACGATGCGCACGGTGGAATTGTTGAGGTAACGGTACCGAACGAATTCTTGAAAGCTGCAACAGATACAAATGTTGAAGGACAAATCTTGTTAGCTGTAAATGGTAATACAGATGTTGCGACGCTCGGTAAGTTTGAATTTTATGTAGCTGACGCTTTACCTAACCAAGTTAAAGGTGAGGTCAAAGTTCAATACTTTAGAATGTTTGATGATTTGAAAAACGCTTTAGAAAAAGAAGTAGTAGAGATTAAAGAATCGCTGCAAAATTTAGACGACCACGTCACGCAAGTAAGAGATGCACGCGATCAAGCACTACAGCAATTTGAAGTGACAAAAGAAAAAATCACATCTGGTTTTGAATCGTTATACACAAGTGCTCAATCAGAATTGACTAATTTATATCAAAAGCAAAAGCAAGATACCGAGCAAACCAAGAATAGCGCTATAGCTACTATTAATTCTAAAGTCGAAGAGAGTACGGGTGTTATTGAAAGTAAGAAAGAAGAAACGCTCGAGTATATCGATAGTAAGATGCAAGAATTCTCGCGCAATGCTCCTATTGGTGACGCTGAGGTTGATTTTAAATTAGCAGAGCTTAATTGGCAAAAACATAAACTAACTAATGATGACGGAAGCGCTCAGACCATTTCTTTATCGAATGATGTTGATACACTTCATAATCTTGATGCGGGTAATTATTACTTTACCGACACTCCTATAACAGGATCTAGTTCCACTGCCGGATTTGCGATAGTTGAACGAAGAGAAGAAATTGTAAAACGTATCATCTTTCAACCTTACAATTCTACACAAATATGGTTAAAACGTTTTTACAA
>NZ_PPQH01000081.1 GCF_002902385.1 Staphylococcus intermedius NCTC 11048 | reverse complement strand
CCTGGTGTAATGCGTGTGCGTAATGACGATGGAACAACAGAAGTAATCCCGCATATGACCTATCGTGAGTGGGAGAAGATGAAACGTAAAGGTGGTTAAACAATGGAACGCAATACAGTGAATATTGATTTAGAAGATTACAACGTCTTGCTTATTAAAGCTGAAAAATACGATGCTTTACCGAAGCAAAAGAAATCGGAATTTGGTTCAGATTACGATGTTATAGCTTCCTATAGTCCTGATACTTGTTTTATAGAAGTAGAAGGCGATGTAGACTACAATAAATTCAAAGAGTATAGAAATAATGTTAAAAAAATGGTGATTAATTTTAAATAGCTAGCAATCTAATGCTCGACCTCAGCACGTCGTTAAACTGCTTCTTTTTATACAAAATTCTTCGTGGCGTTGCACGTAAAACTCGTAAAAAGGAGTAGTTTAAATGGATTTAAAATCATTACTAGAGCAATTTAAAAACGGTGAAGTTGATGAACAGAAAGTTTTAGACGCTTTTGATGAATCTCAATCCGGAATGGTACCACGTTCTCGTCTTAATGATAAGAATGCCGAGATTAAAGATTTAAAAGCAGAAATCACTAACCGCGATGAACAAATTGCAAACTTAGAAAAATCTGTGGAAAACGAAAGCGAGATTCAAAAAGAACTCGATAAAGTCAAACAAGAAAATGCAGATTGGCAAACTAAGTATGAAGAGACACAACTGAATAACGCTATCAAATTAGCGGTTGCTAAAGATGCAAATGACGCTAATGATGTTCTCTTGATGCTCGACAAGAGTAACCTTGAACTTCAAGAAGATGGCACTGTTAAAGGTTTAGAAGATGCAGTAAAAGCACTGCAAGAGTCTAAACCTTATTTATTTGCAGAACAAAAGCCAACAGGACGTACACCTAACGAAGGTGACAATGTTTCAGGTGGTGTTACACAAGAGCAGTTTGACAGCATGAGTGTAAGCCAACGTACTGAGCTTTATTTAAACGACAGAGAAACGTACGAGAAATTAGTAAACTAAAAAAAGAAAGAGGTATAAAATATGGCACAAGGTATGACAAAGTTAAATACACAGGTGGTACCAGAAGTATTAGCGCCTATGATGCAAGCGGAGTTAGATAAGAAATTACGTTTTGCATCGTTTGCAGAAATTGACAACACATTAAAAGGACAACCGGGAGACACATTAACATTCCCGGCTTTTATTTACAGTGGTGACGCACAAGTGGTGGCTGAGGGTGAAAAAATCCCTACTGACATCCTTGAAACTAAAAAGCGTGAAGCTAAAATCCGAAAAGTCGCAAAAGGTACATCAATTACTGATGAGGCATTACTTTCGGGTTACGGAGACCCTCAAGGGGAACAAGTACGTCAACATGGTTTAGCGCATGCTAACAAAGTTGACAATGATGTGCTAGAAGCGTTGATGGGTGCAAAATTAACTGTCGAAGCGGATATTACTAAGTTGAACGGCTTACAATCAGCTATTGACAAGTTTAACGACGAAGATTTAGAGCCTATGGTGTTGTTCGTCAACCCATTAGACGCCGGAAAATTACGTGGTGATGCAGCTGCAAACTTTACGCGTGCGACTGAATTAGGCGACAACATCATTGTGAAAGGCGCGTTTGGTGAAGCGTTGGGAGCTGTTATCGTACGTTCAAACAAACTTGAACAAGGTACATCCATCTTGGCTAAAAAAGGTGCGGTTAAGTTAATCACAAAACGTGAGTTCTTCTTAGA
>NZ_PPQH01000080.1 GCF_002902385.1 Staphylococcus intermedius NCTC 11048 | reverse complement strand
AATGTACACGAATTACCATCAAAATTTAGTTGATCAAAAAGTAGCTTATGCGGTAGGTAATCCTATTACATTCGGTACTGATGACGAGCAATCACTTAAGAAGATACAAGAGGTACTCAATCACAAGTGGGACGATAAACTCGTCGATATACTAACTGCAGCAAGCAACAAAGGTGTCGAGTGGCTACAACCTTATATTGACGAACAAGGCGAATTTAAGACGTTTAGAGTTCCAGCCGAACAAGCGATACCGATTTGGACGAACAAAGAAAGAGATGAACTCAAAGCCTTTATTCGTTTGTATGAGCTTGACGGTGGTGAACGTGTTGAGTATTGGACAGATACCGAAGTTACTTTTTACGAATTGCAACATGGTCAATTGATTCCTGATTATTATCACGGCGATGACAACATTCAAGCGCATTACTACGTTGGTGATAAAAAGATGAGTTGGAACCGAGTGCCGTTCATTCCTTTTAAAAACAATCCACAAGAAGTTAGTGACTTGTTTATGTACAAGACAATAATTGACGCAATGGATAAGCGATTAAGTGACACGCAAAACACTTTCGACGAATCTACTGAATTGATTTATATTTTGAAAGGTTATGAGGGCCAAAACTTAGATGAGTTTATGCAGAACCTCAAATACTATAAAGCAATTAATGTAGACGGTGACGGTAGTGGTGTTGACACAATTCAAATTGAGGTACCAGTACAGTCGTCGAAAGAATACCTGGACATGTTACGTGATTACATTATTGAGTTTGGTCAAGGTGTCGATTTTCAACAGGACAAATTCGGTAACAGCCCATCAGGTATTGCACTCAAGTTTATGTATAGCAATCTAGACTTAAAGGCTAGCAAATTAAAAAACAAAACACTTACTGCTTTGCAAGAGTTGTTACGTTACATCATTGATTTTTACAAATTAAATATCGATGTACATGACATTGAGATTAGCTTTAACTTCAATGTGATGGTGAACGAACTTGAACAATCACAAATTGGTGTGCAGTCACAATACTTATCTAAAGAAACGGTTATCACTAACCACCCGTGGGTTGATGATCCCGTCGCAGAAATGGAACGTATTGAGCAAGATAATATCGAATTTAACAATCAACTTCCACTGTTAGAAGGTGACGATAATGACAGAGCGCAAGATAACAAATCAGAATCAAATTGATGAATATATTGAACAACTTATCGCTAAGTCAGAAAAACCGCTTGAAGTGTTGTTTGCTAAACGTTTGAAAATTATCACTCAAGAATTGGTGGATATGTTTGAAAAGTACCAATCAGACAACCCTCATGTGACTTGGACAGAATTTAATAAGTACAATCGCTTAAACAAAGAGTTAGCACGTATAGGACAAATGTTAACTGAAGATTACAATCAAGTAGCTAAAGCTATAAAAAAGACTCAACATAATGCTTACATTGAGAAGTATATGATGAGTCTTTATTTGTATGAAATGGCTAGTCAATCGTCTATGCGTTTTGACGTCCCTACTGCATCTGTTATTAATACCGCAATTGAACAACCGATTGAGTTTATTCGATTAGTACCGACGTTACAGAAACATCGCAATGAGGTGCTTAAACGTATCCGTATCCATATTACGCAAGGGATTATAAGTGGTGAGGGCTATTCTAAGATAGCTAAAGCACTACGTGATGATTTAGGTATGGCTATGGCGCAATCGTTACGAGTGGCGCGTACAGAAGCTGGTAGAGCGATGTCACAAGCCGGATTAGATAGCGCCCACGTAGCACAAGGCAACGGATTCAAGATAAAAAAACGTTGGTCTGCCACTAAAGATACACGCACGCGTGATACACATCGTCATTTAGATGGTCAATCAGTGGGCATAGACGACAACTTTAAATCTAGTGGGTGCGTGGGTCCTGCACCGCATTTATTTGTAGGCGTAGCCAGTGCAAAAGAGAATATTAACTGTCGTTGTAAGCTATTGTATTACATTGGTGAAGATGACTTACCTGGTGTAATGCGTGTGCGTAATGACGATGGAACAACAGAAGTAATCCCGCATATGACCTATCGTGAGTGGGAGAAGATGAAACGTAAAGGTGGT
>NZ_PPQH01000079.1 GCF_002902385.1 Staphylococcus intermedius NCTC 11048 | reverse complement strand
GTCGTTATCTGCTTGTTTACCTACGGTTACCGGTACTGTAATGTGGTCTGTTGTACCATCTGGATACGTCACTGTTACACTTACATCTGTTGTACCCTCTTTTGTGCCGTCAGGTAATTGACTTGGATCATCAATTGTAATTGTTGGTTGATCTCCGTCTGTTGGGTAACCTGGGATGTTCACTGCACCTTTCACTTCATCTTCTGTTGTGGCAGTGCCATAATCCTTCGTGATTGGCGTTGTTTCTGGTGTGTACTTGTCGTTA
>NZ_PPQH01000008.1 GCF_002902385.1 Staphylococcus intermedius NCTC 11048 | reverse complement strand
TCACTAGTTAATATACTATATAATTTCACAATCTTTATATTTTTATTTCTTAATATATATTTTAACTAAAAAGGCGCAATAAAACGGCAATGTAAGGGCTTGCATAACAAAAATAATCTTCTTAGAATGGGTCTTGTTTGGATAGCTATCTGACAAAAACAAAAGAGAGAAGGAACTCACATGGATTTCATTTTGGGAATCGGGACATTACTCGTTGTTTTACTTGCAATGACTTTATTCTTAAAATTTGCCCCGAATGGAAAAGTCAGTTTACAAGCTTTATCAGGTGCTGCTTGTGCTTCATTCTTGCCAGAAGCATTTTTAAAATACGCCATTGGTGGTGTGTTTCATTCACAATACTTTATTCAATTAGGCGATATCGCTGGGAGCTTAAGTGGCGTTGCAGTGGGGATCCTCACTTGTTTAAAGTTCGGTATTAGTCCTGTATTTGCTGTTTTAACTGGCCTTGTACTTTTTGACTTTAAACTTTTACCCGCTTTTATTGCTGCATACTTTGTGGCTTTCGGCATTAAACAACTTGAAAAATATGTACCTGAAGGATTAGACCTGATTGTCGTTATCTTATTATCTCCTGCCATCGCATACGGTATTGCGTCAATCGTGTCACCGAGTGTTACTGCAGTACTTAAACAAATTGGTACAGCCATCACAGCTGTAGGTGACAACAATCCATATGCGCTTGCACTCGTTATTGGTGCGATTGTGCCTGTCGTAGGTATGACACCGTTAAGCTCAATGGTATTTACAAGTTTATTAGGTTTGACTGGTATTCCAATGGCTATTGGGGCACTCGGCTGTATGGGCAGCTCATTTGTCAACTTTGTGATGTTTAGAAAATTAAGAATTGGTAACGCAGGAAAAGCCTTTGCAGTGGCTGTCGAACCATTAACGCAAATTGATACAATCGCAAAATATCCGATACAGTTATACGGTACGAATGCCATTGTCGGTATGGTGAACGGTTTATTTATTACTTATATGGGCATCGTTGTGAACCAACCTGGTATGGCAACACCTATCGCTGGACCGATTGTAGCACTGGGCTTTAATGAAGTGGTTCCTACAGTGATTACCATTGTCGTCGTAGCAATTATCAGTATGATACTCAGCTTTTTTATCGGCACATTCATCAGTAAGAAACGGCCATCTCTTGACATTAACATGCCTCAAGTCAAACAACAAACTCATTAAGGAGCGGATTATTTATGGCACGTACAAAAGATTACCAAAGTGCGTTTGATATTATCGGTCCAGTCATGATGGGGCCATCGAGTTCACATACTGCAGGTGCAGTGAAAATCGGTCAGGCAGCCCGTGCTGTCCTTGGTGATACGCCAGAGAAAATCGTTGTGAACTATTACGAATCATTTGCAGAAACACATAAAGGGCACGGCACAGACTTAGCGATTATCGGTGGACTTTTAGGTTTTAGTACATTTGATGCGCGTATTAAAACATCTACAAAAATTGCGAAAAGTGAAGGTATCGACTTTGAATTTATCGAAACATCCGGTTCAAGTTTAGGCGAACATCCGAATTGTGCAGTCATCGAAATTGATCACGGTGATCGTCATGTCGAACTGAATGGTATTTCAATCGGTGGCGGTGCATTCAAAGTAAAAAGTATTCACGTTAACCAAATGTGTATTTTGATGACACATACGCCCCCTATTCTTGTGATTGATGGAGAATGTAAAATTGCTGAAGTCAATCATCTCATTAACGATTTAATTGAGCATGAAGTCGACATTAACGAAGAAATTAAGACGATGTCAAAAGGGCATTGCTTACTTGCTTTACATTTAAATAAACCGATTAAAAGTGAACTACTGTCAGCCATCAAAGAAAAATATGCGTTTTTAAACTTTTCATATATTGAATAAATTGGAGGGACTCCCATGTTTGATACAATGAAAGCATTGATCGATTATGCCACAGAACATGAAACGACTTTTTCAGAAATTATGATTAAACATGAAATGGACACACGTGGTATGACACGCGAAGAAGTCATGGCTATGATGCAGCAAAACCTTGACACAATGCGCGAAGCTGTTGAAAAAGGAACGACAGGTAAAGGCGTAAAAAGTGTCACGGGTTATACGGGGCAAGACGCGATTAAAGTTCATGAATACAACAAAAACCATCAAGCCCTTTCTGGATTTGATATGATTGCAGCTGTTGAAGGCGCGATAGCAACTAATGAAGTGAACGCAGCAATGGGAATTATTTGCGCGACACCAACTGCCGGTTCTTCAGGTACCATTCCAGGGATACTCTTTAAACTCGAAAAATCACACGACTTAACGAATGACCAAATGCTCGAATTTCTATTTGCAGCCTCGATATGCGGTATGGTGATCGCAAATAATGCTTCAGTCGCAGGTGCAACAGGAGGATGTCAAGCAGAAGTCGGTTCAGCATCCGCTATGGCTGCCGCCGCTGCTGTTCAAACATTCGGTGGTACGCCCGAACAAGCCGGGCATGCCCTTGCAATCAGTATTAGCAACTTACTTGGCTTAGTGTGTGACCCTGTTGCAGGATTAGTAGAAATTCCTTGCGTGATGAGAAATGCGATAGGTTCAGGCAATGGTTTGATATCCGCAGACCTTGCCCTTGCTGGTGTGGAAAGTCGTATTCCAGTAGATGAAGTGATAGAGGCTATGGATAAAGTGGGCCGTAACCTTCCTGCTTCATTACGTGAGACAGGTTTAGGCGGTCTTGCGGGTACGCCAACAGGTGAAGCGATTAAAGCAAAAATTTTCGGTGATTCCAAACGATCCGAAGTGTTCTCCTAATATGTGATTGAAAAAGCTCGAGGTGAGATGACAGGTGTCATCTTCACTTCGAGTTTTTTGATGGGAATCGTCATTGATGTGAACATTTCGGGTTGATGCACTTGCATGTTACATTTCCTTGTTTTCGCTATGGATTGCTATCTTGGACTCGCGTTCCTAGGCGCCTCGCCTCAGGAGTCTCGTCCAGATTTGCAATCCATTCATGAACATCTCGGATTAAAAAAGAAACAGAAGTGTTGTATGGCGTATTTGTATCTACATCAATCAAAGCATCTTTATATTGAAGATAAAAAATGGATACTTTGCGTTTGCTTCATTTCATAAGTTTACTTTCATTCATTAACTATCTTCAAAAAAACAACTTAACTAATGGTCAAAATTCTTGAGTATCAATCCTTTAGAACGCGAGTCCATGGTAGCAATTGTGGAATTTTAAAAAGGTTATCAATGGGGATAATTTGGTTAAAATATGTCAATTCAAAAAACGGCTGATGAGATATCCCACCAACCGCTTTATTGTGATTCAATTTATTTACGAACTAAGCGTTTCTTTACACTTTCATCTTCTGGTTCTTCTTTAATGATAACTTGACGTTCTTGATGACGGTCTGTTTGTCGTTTTTCCCGTAATTGGAAAACAACAAAGTGATAGATGAAAAACAAAATAAAAGTGAGTGATAAAGACTGCATTAACAAATATTGCCATGTGCCCGCAATCAAAAAGGTTTCTGCAATGGTTGTTGAGATAACCATTCCAAAAAATAATAGCATCAATTTTTTCAGCATCGAACTCATCCCCTTTGTTCGTAACAGTCGTTAGTTTCTCTTTATACGTTACTCATGACATGAACACTGAATCAACAGTTACTTTTTACGTTGTTGATATTGATGAAAGTCTATCACATTTTCATACTTTTCGCCTGAATGATTTAAAATATTCTTAAATTCTTCTGATGTATGACCTAAATATAACCACCTTCTCATATGATTCAACATTTCATCAAAGAGGTCCAAACCAGTTGGAAAGGCATCTTCATCTAATACCTCTTCTTCAATCAATGCTTCAAGCACTGGCATAAAATCATGAGCCTCACTTAAATGTTTTAACTGTAATAGTAATTCTGTTCCAAGTTCTTCAGCCATTAAGTTGCGTTCTATAAAATCCATGTAGTCATTTTCGATAAAATGGTCTTTTACCCATTCAATGACACGATCACATTGCTCGGGGTCAATCCCATAAACTCGTTCGCTATATATCAGCATCTCTTCTTTTGTTTCAGGCAAATAATATGTGCCCTTTGACGCAATTTCTAGCATATCTGGCTGATCGAATTGAAAATCTATATGTGTAATGTTTCCATCTTCAACTACATAATTTTTGAAATCAGGATTCACTTCTTCTACTAAATCAAGCCAGTCTTTCAATGCGTCCAATGTTAAAGTTTGATCCATATATTTTTGGTAAACGACTTGGAGCTGTTCTAACGGGAGTGAGCCGTATAATTCTACACTCGCAATCAATAATCGATACAGGTCAGATAGTTCTTTCAAAGTCTCATCTGTTTGAACCGCTTCTTTCATTTTCGTATCAATCTCATGAGGAATCAAAATTTCACCCGTGTCATCAATCATCCGTCTCGGTTTATACATCAAAAATGATTGAGGCACTTCCATCGTCGTTTCGAAAGGAATGCCGATTTCAGTCATTTGTTGTGTCAATACGAGCAGAAGTTGATGCGCCCGACTAATGTGTTCAACACTTTCTCGAATATACTTTGGTGTCACTAAATGTGTAATGAAATGCATAAGCAACTCTGATTTATTCAAGCCAGAATATCCTGTGATACCATACTGTTTACATAACTTCTTAATATCTTCAATGGTGTAATGATCTAATAGCGCAACAATACTTCTTTCTTCATCCGCTTCTCCTAATGTCAGTGCAATCACTTCATGAAGTAATTCGTCTCGTTCATCTTCAGTTAAGTTAGAAAAAAATTCTTCAAATTCTTCATCACTGTATCTCATCATTTCACCTACTCATGTCATTTCGTTATCATTATTGTATCCGTAAATACATGAATTGTGAAATTATTCCTTATAATGACTGATATGATTTGTGTTCTTTTCTATACGTTACAAATTTTTACCTTTTTGATTTTGGATTGAGTGCGTCTTTCAACCCCTTGCCGATAAGGTTAATACATAAAATCGTCACTGTAATAATGAGTGCAGGTGGCATCCAAATCCAAGGAAACTGAGCTTACTAAGGTAACGATTTCAATATCGTATTCAACACGACTGTAAAAGGAAGGTATGGTAATCACATGACAAACTCGTTAAATCGTATTGAGAACAGTTTGTACTTTTTAAGTGAGCATTGACAGGACTAGGAGAATGACATAAGTGATAATGGTAAATAAGAACATAAAAAAGATACGTGGGAAGACTTTGAATTTTGAGGTCTTCGCACGTACCTTGATTGATGTCATATCGTTATAGAGATGATAATGCTTCTGAAATTTCGTTATCACCCGTTAACACCTGAAATTCTTTGCCACGATGGTCTGCATTTGTAGCCACTTCATATAAGACAGCTGCCACATCTTCACGTGGAATTTGACGCACATCAGGTTGTTCAAACAATTCAGCAACATTCACTTTTCCTGTCCCTTGATTGTTCGTTAATGCACCTGGATGTACAATGGTTGCGGTTAATTGACTATGTCTCAAATAATCATCCGCATAATGCTTCGCGATTGTATATGGCTTTAAGTCACCGCTCGCGTCAAATGCTTCACGTCGAGAGTCATACGTTGAAACCATAATGAAGTGCTCGATGTTGGCCGCTTCACTTGCTTTAATCGCTTTCACTGCACCATCCAAATCAACAATAATCGTTTTGTCTGCACCTGTACTACCACCAGAACCTACCGAAAAAATTACTTGGTTATACGATTTGAACACTTCTGTCAAATCATCAATCGTTGCTGCTTCTAAATCAATCAATGTTGCAGCAATCCCTTGTGCTTCTAGCGCTGTTTTTTGGTCTTCTTTTCTGACTGCCGCAGTAAAATCTTCACCTTGTGCATGCATTTGCTTCACAAGATGTTGTCCTACGCCACCATTCGCGCCTAAAATTAAAGTTCGTGTCATCCGACATCCTCCTCTTTCTCTTTCATATGTGATTAATCATTACTATTCCCTCTCAGCGCCTTTCAAAACACAAAAAAGAAACTGAGACACAACATCACATTGTATCCCAGCCATCTTTTCAATATCATTTAAAGTCAAAATCTCAATTCATAGCGAAAATAGAATCATGTCATTCTTGCACAATCCATATCTACTTTACAGATGTTAGAGGGGTTACACCTGTAAAATTCACATAACCGTATGCACGTTCTACATCTTCATCTGTCGGGGGTTCAACATCATTCAATGCATACGGTACACCTAAGGCCTCCCATTTATGCACACCGAGTTGGTGATAAGGTAAAATTTCGAATTTCTCAACATTGCCAAGTTGATTGATAAATGTGCCAAGTGCTTTCAAGTCTTCGGGGGCGTCAGTGAGACCTGGTACAAGCACATGGCGAATCCATATCGGTTGGCCTTGGTCTGCTAGATATTGGATGTATTTGAGTATATGAGTATTAGGTTTTCCGGTTAATTGTTGATGCTTTTCATTATCAATATGCTTAATGTCTACCATCAATAAGTCAGTATGTGCTAAAACTTGATCGAAATGTTTTTTAAAAGCTTCCGTATCGTTTGCACAGCCAAGTGAGGTATCGATGCACGTATGAATCCCTTGTGCGTGAAGCTTTTCAAACAGTTCTTCGATAAAAGGCATTTGCAAGAGAGGCTCGCCACCGCTGATTGTGACGCCCCCTCCTGATGCCTGAAAGTAAGGGAGATACGGAACGATTTCATTCACGAGTTCATCTGCTGTCGCTGTACGAGAAGGTTCATTGATTTTCCAAGTATCTGGATTATGACAATAGAGACATCTCAGTAAGCAACCTTGTGTAAAGATAATGTAGCGTAAGCCTGGCCCATCGACCGTACCTAAGCTTTCTATTGAATGAATGTGTCCTTTAATCATCGTTCTCCCCCATTTAATCATCTCTAATAAAATCTTTTAGTGTTACATCACTTGCACGTTACATTGATTCGTGGAATGTACGAGAAATGACGTCGAGTTGTTGTTCACGTGTTAATTTAATAAAGTTTACTGCATAACCTGATACACGTACTGTAAGTTGTGGATACTCTTCTGGATGTTCCATGGCATCAAGTAATGTTTCTCTGTTAAAGACGTTGATGTTCAAATGATGACCGTGTTGTAATGCATAGCCATCTAAAATGCTCACTAAGTTTTGTTCTTGTGTTGCTTCTTCTTTACCTAATGATTTTGGAACGATACTAAATGTGTTAGAAATACCGTCTTTACAGCAGTCATAAGGTAATTTAGACACTGATGATAATGATGCAAGTGCACCGTGATCATCACGTCCGTGCATTGGGTTCGCACCTGGCGCAAATGGTTCGCCTGCTTTACGTCCATCTGGTGTGTTACCTGTTTTCTTACCGTAAACAACATTTGAAGTGATTGTGAGTACGCTCATCGTATGTTCAGAGTCACGGTATGTTTGATGTTTACGTAATTTTCTCATGAAGCTTTCAACCAACTGAACTGCGATGTCATCTACACGTGGGTCGTTGTTACCATATTTTGGATAGTCACCTGTTGTTTCAAAGTCAACAACGAGTCCATTTTCATCGCGAATTGTACGCACTTGACCGTATTTAATCGCAGAAAGTGAGTCCGCTGCCACAGACAATCCTGCAATACCTGTTGCCATTGTACGGTGCACATCTGTATCATGAAGTGCCATTTCGATACGTTCGTAGCTGTATTTATCATGCATGTAGTGAATGACATTTAATGAGTTGATGTAAACGCCTGCTAACCATTCCATCATTTCATCAAATTGGCGGTATACTTCGTCATAATCTAAAATTTCAGATTGAATTGGTGCGAAGTTTGGCGCAATTTGAGCACCTGATTTTTCATCTTTACCACCGTTAATCGCATACAATAATGTTTTTGCTAAGTTTGCACGTGCACCAAAGAATTGCATTTGTTTACCGATACGCATTGCAGATACACAACATGCAATACCGTAATCATCGCCGTAGCTTTCACGCATTAAGTCATCATTTTCGTACTGAATTGAGCTTGTTTTAATACTCATTTTCGTACAGTAACGTTTGAAGTTTTCTGGTAAACGTGTTGACCATAATACTGTCAAGTTTGGTTCTGGTGCTGGTCCTAAGTTGTCAAGTGAGTGTAAGAAACGGAATGAGTTTTTCGTTACCATTGGGCGTCCGTCAATACCCACACCACCAATAGATTCTGTTACCCAAGTCGGGTCACCTGAGAATAATGCGTTGTAGTCAGGTGTACGCGCAAATTTCACTAAACGTAATTTCATGATGAAGTGGTCAATGATTTCTTGTACTTCAGTTTCAGTAATCGTACCTGCTTGTAAATCACGTTCTGCATAAATGTCTAAGAATGTTGATGTACGGCCAAGGCTCATTGCGGCTCCGTTTTGTTCTTTAATCGCAGCAAGATAAGCAAGGTATAACCATTGTACCGCTTCTTTAAAGTTTTCAGCTGGACGGCTTAAATCAAAACCGTAACGTTCACCGAGTTGTTTTAATTCTTTTAATGAACGATATTGCTCTGACACTTCTTCACGTAGACGAATCACATCTTCAGTCATAGTTGATGATAAGTCATTGAAGTCTCTTTGTTTTTCTGCCATTAAGAAATCGATACCATACAATGCAACACGACGATAGTCCCCAATAATACGACCACGTCCGTAAGCATCTGGTAAACCTGTAATAATCCCTGCTTTACGACAAGCTAACATTTCTTTTGAATATGCATCAAATACACCTTGGTTATGCGTTTTACGATACTCTGTAAAAATGTGCTCTGTTTCTTTATCTAATTCATAACCGTATGCTTCACACGCCGCTTTTGCCATACGGATACCGCCAAATGGTTGCATCGAACGTTTGAATGGTTTGTCAGTTTGTACACCAACAATTTGTTCTAATGATTCATCCAAGTAACCTGCATCATGAGATAAAATAGTAGATGGCACTTTTGTATCCATATCCCAAATGCCGCCACGTTCACGCTCTTCTTTCGATAACGCCATCACTTGATCCCACAATTTCGTCGTCGCTTCAGTTGGGCCAGCTAAAAAACTGTCGTCGCCTTGATAGCCTGTGAAATTTAATTGTATAAACTCACGAACATCCACGTTGCGTGTCCAACGTCCAGTTTTAAAACCTTCCCATGCATTATGTTTTACTTGAGTGTCTTTAATCATGTTTTTACCTCCAATTAGGTTTGTTCATCTTTTCACAATGAGTATATCAAAAATTGTGAATATAATCACTTGAAATTGAAAGCGTTTTACAAAATGTCACTATTTCGCTTTATTTTGTATAATAATTTGTCACAATTTATAAAAATTTTAAAAAGAACTTTTTTGTTGTTCGCATATTGATAGCTATTTCCTATTGATTTAAACAGTGTTCACCTAGGTATGCATATTTAAAGTTTCTACTGCTTCAGACATCAATGAACATACAAAATAAAAAAGCGTCATTTTGTATCTTTCAACAAAATGACACTTTCAATGTGATTATTTATTTTCTTCTGTTGCAGTAAATCTGTAAATTTCAGAATCATACACTTTTAGCACTTTCCATAAGACATAATCGACAATAAAACCAACAACTAATGGAATCACGAAAAATACTGCGAGGACAATCAGTAAGTTGGTCATACTGCTGCCGTCCATTAATTCTAGTGCTTTAATTGGGCCTACTAAACCAACAATACCAAATCCTGCTGTTTCTTTTACACCTGAAATACCGAATAATGCCCCAGCTGCACCTGTCACAGCCGCTGTAATGCCAATTGGTAATAATAAAATCGGATAGCGAATAATATTAGGAATCATCATTTTCATGCCACCTAATAAAATCGCGATAGGCACACCAATTTTATTCACACGTAATGTGCCTATGAAAAGAACAATCGCTGCAACGGCCACACCAATGGCTGCTGATCCTGCCGCTAAACCTGAAATACCAATCGCTAGGCCAACAGCGATGGTTGAAATTGGAGAAACAATAATGAATGAAAATAGAACTGCAATTAAAACGCCCATCAATACAGGTTGTAACGTTGTAAATGTATTCACTAAACTACCGATAGCTAATGTAATTTTGCTGACATAAGGCAATGTCCAAACCCCGATCAATCCTGCGCCACCACCTACGATAATAGGTAATAAAATCACGTTCAAACTGCCTAAGCGGTTGCCTATCCACATGACGAGGAGTACCGCAATAGATGCTGTAATCATCGTATTGATTAAATCACCAATACCGACCAGTTGCCAACCTGTTGGCGTCACTTTTGCTGCACCCGAACCGACAAATGCTGCTGCGCCAACTAACGCTGTTGCCATTGGATTCAAATTAAATTGTAACGCGATGAGTACACCAACCATAATAGGTAATGCGAATTGTACACCGAGTACAACTTGATTCATTGTTGCAAAAATATCTGCGTATTGGCTTAAATATTTAAACAATCCGCCTAACACTGCATTCGGGATAAGACCTGCAACAATTGCAATGGCTAAACCGTTTAATACTTTGAACATAAATGTTTTAAATGACATTCTTTGCTCTGCTGCTTCCATTTCCTTTACCACCTTATTTTTATAATTACATTTGAAGAGAAAAAGATTCAAATGTTACTCAAGGTACGCCGTTCATTTAACTTTCTCAGTATTACACGCTTATTCAAATGGGCTTCGTACCACAATAGTGTAAGCGTAACCGAACAAAGATTATTTATCAATACCATTTTTTCAAATATTCGCAATTTAATGTGTCTTTTATTTTTCTATCAAATCATTTTTTAAGAAAATAAAAAGAAGCATGGATACAATAAAGTGTCCTATGCCTCTCCTATCATATGATGCTTATTTTTGTGTTGCTGAATATTTACTATGTACGCGCATCATCGTATCAATTCGTGTTTCTGCTAAATGTTCGGCTGCTTGTAATGGTAAAATACCTTCTTCTTTTGCGATGGTGAAAATTTTATCCATTTGCTCGTAAATATTTTTCACTTTCTTTTCAGCACGTTCTCGATGATATTGACCGTATAATTCATCGGCAACATTGATTACACCGCCACTATTCACCACAAAGTCTGGTGCATAAATAATGCCACGTGCTTCTAACATTTGACCATGCTTGTCTTCTTCTAACAATTGGTTATTGGCACTACCGCACACCATTTTCACTTTAAGCTCCGGAATCGTTAAATCATTTAAAATACCGCCGAGTGCACATGGCGCAAAAATGTCAGCATCCACGTGATAAATATCATTAATGCCTACCGCTTCTGCGTTAAAATCATTCACTGCACGTTGCACGGCTTCTTCATTGATGTCTGTCACGATGAGTTTCGCGCCTTCTTCGTGTAAGTATTTACACAAATGATATGCAACATTGCCTACACCTTGTACAGCAACAGTTTTCCCGTCTAAACTGTCAGAACCAAACGCTTCTTTCGCTGTACGTTTCATCGCATAGTAAACACCTAATGCCGTCATAGGACTAGGGTTACCACTTGAACCGTAAGACTCACTCACACCTGTGACATAAGGCGTTTCTAAACGAATGAAATCCATGTCTTCTACCGTCGTACCTACATCCTCAGCAGTAATATAACGGCCATCTAAACTATTGATGTAGCGACCGAGTGCTCTAAAGAATGCTTCAGATTTATCTGTTTTCGGATTACCGATCACAACTGTTTTTGCGCCCCCTAAATTAAGGCCGGCTGCTGCATTTTTATATGTCATTCCTTTAGCTAAACGCATCACGTCGACTATCGCATCTTCTTCACTTTCGTAATTCCAAAAACGACAACCACCTAACGCTGGACCTAAAGTTGTGTCATGAATACAAATGATTGCTTTTAAACCTGTTGTTTCGTCGTGGCAAAAAACTAACTGCTCGTAATCAGCTTGTGCCATTTTTTCGAAAATCATTGCCATTCCTCCTTTGTGTTTCACATTTCCCGTTTATGAAACCACACGTTATCAGAATGGAACGTCTTATCTATCTAATTTAAGTGAGATATCCGTCCCACTCTACATTATCCAATATATCACATTTGCTTTTCTTTGACCCCTTCAGCTAATACGATACACGATTGTAAGCGGTTCCAATTTTGAATTATAACACATTTGGAATTTTTTGTATCATTATACATTTGCATGATCAAGATATTTTTGGTATTCATTTTTATCATTCGTTACAAATTTGACCGTGCATTCACACCAACACACTTTTTTATCGTTATAGCAATAAGTTGGTTTAAATGCTTCAAGATTCTCATGATATTTCATTGTTGTGACGACGCTACAAGTTGCTCATTTATATGATGACTCATTTTATTTTGCTTATCAAAACTTTACATTAATTGTCATTCTTATTTTTTTGAGATAAGGAGATAATTCTGCAAAATATAGCCCTTTTTCTATTTAAACTCATCCTTTTCCCTAATGTTCATTTTTTCACAATAAGCATACAATGAATGTATTCAAAGACGAAAGGAAGTTTTAGTATGATTGCGACCCAAGATAAAGTGGCTGATATCGTTACACGTTACCCTAAAACAGCTGACGTTTTCCGAAAACACGGTATCGATTTTTGCTGTGGTGGACAAATATCCATTGAAGAAGCTGTCTCAAGCAAGCCAAAATTGTCTCTCGTACCACTACTTCAGGAATTAGAAAGTGCAAGTCAACAACAAGGTGAAGGGATGCAACCACAATATTTATCTGTTCCTTCATTAATTCAATATATACAAGCACGCTATCACGACACGTTAAGAGAAGAGTTCAAGCAATTGACACCCTATGTCACAAAACTCTCACGCGTACATGGCCCCAACCATCCGGATTTAATGACATTAAAATCAACATATGATGAATTTAAATCAGCGATGTTAACACATACAGACGAAGAAGACCAAATCGCATTCCCTCAATTGGTACGTGCCGCAAATGGTGAGGATGTTGAGGATATCGATGCCGTTGTTCAATCTCTCGTCGATGATCATGATGGTGCAGGCGCATTACTCCAACAGATGCGTGAATTGACTCACGATTTTCAACCTCCAGCTGAAGCATGCGGCACTTGGCGTCTTGTTTACGACCGAATCGCACATTTAGAACGAGAAACACATGCGCATGTCCACTTAGAAAATCACGTACTCTTTCCTAAAGTATCAGGTTGACGATTCAAAAGGCATCATCAACCCGTTTAAGTATCCTGTCACTGAGACCTTTATCGTTTCAGTGACTTTTTTTTGCAATTGACATATATTCTTGTCCCGCTTGAAATAGCAATATCCACAATGCTGGATTTTGAATACTTTCGCGAATCTCAATACGATATTCAGGCTTTAATTTAAAAATTGAAGCATCGACAGACATCACATCACGTGCCGATTCATTCCACACTTCAGCATTGTATGTAAAAAAATGAAATTTAAACTTAAAGCGATCGCCTTCCGCTGTGTCATAGTAGAAGCGGGTTGGCAAAAGGTGATTCACACGGAAATGGCCCATATACTGCTCGTTTTGATACACTTTCCACTTCGGCAAAAACCAACCGAGAAATCCTTTGTCACGGGTTAAGTACAAGCGGTTTTCTCCATCTTGAATTTCATATTCTTGCCATAAATAACTGCTGAACAACCGCAGTTTAAAGCGTTGTTGGCCGCGTCCTAACTTCAGTTGATACACTTGTTCTTCTTTGTCATTGAAAACAGGCATGATTTTTTCTGTAACATCCCAAAAATGTTCTTTGTAATGAAATTTTTGCATTGCTTTACCTCTTCTCTTTAATAAGTTGATAAAACTTTGCCATATGGTATGCCCACTGTTTTAAGTACATCGGCCCATGATTGATGGCTTGTTCTAATGACATCGGTCCTGTTGACATACTGTATACTGCATCAATCCCATGTTTTTCAACCGCTTCATACCCTGCACCCAATTTACCAGCAATCGCGATGACAGGTTTACCATATCTTTTCGCTGCCTTGGCGACGCCCACAGGTGTTTTACCATACACGGTTTGTCCATCAATCGCGCCTTCCCCTGTAATGACAAGATCGGCTTGTTGTACGTGGTGGTCAAAATGCGTGACGGACAACACAATATCAATACCGCGTTTCAGTTCGACAGGGAGACACGCCAACAAACCTGCACCTAATCCCCCTGCAGCACCTGCACCTGGGATGTTAGCCACTTGTCGTCTTAAATCTCGTACAATCACAGTATGAAATTGTGTCAAAGCATCCTCTAAAATAACCTGATCTTGCTCAGTCGCTCCCTTCTGCTGACTGTAAACCGTAGTAGCCCCATTTGGCCCTAGTAATGGATTATCAACATCACAAGCGACTTCTAACTGTACATGAGACAATCGTGGATCCAATTGCGACAAATCAATGTGTGTTAATTGCGCTAAACCTTGACCCCCTCGCGAAATAGACTGACCATTCGCATCTAAGAGTTGAACCCCTATCGCTTGAAGTAGACCTGCACCGCCATCATTTGTTGCACTGCCTCCGATGCCTAAAATAATATGCGAAACACCTTGATCCAGTGCATCTCGCAACATTTGTCCGGTCCCATATGTGGACGTCACGAGCGGGTTCCGTTCCTCTGGCTTAACTAAATCCAATCCAGAAGCAGCCGCCATTTCAATGATGGCGGTTTGTCCTTCATTCGCAAGACTATATGTCGCTGAAATCGTGCGACCTAAAGGATCTTGGACAGTTATCGTTCGCCATTCACCGCTTAGTGCATCGTGCAAAGACTGTGTTGTCCCCTCTCCACCATCTGCCATAGGGATTTTATGGAACGTTGTCGTATCACCTGCCACGTCACGCCAACCTTGTTCGATTGCTTCAGCAGCTTGCATCGCTGTCATGGATTCTTTAAATGAGTCAGGCGCAATAAGTATGTGCATCGGATAACCTCCTTATATATGTTTACTCTCATATTACATGGCGAACGATAAGAATTCAAAGGCAGGTGGAAACCGTTTTCAACAATATGATGACTTTTATGCCTTTTGAGCAAAATAAAAAGGCCATGTCTCGCACATGCGCTAAGACATCACCTTTCTCTTAAATATACATCTACCAGCTATACACGTTCTGCAACATAAATCTTACGTGTGAGCCACTGACCTGTTTTCTCATCGTAATCATCACAAGTAATCAGTGTGAGTTGATCTTTATCTTTATTCATTTCATCTAACACTTCGACTTGAGATGGATTGACATCCGTGATAGATGTAATCTTGTATTTACGCGTTTCTTTGCCGACTTTAAAAGTGACTTCAGCACCCTTTTTTGCCTTGTGTAACTCTGTAAATTGATAGTTCAGACTATAATTCGTATGACCGGCAATGGCAATATTTTGGTCTTTCAATGATTCATCCTTTTCTGCAAAGCTGACACCGCGTTCCAATTGTTCAGGTGTCGCTGGACCAGGATACACTGCTTCTTTAATACCGACTGATGGTACTTCTAAGACACCGACCACTTTCGATGGGTCTTTTGGAATCTCAGGCACTTTTGACTCAGCTTTTTGTTGACTCTTTTCATACGCTTCAATTTTTTGTTCATTTTCTTTATTGGTCAAATATGCATCTATTTTAGGCTTAAAAACTAAATATACGCCTCCTAAAATCAATGCGACACCGATAAGCGGCACCAACCAACGTGTTAATTTTTGCATCAACTGACCTCTTTCACGATAGTATTATGTTACTTATTATATCATGAATTGGCATCTCACTATCAAAAAAGCAATGGATATCACCCATAAAGTACAATCCGCCCTCTTTTTTGGCTGTTTTATTATCATAAATCGATGTCAGCTCATAAAAACATAAGAACTGGGACATTAATTTTCCCAGTTCTATTTCCTACGATTTATGCTTCGTCTTTAATTAATGGTTGGTCTGGTTTAACAAAGAACCATAATACAATCGCAACGACTACTAAAACGAGCATTGAGCGTAATGTTGGAATCCAGCCGATCATTTCTGCAAGGTAACCTGCAAAAATCGGACTCAATACCGCACCGATATTGCCCCATAAGTTCATCCATCCGGAAACTGTACCCGAATAGTTACGTCCTAAGTCGGCTGCTGAAGCCCAGCTCATCACCATTGCTAAACCGATACTACTTAAACAAAGTGACATCCAAACAATATTTTTCACTAATGAATCTGAAGTCACTGCGAAGTTAAGTGAAATACCGAAAATCGCAAAGCCCACAATCGCGATAATACCACGAGCCGCAAAACGTGATTTACCACTGCTTAAAATTTTATCTGAAATTGTACCGCCACTTAAAATGAACACGAACATCACTAACCAAGGAATCCCTGCGATTTTACTCATCGTATCTCGGTCCACATGGAATTGCTCCATTAAATACGTTGGATACCAATATAAAAATAGTGTAATAACGAATTGTACTACGAAATATTGAATGGCAATTGCATAGAAACTAAAGCGTGAGAAAAATGTGCCCCATGGTGGTGTTGATTTTTGCGTTTTCACCACATCACGATTTTCCATAATGAAGTGTTTCTCCGCTTCATTGACCATTTTATGATGTTCTGGTAAGTCTTTCGCAATAATTGCCCATAAAATTGCAATTAAGAAGCCAATCACACCAAAAATATAAAATACCGCTTGCCAACCAAATGCATTCGAGATCGTAACAGTTACAATTGGCGCAAGTACAGGACCAAAATAAGAACCTGCTAATAATGCACTCGCTGCACGACCTTTTTCATGTTTGCTGAACCAATATGTATTGAATACAGCGTTGGATGGAAACATTGGCGATTCCCCTACACCGAATAGAAAACGGACGAAGAAGATTAAACCGTGATTTTTAACCATACCTGTAAAGATTGTAAATGCACTCCACCATACTAATGCAATCGTAATCATCTTTTTAGGACCGTATTTCTCAGCTAAAAACCCTGATGGTACTTGCATCAGCGCATAACCTAATGAGAAAAATGATCCAAGCAATCCGAACTGTGCTTTTGTAAGATGTAAATCTTCCATCATCGGTACCGCAATATAAGAAATATTAGAGCGGTCCATATAGGCGATTACACCAATTAAGAAAAATAGACCCGCAAATAGCCAGCGGACATTTGTTCTCTTTTGACTCATAATTTTTCCCCTCTTTCATTTGGTCATCTGATGACCTTTCATGTAGCTATCTGAATATACCACATGAAGAAAGCGGTTACAATATAATTTTGAACATTTTTTGAACGTTTTTAGAAAATTCTTTAGTAAATTACACTTTAATTAACAAAAATGGCTTAATTCTCCATCATCACAAGAGATTAAGCCATTTGTTTAAAAGACGACTTGATTATTTTTCGAATATTTACTATGCATCACAACTATTGTGCCACTTTTGATGGATGACGACGACCGTGAATGAAAGCATATAAAATCACACATAGGAATAAAATGATACCAATCGCTAAATACATCGCACGATAACCGATAACAGGTAAAATCACACCAAGTAGTGCCGGACCAAAACCAACACCAACATCTAATCCGATGAAAAATGTGGACGTTGCAAGACCGACTTGATCGGCCCGTGACACTTTGACCGCCACAACATTACCGACAGCCGTCATGCTACCGTAACCGATGCCGACTAACGCACCAGACAATAACAATGCCCATCCACTATGTGCCATGGCTAAAATTAAAATGCCTCCCCCAAATATGATGAGTGCAGGATACGCAATCCAATTTTCATGGAATCGATCCAAAATGCGCCCTACAAATGGACGTGTTAAAACTGAAGTCATCGCATAAAAGATAAAGTAGTAACTGGCTACTGTTGCTAAATCTATTTCTGCAGCATAGAGTTGTAAAAATGATAAGACCGATGCATAACCTAAACCACAAATTAATACAACGATAGCAATAGGAATCGCTGGTACTGAAATGAATTGCGAAATGTGGAAGCCATGATGTTCTGATTGTTGTTCAGCCATTTTGACATTGACTCTTAAAAACAATGCAAACACGAATGCGAACACCGCAACAATGAGACAGACTGTAAATAGTACGAATGTCGGATAAATCTCAGCTAAATATAAGCCTAAAAACGGACCTATTGCAGCACCAATGACAAGACTTAAACTGAATAAACTGATCGCGACACCACGACGGTCAACGGGCGCGATCAGCGGCACAATCGTTCCTGTCGCAGTTGTCGCAATCGCAAGTGCTATGCCATTTAGAAAGCGCGTGATAAATAAGAAAATGAGACTGCCTTCGATGAAATAAAAACATTGCGTGATCATGAACAACACCAATCCAATGATCAATAACCGCTTAGGACCGACTTCGTGAATATAGCGCCCGCCTACGAAACGCCCTATCAACGCACCGACGATAAAAATACCAGTAATCAATCCTGCGACACCTGTAGACACGTCATAACGTTGAATGGCATATTGCGCAATGACGACAATGAGTAAATACATAGCCAAATAGACAAAAAAGCTCACTAAAAAATTGTATATATAATTTTTAATAAACGCTGAATGCTCTTGATTGTGCACTCAAATCCCCCTCTCTTTATTTAGTATGCTAAGCTAACTAATAATGTTGACATTATATCCCTCTGAGGTCATAAAATCAAGCGTCTCATTTTCAAAATTTAAATGTATCCTTTAAATTCATATGGTAGTGTCTATTCATTGTTGGCCATATGCGCATAAACAGGTTCGTTTAACTTCTATAAAATTATATGGTTTAATAGAGTTGAAA
>NZ_PPQH01000078.1 GCF_002902385.1 Staphylococcus intermedius NCTC 11048 | reverse complement strand
TTTTATAGAAAAACCCCACCTGCAATAGGTGGGGTGAAAGTGTCAAACGCGTGTCAATTTAGTCTATTTTTATCTAGTTTAATCACAAAGTTAAAGCGTTGAAAATGCGATAATCACGCCATTTCAAGACTAAACACAAAATAAGCCTTTTCCCTCCGTTTCCGCTAGGTAGCGTCAAAAAAGTTTAAATACTTTTTTGACGCTTTTTATATTGATTTTGCTGAAATATAGGTTGCTTATATTTAGTTTTATAAGCACGATCGATAGACTTCAATAGCGTAGTAAAAGTCTACACATATATTTTTCAAATGGACTAAATGATTCTAGTATTCTATAAAAAGCATTTCATCTTAAATGAACAGATGAAATGCTTTTTAATTCTTTCAATATGATACTTTTGTGAGATTTGAGTACAAATGATTAAACCATCATCTTTATGAGGTCTTGACGAGGAATATCACCAAAATAATGATAAAAATCATAATCTTTGAGTGCTTCTTGAATGTCGGCTTTTTGGTGTAAAACGTCGGTCAGTGCATGTTCAAGTTCAGTCACATCACCTTCACCGAAAAAGTCACCGAAAATTTTTGCATGCGCAATTCGACCTTTTTTGACATCAAGTTTAATTTGAACAAAGCCTTTTTCAAATTTGTGCTCGCGTTCAAAGTTATATTTTGGATTTTTACCATAATTCCAATCCCATGTCCGATATTTTTCGTTGCTTAACTGCTCAATATTTTTCCAGTCTTCCTCTGTCAAAGTATACGTTTCGACTTCTGCTTCACCGAATAATTTTTTGAGTATAATCGATTTGAATGTTTCAATATCGAGAGGCTCATCTAAAAATTCTTGAATATTAGCGACACGTTTGCGGACAGATTTGACACCTTTAGATTGAATTTTTGCAGGATTGACACGCAATGCATTTTGGACTTCATCCAAATCGCTATTCAACATGAGTGTCCCATGACTAAACATACGGTCTTTCACTTTGACCATCGCATTACCAGAGATTTTAGCTTGGCCGACTTGAATGTCGTTACGACCTGTAAGTTCAGCTTTTACACCTAATTCGTTGAGCACTTCAACAATCGGCTGTGTGAATTTTTTGAAGTTATGAAAACTATCACCATCATCTTTAGTAATGAAACTAAAGTTTAAATTACCGAAATCATGATACACTGCGCCACCCCCAGAAATACGGCGCACGACATCAATCTTATTTGTTTCGATGTAGGGTTGATGCACTTCTTCAATTGTATTTTGATTTTTACCCACAATGATGGATGGTCGGTTAATATAAAATAGGAAATAACTGTCGTCATCATCCATAGGTACAGTTTTTAATACATACTCTTCCATTGCTAAATTTAACGTTGGATCAGTATGGTTTTGATTACTAATAAATTTCACCTAGAAACACTCCTTTCCCAAAATATGCCCTACCTATGTTATGCATGATTTATCTCTATTTTTCCAATTATTCACCTTAAAATGACATTGAATGTAAATAATTTCTGACAATTGACGTAAATTGTTTATTTAAAATGTAAATTTTAGTACAATATATGCTAGTAAATTTCTAAGGGGGACAGAAAGATGACAATTGCAGAAGTAGGAGACATTGTAGAATTCTATGATGGTATACGAGGAAAAGTTGAAAAAATCAATGATAACTCTGTCATTGTTGATTTAACAATCATGGAAAATTTCAGCGAGTTAGATTTACCTGAAAAAACAGTCATTAATCATAAGAGATATAAAATTATTGAACAAAAAGGATAAGCGTAATATGAAAAAAATCAACAAACCGCTACTTTGGTTTATACTGAGCTTTATTGCTTTCCACATCATTTTAATGTTGTTGTGGGGGGAGCATGGTGTATATTGGCAACTCTATACAGGCATTATGTTAATAGCAGGAATCAGTTATGTATTTTACCAGCGTGACTTTGCCTCTAAGCGTCTATTAACGTCTATTGCGATAGGGTTAGCGACTGGTGTTGCATTGGTACTGATACAGGTCGTTTTCTCATGGATCACTTCAGAACTGACGTATGCTTCGTTGATTAAACAATTGTCACGAACGGGTGTCTATTTTAAATGGCAAATTTTAGTGACGCTTTTATTTGTAATGCCATGTCATGAATTATATTTACGGACTATTTTACAAAAAGAAATCGTGCGTATGACTTCGAAACCGTGGCTCGCTATATTAGTCGGTGCTTTAGCTTCAAGTTCATTCTTTATCTATTTAGATCAATGGTGGATTGTGACATTCATTTTTGTTTGCCAATTGTTGCTCGGCTTGAGTTTTATGTATACACGCCGAATTATTACCACAACAGTCGCTCAAATTGTAGCGGTCGTCATTTTATTGATTTTTCATGGTTAAACCTTACACAGTAAATGTTGTCTTTCACGCAACGTTTGCTGTGTTTTTGTGTTTTTAAAATTTGATAGAAAGGAAGGACAGTCTCTCATTACTTATAAAATCAAGACATCTTTTTTAATAAGGATATAGAATAAAATAAAGTCAATCAAATGATGCTGTTGTATGATCCACTCTATTCAATCGCATACAATTCATTCAAACCGATGACTAAGCGGTCCGTGCGTCGTTCATTCGTGAGTACTAATTCGTTCGTCAATGTATCGATGCTCGCGATATAGCCTTGAATCGTATGAATGTGTCCAGCGCGCCAATAATGAATTTCACTCAAAGCATTGTGCGATATTTTTAAATGCAACATTTGGTTCAGTTCATTGATTTGATCTTCGCTTAAGTCAGGTCGATCAATTTTAAGTTGATTGGCTTCGAACTGCTTAATTGCTTCAAACTGTTCAGGCAATGTTGCGAAAGGGGCCCATTTCACAATGCCGCGCCCTTTAGGAATTCGTGTGTTAAGATATTGTCTTGGAATTTTTCGATAGTCTGTTTCAGATTGGTATGCTGTAGGGAGCGTACGATCATACATGGAAATCACCTCAATCTGATTATAGAACACTTGTTCTGTTTTGTGAAGTATTTTAAGAACGTTTGTTTGTATAATATTGAGTTATTTTTAAACATCAGTTAAATAGGATAAAATGTAAAAAGTGAGGTGGATGAAATATGATTAGGAAAGCAACAGCTCAAGATGCGCCTGCGATTGCGGAGTTAACATACTTGATATGGCGGGATATGGAACTTGAAATCGTGCGTCGTTATGAGAAAGAAACCGTGATAGCAGCACTCGTTAAAAGCACAACGGAAGTGCATTATCGAAATCATATTGAAAACGTGGATATTTATGAAGTAGATGGACAAGTGGCAGGGATATTAATTGCGTATCCAGGTCAATATGAAGCGGAATACGAACAAGCTTGGCAAAATTTAATGCTGGATGCTGACATTCAATTGGAAACCGGAACGCCATTACCTGTATTAGAGGCAGAACGTGGCGATGTGTATATTGAAACGATTGCGACTTTCCCTGAGTTTCGTGGTCGAGGGATTGCGACAAAGTTAATTCAAGCACGTCTCCAATCGAATCCAAAAGCAACATGGAGTTTGAATTGTGACGAACATAATGAGCGTGCCTATCAATTGTATCGTAAGTTAGGTTTCCGAGAGACAATGAAAAAATTACTTTACGGACATGAATATCGTTATATGATTTATCAAAATGAGGGGAATGACCATGCTTGAGTTAACAAATGTGAGTTACCAAAGCGGTGAACGCAAAATTTTACACCATATAAGTTGTCGTATCGAAGCGGGTGAAGCGGTGGCTGTCGTTGGACCATCTGGAAGTGGTAAAAGTACGCTGTTGAGGTTGATTGCAGATTTAATAAGCCCGACCAGTGGAAAAATTGAATTTAAAGGACACCCCTATGCCCATTATTCACCAGAAATTTTGAGACAGCATATCAGTTATTTGCCACAAAGTGTTGAATTATTTGGCGAGACGATTCAAGATAATCTCGCTTTTCCAGCAAAAGTGCGTCAAGTTTCATTTAATAGGTCAAAAGCAAAAACACTGCTCGAAAAAGTAGGTTTAACAAAATACAAACTTTCGGATAAAGTACAGCATATGTCTGGAGGTGAAAAACAGCGCATCACCATTGCACGTCAGCTTATGTTTACACCAGACTTGCTCATGCTTGATGAAGCGACGAGTGCGTTAGATGATAAGAGTAGTCGACAAATTGAGCACTTGGTGTTTGATTTAGTTCAGGAAGGCATGTCTGTTTTATGGATTACTCACAATCATGCACAAAGCCAGCGCCAATTTCACCGCAAAATGGAAATTCGTAATGGCACGTTAACAAGGGAGGCAAGTTTGTCATGATGAGCACGACTTCGCTATTATTGACATCATTATTGCTACTCATTCCCATTTTCGTTTCGTTTAAAGAACGATTATATATTGCTAAAGACTTAATCGTTGCGGCCATACGCGCTGTCATTCAACTCGTGATTATTGGTTATTTGCTTGAATTTGTATTTAAATTAGAAGAGACATGGATTGTACTGGCATTGATTTTAGTCATTATGGTCAACGCGGCTGCCAATACACAGCAGCGAAAGCCAACAGTGGTGCGGCATGCATTTTGGATTTCTTTAGCGGGAATATTAACGGGTGCTATTTTATCTCTAGGTGGTGTACTGTTAACGGGAGCCATTGGTTTTAAACCGAATGAAATCATTCCAGTTGCGGGTATGGTCGGCAGTAATGGCATGATTGCGATCAATTTAAGTTATCAAAATTTGAATCGTATTTTTACGAAAGAGACAGCGGTGATTGAAGCCAAACTTTCTTTAGGTGCAAGTCCATCCATGGCAGCAAAAGATGCGATTAGAGAAAGTATCAAAGTCGCGATTGTGCCGACGATTGATTCTGTGAAGACATATGGCCTTGTGTCGATTCCTGGTATGATGACGGGAATGATTATTGCAGGTGTGCCGCCAGTGCAAGCGATTAAATTTCAATTAATGGTCGTCTTTATTCATACTACAGCGACAATTATTTCGGCATTAGTCACAACGTATTTGAGCTATCGTCAGTTCTTTAATGCACGTCATCAATTGGTACAAGCATCCCAAGATGAGGTGACTTAAAGTGCGAGATGCATGGTGTTTCTTTAAGGTGATATCTGTCAATCAAAAGAGGATAAATGAGGAAATGGTAAAGTAAAGATATACTAAAATTTTGTTAATGCATTTTTATGGAAAAGCAAAATAGTATGGTACGATATAGAAAAGTGTAAAAAAGAATCGAAGCCTTCGTAGTTTGAAGACTTCGATTCCATCGAGTGATTGAACTTATACGCCACCAAGCAATGCACTAATGTAAATGCCTAATGCATAAAGTAGGCCAAACACTGTATTCGTTTTACCTGAAGCAGCCATTGCCGGCATCATTGATTGTGGTGTATCATTCTTTTGGAAACGGCGATACACTTTCACTGGTAATGGAAAACTAAGTAATACGAGTAAATAGAACAGTGAACCACCATCTTTGAAAAGTGCAGTGTAAATGACAAATAGGTAAGCAATTACGTAAAATGTTGCTAAAAAGATAAGTGAACCACGTTTGCCTAATAAAATAGGTAAAGTGCGTCGACCGCTTTGACTGTCTTTTACACGGTCACGAATATTATTTGCCATGTTGATGAGCCCAATCGTAATGACAATCGGAATGCTGATCCAAAAAGCATAATTTTGAAGGTTGCCTGTTTGGATGTAAAAAGCAATCACAATAATAATCATACCCATGAAAACACCTGAGAATAATTCGCCAAACGGTGTCCAAGAGATTGGGAAAGGACCGCCTGTATAAAGGTAACCGATAGCCATACATAGTAAACCAACAGGGATCAGCCAAAATGAACTTTGAATAGCTAAGTAAAGTCCAAGTAGTGCTGCGATAATATAAAAAATAATTGCAAGTCTTAAGACGTGTTGCGGTGTCATCCCGTTACGTACGATGGCACCACCGATACCTACTGATTCATGGTCGTCCAACCCTTTTTTGAAATCATAGTATTCATTAAACATGTTGGTTGCGGCTTGAATCAACAAACATGAGAACAACATTGCTAAGAATAAACCGAAATGGAGATGGTCCTCGCTACCTAATAAAAAAAGTTTTGCCGTTGCTGTTCCGACTAAAACAGGAACAACGGATGCCGTTAATGTATGAGGACGCATGAGTTGCCAATATTTGTGAAACGTTGAATGTTTTTCAAATTGAGACGTCATGTTAGTCAACCTCTTTTTTATAATATTTATATTACATTGATATTATAAAAAAGTTCGTCAGTGAAATCAATTACAATATTATGGAAAAGACACTTGTGCACACAATCGTCTTTAAAAATGTTAAAATGTAATAATGGATAAAACTTGATTATGATGAAAGAAGTGAGTATGGGATGAGTGTTGATGTCTGCGAACAAGCAATCATCGACGCGGTACAACAAACAAAACAACAATGGGTCTCAGTTGAAGTCAAATTAGAACGACAATTAGATCCGATTACATTGTTCGATATGTCGAAAGAAGATGCAGGGGACCGTTTTTATTTTCGATTAAATGATAACGAAACTTCTTTTTTTGGATACCGTGTTGCAGCAAAAATAAAAAATGATTTTACAAATAAACGTTCGATTTTTAAAGAATGGGAAAAAATTAAAGATGATATCGCATTGATCCATCCCGATTCTGAACGCCATCATTTACGTATTTGCGGTGGATTTCAATTTTCTACTAAGCGGATGGGGGATGAATGGCGTCGCTTTGGTGTGAATCATTTTATTTTACCTGAAGTCTTAATATCACAAGTCAATCAAGAAACGTTTTTAACCTATACTGTAAAAAAAGAAGCGTTTTCGATTGAGCGATTTTATGAATTAGTTGAAATGTTAAATCATGTACCGCGCGTGGTCGTGCAAAATACAGCATCACCACAAATTAAGCGGATTGAAGATATATATAAAGACGAGTGGCAAGCATTAGTTGAGACAACGACAGCAAAATTAGCGCATGATGAAAAGGTTGTGCTCTCTCGTCGTCGTATGGTGCAATTTGATGCAGATATTGAAATCGGGGCAGTGTTATATCGCGCACTTAAAAATGAAAAAAATAGTTATTTATTCGTGTTAGAGTCAGAAGATGATATTTTTATTTCTCAAACACCAGAGCAACTATTTAAAGTGACAAATGGTATGTTATCAACGAAAGCCGTTGCGGGAACAATTCCAAGAACACACAATGAAGCGCAAGATCAAGCGCGTATTGATGCACTGTTAAAAAATGAAAAAAACTTAATTGAACATGGGATTGTCGTCGAAAGTATTCTTGAAGATATTCGACCGTTTATTCAGTATGCCGATTATAATCATGAGCCGAAAGTATTGAAAAATGACCATTTATATCATTTGTATACTGAAATTGGCGGCCCATTAGCGTATCAATCGTATATTGAGTTAATAGATGATTTACATCCAACACCTGCGTTAGGCGGATATCCGAAAGCACGCGCATTAGAATATATCGAAGCACATGAATTTGGTGCACGTGGTCTTTACGGTGCGCCGGTTGGAATGGTAGACATGTACGATGATTGTGAATTTATCGTAGCCATTCGCTCGATGTTAATGAATCATCAGCAAGCACTATTGTTTGCAGGTGCGGGTATTGTGAAAGATTCGGATGCCGCAGAAGAAGTCGCTGAAACAGCATTAAAATTTAAACCGATGATGGTCGCTTTAGGGGTGAGTGAAAATGACTAATCAACGTTATTTGACGGAGCAAGTGTTTCATTTTGTATCAGAATTGTATGCGTATGGATTGCGTGAGGTCGTGATTAGTCCGGGGTCACGTTCCACACCTTTAGCACTCGCATTTGAATGTCATCCACATATTCAAACGTGGATTCATCCGGATGAGAGAAGTGCGGCTTTTTTTGCGTTAGGATTAATCAAAGGCAGTCAGCGTCCTGTCGCGATTCTTTGTACATCTGGGACAGCATCAGCAAACTATGTCCCTGCCGTTGCTGAAAGTCATATTAGTCGTTTGCCACTCATTGTATTGACAAGCGATCGACCGCATGAATTAAGAGGTGTAGGTGCGCCACAAGCGATTAATCAAGTCAATATGTTTCAAAACTATGTGCGCTTCCAATTCGATTTACCGATTGCGGATGGGACGCCAAATACCTTTGATGTGAATAAGTATCAATTACAAAAGGCAAGTCAGTTTTTTGACGGGCCACACCAAGGTCCAGTGCACTTCAATTTGCCTTTCCGCGAACCTTTAACGCCAGATTTATCGCGCCAAGATTTGTTGACGTCATATCATTATGAACGTCCACATTATCAAAAGACGATGGATTTGAGTGCAATTCTTCCGGTGTTGAAGCAATCTAAAGGGCTGATTATAGTAGGGGACATGCAACATCAAGATATTTCGCAAATTTTAACTTTTGCGACGATATATGATTTACCGATATTGGCTGATCCGCTCAATGGGATTCGCGCCACACAACATCCGAATGTCATCACAACTTATGATTTATTGCTACGTTCAGGGCTCGATTTGTCGGCTGATTTTGTCATTCGTGTTGGTAAACCAGTCATTTCTAAAAAGTTGAATCAATGGCTAAAAACGACAGATGCGACACAAATTTTAGTCCAAAATAATGCAGATATCGATGCGTTTCCGAAAAATCCAGATTTCTTTTTTGAAATGTCGGCCAATGACTTTTTCAGAACATTAGGGGATCTTCCTGCTGCTTACCGAAAAATGTGGTTACGACAATGGCAAAGTATGGAAGAACAGGCACGTCATGCGATTAAAGCACATCAAAAAACGGCGAATGATGAAGCGGCGTATGTCAGTCGAGTACTCGATAAATTAGGGGCAGACGATGCGCTATTTGTCAGCAATAGCATGCCGATTCGTGATATCGACAATTTATATATTGACCATCAAGCGCGTATTTATGCGAATAGAGGGGCAAACGGGATTGATGGTGTCGTTTCTACAGCTTTAGGGATGGCTGTGCATAAAAAAGTGACATTACTCATTGGCGATATTGCTTTTTATCACGATATGAATGGCTTGTTGATGTCAAAACTGAATGACATTCATATGAATATCGTCTTATTAAACAATGACGGTGGTGGCATTTTCTCTTATTTACCACAAAAAGAAAGTGCACCTGAACATTTTGAACGGTTATTTGGTACACCGACTGGTTTAAACTTCGAACATGTAGCATTATTGTATGATTTTAACTTTAAACGATTCCAAGATTTACAATCGTTCGAATATAGTCATTTGACGACGATGACACCGACACTATTTGAGATTGTGACGAGTCGTGAAGCGAATTATGAAGCACATCAAAATTTATATCAGAAATTGAGTGAAGTTGTAAATGTTACATTATAACTGGTATGAGGCACAGTCAAAAACGGAAAAAGTGATTGTATTACTGCACGGCTTTATCAGTGATCAACGGACATTTGCATCACATATCGTGCCTTTGACACAAGACGCCCATGTGGTATGTGTAGATTTGCCAGGACACGGCGAAGATACGTCACCACAAGATGTGATATGGGATTTTGACTGGGTGTGTTCACAGTTGCATGCTGTGTGCCAACAGTTCAGTGAATATGCGGTTTATATGCATGGCTATTCCATGGGAGCACGTATCGCGTTAGCTTATGCGTTGAAATATGAAGACGCGTTAGCTGGTGTCATATTAGAAAGTGGTTCACCCGGTATTCAAGAAGAAGCGGCGCGTGTCGAGCGTCAACAAGTCGATGAAGCGCGAGCACGTGTACTTGAAATTGCAGGGATTGACGTGTTTGTCAACGATTGGGAGAAATTGCCATTGTTCCAAACACAGCGGTTTTTAACTGAGGCAACACGCCAACACATTCGTCAACTGAGACTTGCGCAACAACCTGAACGGTTAGCGAAAGCATTACGTGATTACGGTACGGGACATATGCCAAACTTATGGACGCAGTTAGAAAACTTAAAATTACCCGTTCAACTTATTGTCGGTGAATGGGATGAAAAATTTGTTCATATGGCTGAACGTATGTCTGACGCGCTTTCAAAGGCACGATTAACTGTCGTACCGCAAGTCGGTCATACGGTAAATGTGGAAGATGGCGTTAAATTTGATACAATACTATTAGAGTTTATAAATGGTTAACTTGAGGAGGTCCACCATGGAAAGACAATGGGAAACATTAAAAGAATATAAAGAAATCAAATATGAATTTTTTGAAGGGATTGCGAAAGTGACAATTAATCGTCCCGAAGTACATAATGCATTCACACCTAACACTGTACAAGAAATGATTGATGCATTCACACGTGCAAGAGATGATGAACGTGTCGGTGTGATTGTATTAACAGGTGAAGGCGACAAAGCGTTCTGTTCTGGTGGAGACCAAAAAGTACGTGGTCATGGCGGTTATGTGGGGGATGACCAAATTCCACGTTTGAACGTATTAGACTTACAACGTTTAATTCGTGTTATTCCAAAACCAGTTATCGCGATGGTAAAAGGCTATGCAATTGGCGGCGGTAACGTACTTCAAGTCGTATGTGACTTAACGATTGCGGCTGATAACGCAAAATTTGGTCAAACAGGTCCTAAAGTAGGGTCTTTTGATGCGGGTTATGGTTCAGGCTACTTAGCGCGCATTGTCGGTCATAAAAAAGCACGTGAAATTTGGTACTTATGTCGTCAATACGATGCACAACAAGCATTAGACATGGGTATGGCCAACACTGTTGTACCTCTTGCTGACATTGAAGATGAAACAGTGCAATGGTGTAAAGAAATTATGCGTCATTCACCAACAGCGTTACGTTTCTTAAAAGCAGCGATGAACGCCGATACAGATGGTTTAGCTGGTTTACAACAATTCGCTGGCGACGCGACACTGTTATACTACACAACAGATGAAGCGAAAGAAGGTCGTGACGCGTTTAAAGAAAAACGTGAGCCTGACTTTGATCAGTTCCCTAAATTCCCATAAGATTTTAAGTAGATGTTAAATATAAAGCCCGTTTGATTCATCCTTAAAATGAATCAAACGGGCTTTTGTATGATGATAAGCGACTATTACGTTTTCAAAGCATTTTTTCGAATAAAGGGATGGATTAGTATTTTTCCTCTAAATAACGACGTAAACGGGCCATGCCTTCTTGCAATTGTGCCATATCATACGCGTACGAGATGCGAACGTATCCCTTACCGAAATCAGTAAATGCGGAACCAGGTACCATCGCAACACCTGCATTTTCTAATACGTCGACACAAAAAGTAAAGTCATCTTCGGCAAAGGCTTCGATATTAGGAAAAATGTAAAATGCACCTTGTGGCACACCGTCTAAACGAAAGCCCATTGATTGCAATGCATTGACAAGGTAGTCTCGACGTTCGACATAGGCTTGATTCATCGCTTGTGGTGCATCGACAGCGTCACGTAAAGCAGCGATTGTTGCCATTTGTGCGGGCACATTGGCACAAATACAGTTATACGCATGCATAAATGTCAATTTGTCGATTAAGTACTGTGGGCCGGATAGAAAGCCGATACGAATGCCTGTAGCCGAATGCGATTTACTCAAACCATTAATCAACAATAATTGATCTCGGATGTCATCAAACTGCGCAAAAGATGTGTGCGTGTGACCGAAAGTGTTTTCAGCATAAATTTCGTCGCTAATGACAAAGAGAGGCTGATCCTTCAACACTTCGATAATTGCAGCCACTTCTTCAGCCGTCAAAATCGCTCCTGTTGGATTAGAAGGATAGTTGAGCAATATCGCACGTGAACGCGGTGTAATATGCTGTTGTATCGCTTCAGGTGTCACTTTAAACCCGGTGTCACGTGTATCGATAAAAACAGGTACGCCCCCTAATGTTTGAATGAGTGGAATATAACCCGCATAGACAGGGCCAGGTAATAAAATTTCATCGCCTGGATTAATGATACAACGAAGCGCCGTATCTAATGCTTCAGATGCACCATTCGTAATAATAATTTCTTCTGGATCATAATGCACATTGAAGCGGGATTGATAATAATCTGCGACAGCTTCACGAGTGTCACGACGCCCTTTATTGTGAGAATAAGTCGTATAATCATTGGCAATCGCATTTTGGTATGCTTGTTTAACGGTATCAGGCATATGAAAATCCGGTTGACCAATAGTTAGATTAATGACATCACTCATTTCACTGATTTTACTCGAAAATTGGCGAATACTCGGTGCTTTTAAATACTGTGCGTATGTATTGAGTTCTAATTTCATCTTATCACGTCCTAAAAAAGAGAAGTTAACATTTAGAATAACACGACCGTATAGCCAAAATCTAATGTAAAGTGATGGCTATCAGACATGTATCCTTATGTTAACTTCATCAGTTATTGATTGTAAGGTTTAAATGCAGAAGGGCGTTGTAAATGAACAACAGGATTCGTCCATTTTGCTACAAAACTACTTGACCATATCCAAACGATTAGACAAGAGAGTAGGAAGTTATAGATTAAGCCTAATCCAGGTTGTTCAATAAATGGATAAATTTGATGACCGCGAATGATGCCAATAAAAATGCCGTGTAGTAAATAGACATACATTGTACGTGATCCGATATATGTGAATGCATGATGACCTCTAGGAACTAAATTAAGAAAGGCGCACATCGACACTAAAATAATGACGTATAAACTTAATCTTTTTAACGGGCTCAATAAAAATGCGATACCTTCAATATTTTTATATGGTGTACTTGCGAGTAACCAATCCGAATCGATAGGGTGAATGATATAAAAAATGAAGAAACCCACTAGCACTATCACTGAAATGGGCATAAAACGTTTCAATCGGACAAATCGACTAAATCTTCCATCCATTATATAACCGATGTAGAAAATAGGGAAGAAGACGAGTGTCCGTGACCAACTCAGATAGCCATTCACATCTGTAGAAAAACCAGCTAACACTGCAATTAAAATCGCAATCGGGAGCACATAAATTGGTTTGAATTGATGTACAATGACGATAATGACATTAAAGAAAAAGAGTGTCAATAAAAACCAAAGTGCAAACACTGGGTCAAATGGATCTAAAACTAATGTACTATTCTTACCAGTAATAAAGTAATAGATCGAAAAAAATGCAAAAAAGATTAAGTATGGACCTAATAATTTTTTACCCACTTTTTCGATATAACCTGCTTGTCCAACATTTTTAGCAAAGTAACCAGAAATAAACAGAAAAGCTGGCATGTGAAAGCTATAAATCAGAAGATAAAGTGCATTTACTGTTGGATGTGCGTCAGTATAAGGTTGTATTAAATGTCCAAAGACAACAAGAAATATTAAGATTGCACGTGCATTATCAAAAAATGCGTCTCTCTTTATAGTTTGTGCCATAATACGGTGTGTCTCCTTTTTGAAATATCAACATTAGGTTATTATAAATCCATTTCATAATGCAAAGAAAATGAATATTAAACACAATCATTTGCAAGAATATTAAAAGTACAGTGTTGAGAAAGATTCATTTTCGCTTATAATAATTGAGGGGACTTAAAATAAACGTTAAGTGTAATGCGACTGCCTGATGATCCCCTAGTGTCGGGGCTTGCTCTCAGCTATCATGACTTAGATCTTTATATGCATTGATAATGTTGAAACAGTCGTTAATATGAAGGAATTGGATTTAAAAATGATGCAGTTGTTTTTCTTGATTGCATCACTTTTTCTCGGTAATCTGTATTTCATGTGCGTTTGTCTGGAAGGCTAGCACTGCTGTAAAAAAGATGAAAAGGAACATCACGCTCATAGTGGTTTCTGTTTATCGCAAGAGCTGTCTGACTTCTCAATGGCTGTACTTTTGAGAAACAGTGCGTGACAATTAAAAGCGACAAACGATATCAAAGGCAAATTAAGCAATACACTCAGCAATAGCATCAAAAACTTTTATACCCATCTCTATGCAAAATTACTTTTACGATAAGTCATATATTATTTGTTTTATTTAGGATAATTTTGTGGTAAATTGAATAGCATATATCCACAAATCGTTTCTGAATAAATCATCAATTAGGAGAATGTTGTTATGTTACATCATAATTTTACTGGAATGAAACGATTGCAACATCCACCACGGTATTTGCCGGGACTGGATGGGTTGCGTGCAATTTCAGTGATCGCTATCATTATTTATCATCTTAATTCACAATGGCTAACTGGAGGCTTTTTAGGTGTAGATACATTTTTTGTGATCTCTGGTTATTTAATTACATCATTATTATTATTTGAATATGAAAACTATCAAACTATCGATTTAGCAAACTTTTGGATTAAACGTTTTAAAAGATTAATCCCAGCCATGTTATTCGTAACGTTAGTATCAGTTCTATACGTTGTGTTATTTGCCCCTCAGATATTACATTCTGTTAAAGGGGATGCGATTGCAGCATTGTTATATGTATCGAACTGGTGGTACATTTTCCAAGATGTAGACTATTTTGACCAGTTCAAACCGATGCCATTAAAGCACTTATGGTCTTTGGCTGTTGAAGAACAATTTTATATCTTTTATCCAATTGTTTTAACGCTATTTTTTAAAATATTTAAAAGAAAAAAATGGGTCGTACTTGCATTTTTCATCATTTCTATTGCTTCGGCGTTATTAATGTTTTATATGACAACGCCCGATACAAACCATGCACGTACATATTTTGGAACAGATACCCGTTTACAAACATTATTACTAGGGGTCATTTTTGCATTTATATGGCCGGCGTTTCGCTTGAAGGAACATCCGCCCAAATTTGCGGCTAACATTATCGATAGTTTAGGTGTTATCGCATTAATCGCATTACTTACATTGTTCTATTTTGTAAACGAACAACAATTCATCCTTTATAGCGGTGGATTTTACTGTATTTCACTATTGACATTGATACTCATAGCTAGCCTCGTACTTCCGAATGGACGGGTTGCGAAATTCATGGGTAATCCTGTATTTTTGTACATCGGCAAAAGGTCATACAGTTTATATTTATGGCATTACGTCATTGTGACATTTGTCCATCAATACTTTGTCGCAGGTCAATATCCATATTATGTGTACATTATTGATATTGCGCTAACATTTTTAATGGCAGAAATTTCATATCAGTTTATCGAAACGCCATTTAGACGTTATGGTTTCAAAACATTCTATTCAAAAGATAAAATTTGGTTGACGATGATTCGTACGCCGATTGTTTTGGCGATTATGATATCGGCAGCTTTAGTACTCACAGGTCAATTTGATTATCTTGCTAAACAAGAGAAAAAGGCGAACAGTTATCAAACGAATCATAAGAATAATCATAAAGAGAATGAAAAACCAGCAGAAAATCCAGCTGAAAATGAGCAGAAAGAAGAAAAGTTTGATCCTAAAAAGCAATCACCGCTCTTTATTGGTGATTCATTAACAGTAGGGATGGGCTATTATCTAGACGAACATTATCAAAAGCCAACCATTGATGCGCAAGTCGGTCGGTCAATGGGTGCAGCAATTGAGGTTGCAAAAAACTACACGTCATTTAATCAAAAAGGGCAGCCGGTTGTGATTCAAATTGGTACGAATGGTGATTTTGACCAAGATCAAATCGAAACCCTTGTTAAAGATTTTGATAAAGCCGATGTTTATTTAATCAATACAACCGTGCCGCGTGACTATAAAGACCATGTGAATCAGTTGCTTAAAAAAGTCGCTGATAAACACAAACATGTGACACTGGTTGATTGGAATAAGGTCGGTGTGGGTCATACGGAATATTTTGCGTATGATGGGATACATTTAGAATATCCAGGCATTCAGAAGCTCGTGTCAGAGTTGGATAAAGAGATGAAGGCGAATCAGAGTCAGTCGAAAAATAAAGATAAAGCAAAATAGAGAAGAAGCGGTTGATGGTGAAAACCATTGATCGCTTTTTCTCTATGTATTGAAACAAAAGGTGTGTTCATTTTGCTTTTGCGACATTTTCAGATTTTAGAATTACCTTCGGTTTGTATGGACTTGTCTGGATGATTGACATTTAAGGACTCGCGTTCCCAGGGGACTTGCCTCAACTAAATTTGGCTTGATTAAGGTGTACATTGGATGGAAGCCAAATTGGATTTTCGGCTGCGTCTGATCCCTCGGGAGTCTCGTCCACATTTACAATCATTCAGACTGAGTCCATAGTATTGGGTAATGCGTACAATCTTGAACATGCAAAACGTAAAGCAAAATGTAGTTACAATACAAGGAAAGATGAGTCGAGTTTTCATCACCGCTACTTCCTATTTTGTGATGTATTTTATTTTGTGACTGACTCTGATTTTGTGGTGGGGTGAGATGAGTGTTGAGTGAATTGGCATTTAAGGGCTTGCATTCATCCCAGTGCTCGTCCACATTTACAATCATCCAGACTGAGTCCATAGTATTGGGTAATGCGAATAATCTTGAACATGCCTAGCGTAAAACAAAATGTAGTTACAATACAAGGAAAGGTGAGTCGAGTTTTCATCACCGCTACTTCCTATTTTGTGATGTATTTTATTTTGTGACTGACTCTGATTTTGTGGTGGGGTGAGATGAGTGTTGAGTGAATTGGCATTTAAGGGCTTGCGTTCATCCCAGTGCTCGTCCACATTTACAATCATTCATACTGAGTCCATAGTATTGGGTAATGCGTACAATTTTGAACATGCAAAACGTAAAGCAAAATGTAGTTACAATACAAGGAAAGATGAGTCGAGTTTTCATCACCGTTACTTCCTATTTTGTGATGTATTTTATTTTGTGACTGACTCTGATTTTGTGGTGGGGTGAGATGAGTGTTGAGTGAATTGACATTTAAGGGCTCGCGTTCTGCTATGTCGTCATTTGGATGACTAACAAAGGATAGCAAAACAAGTTGAGGTTTCAAAATAGGGGAGGTGGGTTGCAATTTTTTCTGCTGCCTATATTTTTGGGCGATGAGGCAATCAGTAGGTCGCATAGTTTCGCCTGTTTTGCGATACGTTTTACCACCAAACTACCCTGAAATATGAAAAAGCTCTAATCACCGTAAAGATGACTAGAGCTTCTTTTGCTATAGTTATTTTTTATAGACATCCACATCGAAGTATTTTCCATGTTCGCCAATTTGATCATAGAAATATTTCATGCGCTTGGCATTGGCATTTGCCCAATTGATATCAGTCGCATATTGATGTGTAGCTGGGTGTTGTGGATTCCAACGCATACGGTACAATGTGTTTTGACCTAAACCGATGTACTGGTCACGGATGAATTTTGCGCCACCGACAATCGCTTTGCTGACCGTATTCCAACCATATTTTTCAGCAGTTTTAAAGCCATTGCGTAAAGCGTCTGTATCAAACGCCCCAATACCAAACATATTATAATACTTTGTTTTGTCCGTCGTTACCACTTTGTTGTTTTTATCAACGTGGCCACCATTTGCAAGTTTAGAAGTACCGTTACCTGTTTCTAAAAATGCGTGAGACAGTAAGTAAATTTCGTTAATGTTGTGCTTTTGTGCAGCTTCTTTAAACGCGGCACCTTGCCCTTCTAAAATACCTTTACCTTTTAACAGTTTATTGAGGTCTGTAATACCGAGTCCTTGATATTGATCAAGTTTTAAAAATTGATACTTGAGTGTTGGATCTTTTTCAAGTGCTGCGGTATTCATTGCTTTTTCAGTTTCCTTACGTGTGGCATTGACCCATTTACCTGCTTGGTGCTGCACTTGAGGCGGGTAAGTCAGTGCCATTTGTTTGTTAAGTGCTGCATTCAATGTACTACTTACTGCAGTGTGTTGAATTAAAGATGTACGTATGTCAGCTGCTTTAAGCCACCCTTTCGTTCCGTTTTGGAAAGCACCGTAGTACCAAGTAATTCCATTTAGCACAGATGATTTTTCGACTTTGAAAATTTGGTGATAAAATGCCTGTAATGTACCAGCTGCTTTTGAAGCGCCAATGTTAGTGTAATAGTGACCATTTTTGTTAGTGATGACGTAATCTTCTGCTTTTTTCAAAGTTGTGATGGATGCACCTTTAACTGCACTGTTGACTGTTGTTTTAAGACTTGTAGCTTTATTTGCTGTGGCAGTTAAGTCTTTTTGATTAATCCAGCCCAATTTCTGATTGACTGAACCTAATAAGAACGTGTCATTGCCGACTTTAACAGATTTTACAGCTGTAAATAGACGATTTGTTGCATTTTTTAATGTGTCGATACGTTGTTTCGTAGTACCCCAAGGCATAGAATAGACGCCAGATGTATTGTTGTTCACAGTAAAAGTACCTCTGACTGATTTTTCTGGGTCTAAGCTACGTGTTGTGACATCTTTAACATTGAACCAACCGAGTGGTGTACCGCCTGTATTATTTTGAAGTAACACGTAATTTTCATTGTTAGCTGAAGCAGTTTTCGTAATTTTATAAGTTTGACCTGCCCATTTTGATGCGTCTTTTGCTGTTTTGTCATAAATAGAAGCTTTCAAACCACTATTTTTCGTGTTGAGTTGACCCATTTGAGAAACTGCTTTTGTAACACTGCTTGCTACTGTTTTTTGTACTGCTTTTTGTGCTGTTAATGATGTTGAATTAATCCAACCTGACAATTTGCCGACTGTACCATATAAGTATGTCGCTTTACCTACAGTTTGAGATTGTGTTGCTTTGAATGTTTGTGTTGTAGCACCTTTTACTGTACCCGCAACTTGTTTACTTGTACCCCAAGGCACTGTATACAATGTCGCGCCTGCTTTAATGTTATAATTTTGGCTTACTTTAGATGGCGCCTTACTTGTTTGATAATCCACATCAGATTGTTTAGCCCAACCGACATATGTTCCTGTCGCATAGTCAGTTACTAAGTAGAATGATTGGCCATTGACACTTGCTTTTTTCGTTACTTTTAATGTTTGATTTGTGGCTGAGGTAGCTTTACCAGTTTTATCATAAACCGTTGCATATAAGCCACTGTTTTTATCTTTAATTCGACCTAAACCTGTGTCAGTTGTTACTTTTAATACCGTATTTGTCGATGGTTTTTGTTCGTTTGCAACAACACTACTTGCATTAATCCAACCTGTGACTTTACCAACAGTACCGTATAGCCATTTCGTTTTTGCGACCATTTGTTCTTTAGTAGACTTAAATGATTGGTTTGTCGTACCTGAAACTTTACCAGCTGTTTGAGATGAGGTACCCCAAGGCACTTGATAAACAGTCGTACCTGGCTTGACAGTATACGTTTTTGTTACTTTTTTCTCAGCTTGTGCCGCTTGATATGTTGTTTCCTGTGATTTTACCCAACCGAGTGTCTGATTAGATTTAGCATCATTGACTAAATAGAACTTGTTGCCATTTAAAGTCGCTTCTTTTGTTACTTTTAATGTTTGATTGGTTTGCTTCGTTGCATGACCTTTTGCATCATAAACTGTCGTATATAAACCGCTGTTCGTTGTGTTAATACGGCTGAAACCTGTTGTGTTTTTAACGGTTAAGCCTGTATTAGTTGACGGTTTTGATGGTGTTGATGGTTTTGATGGTGTTGAAGTTGAGTTAGCTGGTGATGCATAACCCATTTTCACTTGGTATTTTTCATTGATTAAGTCGTACAATTCATCATAAGAATAACCGTGTTGTCTCAAATAACCATGTGGATCGGCATGATCCGTACCACCTAAAAATTTAGAAACAGCATAGTGCGTCCAAACGGTACCACTGCCGTCATATTCAGCGCTATCTGGTGCAAGTCCATAATATTGTAAGTTAGTCGCCGCATAATCCGCCATATTGTTCATTTGACGTGCGAAATCCTCTGGCGTATGCACGTGTACAAGTTCGATATGAATAAAGCGTTGGTTTGCAATGGCACCCGCACCCCAAGCTAAATAGTCTGTAGGTTGCGTTTCAATAATACGTTGTCCGTTAATAAACCCATGCACAAATGCACTTTGATAATTTCTTTTCATGTAGCTGATTTCGCCATCAATTGTAGAGTTGTCATTTGCTGTATCATGCACGATGATGCCTTCAGGTTTACCTACACCATTTCGATAGCCATATTTAGGGAAATAACTTGAATAATCTTCTTCATAAACAGGGACTTTATAGTTTTGTTTTCGAATATAATCATTAATAGATGACTTTACTTTTGGTTGGTAAGCACTCGGTTTGCTATATGTCGCCGTACGTAACGCTGTTTGACCTGTTGATTGAAGTGAAAGTGCAGCAGGAGGTCCGCCTTTACCGCCAACACGTGGTGGGGTTGGACCATCCGGGTTCGCGTTAATGTCTTTCTCTGTTGCTGATTTAGCGCTATATGATGTTGCTTTTGGGGATGCTGCTTTCACATCTGTTGTTGCTTTTGTTTGCGCAGATGTTTGCCCCGTTGCTGAAGTTGCTGTTTGCGTTGCTGCTTTTGTGTCTACTTGTGTTTTATTTTTTACTGGTGCAGCGTTTGCGTCTACTTGTACTATATTTATTTCTTGTGCAGCATTTGTCGCATCTTCCTGATTATAAACAGCGGATTGTGTCGTATTTGGTGTACTTGCTTTTAGATTTGAATTTTGATTTGTGACACGTTGCGTTGATGCTGGTACATTTTGTTGGTCGTTTGTGTAAGATGCGTGATATGTATCTGGTGACACTTCTGCATCTTCATGTGTATCAATTTCCTCTGAATGATACGGATATTGATTAGCATCTGTCACTGTTGCTTTCATATCATCGTTTGCTTTATTAGCTGTATTTTGTTGTGTGTTTAATGTTTGTTCATCTTCAGAAGCTGTCAATGATGATGCACTTTCTTCTGTACCATGAGTTACAGTGCCTTCTTTTGATGTTGCTTCAACATTTGTCGCAGTCTGTTGTTCATCTTGTTGTTCATCTTGTTGTTCATCTTCTACGCGGTTGTTTGTTGTTGCTGATGAATCGATTTCTGTCATGTCAACTTGTGACGGGTCCTTATATTCTTTTGAACCTGCCAATGTTGTTGATTGTGTCGTTTGCTTTGCTTCATCAGCTTGTTGTAATGCGTATTGATCATCAAGTACGTTCGTAGGTGTTTTTTCGGGTGCAACTTGTTCAGCGGCATTGGCATGTTGTGCAGAAAATGCAGTTCCAGCCAAAGTAAGTGCAACGATTGTAGGTGTTTTATAACCAAATTTTTTGACCATTTTATTGCTCCTTTAAGATAAAATATAAAGTTGATTAGTAACATTATAGAGTTATTGGGGGGCGATTTGTGTAATTTAACTGGATTGTAATTTAATTTTAATAATCGTACGCCGTTTTTATATTATTGCTTTATCTTTGTAGAGAGTGAATTATTTGAGGGAATATTAAATAATTAAAGAGGGAATGTTTTTGAATAAAATTCATTTGAAATAATTAATTTGAGGATGATATTAAATGACTGAATTGAAATAGCATACAAAGAAAACATATTTCAATTCGAGTCATTTCTAGCAACGAAGTGGGGAAATCGTATGTTACGATTCGACGAGGTGCTTTTCCATGTTGTAGTGAGGGATACCTGCATCTAAAAACTCATCACCGTACGCATGGTAGCCTAATGATTCATAAAAAGGGATGGCGTGCGTTTGTGCACCTAATTTAAAATGATGATACCCTTGTTTGTGCGCTGCTTGTTCAAGATATTGCATGAGTTGTTTGCCTATACCTAAACCGCGCGCACTTTTGACTACTGCAACACGTTCTACTTTCGCGCTGCCTTCTACATTACGAAAACGTGCTGTTGCGATAGGTTCTTGATTATCGTTATAAGCAATGAAATATTGTGCGGTATGTTCATGTTCATCAATTTCTTCTTCACGAGAGACACCTTGTTCATGAATAAATACTGTTTCACGAACGAAAAGGACATCTTGATATTCTTGCTCCGTTTCAACTTTTTTAATCATAAGGCTCATTCCTTTCATAAGCGTATTGATTTAATGTTTATCATAATCTATTTCGTAATAGAATAAAAGTATTTTTGAAATCGAATTGAGCGGGATGGAGAAGCAGGGGAGAAAAAGGGCGCTTTTAAGATTGATGTTTGCGTGGTCTTCAGTTCAATGAAAAGGATGAGGCTATAAAAAGATTGAACAGGACTGGGTCATTAAGTTTTCCCAGTCCTGTTTATCGTGAAGATATATCTACAGTTGATGATAATAACTACGAAAATGAGGAAGAGTTGGACATAAAAAGTGGATGATATGGATTGTCTTCATTTTAGAAACTTGCCCTCTGTTCCAGTATTTGGAGTATGATTGCCAGAAGGCTGAGACTCTTGAGGGATCAGCTGGTCCGGAAAATCCACTAACGCTTCAACAAATGTAACAGTTTAATCAAGCGTTAGTTAGTTGAAGGGCCAGCCCCTAAGAATGCGAAGCCATGAAGGCAATCAAAAATACAATTCAAAGCGGAAGGGCAAGTTAAACAATATATTGCATCAATATCATCAAAATTTTTTATGTCATAGCCTGTTTTAATCAATAATATAACGTTAATGCGTCTGTGGTTACATTGCTTGTTGGCGTATAAGGGCCGTATATTGCCAGAACAAGCGCATTTGTACAAGATTCCAGTTGTTCATGCCCATTGTATAGCCAGAAGGTTTGAAAATATTTACATCTGTCACTTCTAATGCGGCAGCGACAAGATATTGAATCGGCACGCTTAAGTTTTGCATTGCTGGTGTTAAACCATTTTCATCATAAACCCAAGAAAATGGTAATGGCGATTCAAAGACATCAATGGCATCAAAAATCTCAGGGAGGGCGACGATATAACATGCCCCATTAATGACAGGATTCGTTTCACTCTCCTGATAATAAAGCAACAGTGCTTCGTAGTTCTCACGATGCGTATGATTCACATAAAAAAGCTCTTGACGAAAATGCGCCATATCTTTGCTGTGAATGATTTGTTGCTCAAGCATATTAAATATGCCATTGATATGTCTAATTTTTTCTTGTGTATGACGTGCCATGTGTGAACCTCCTATTAATAGTATGAACCATCAGGATTTTGCTCCGGTATACCTTGTTGCTGATTATTCATTGTGTCATTCGTGGTATCAGCTGATTCACCTGTATTATTTTGATCATTGTTATCATCTTTTGGCATTAACTTTTTAACATCTTGCAACAATGATGATTCTAGATACGTGAGTGGTGGAATTTCTCCATAGTATTGTTTCACTCGCTCAACTAAAAATTGATTTCTGTCTTTAATGGGTGCTAAACCTAAGTCTTTACGTAAAATGTTAGACGTGTCGATTAAATTATCAACATCAGGATTAATGTAATAAATACCGTTCAGTAATTCATTTTCACCTTTAAGTTGTTGTGATTTAATTTCTACATCATTTGCTAGGTAGTTTGTCGCGAGTGCTTGGATTTCAGAGTAACTTAAGTTGTGTTTTGAATTTTTTCCTACAATTTCAATGATATCATCTAATTTGTGTAAAGATTTAGTGTCTTGGGCTTTCTTGAACAATATTTTTAATACTTCCATTTGTCTTTGCCCGCGCTTTAAATCAGAGTCTTGCTTACGTGTACGTGTCACAGCAAGCACTTCGTCACCATTAAGTTGTTGCTTTCCTTTTTTAAGCTTGATACGACCTTTGTCCATAGTATTTGGTTCATTCAAATCATATGGGACATCAAATTCAATGCCACCGAGTTCATCTACAGTTTTTGCAAAAGCTTCCATATTAATACGAACATAGTAGTCAACAGGTACATTTAAATTGGCTTCGATTGTACGCATTGAGGCTTCTGGACCACCATATGCATGTGCGTGTGTAATCTTATCATAGTAACCAACTTCTGGAATGAAGCTTAACGTATCACGCGGAATACTGAGCAAACGAATTTGATGTTCGTCAGGATTCAATGTTGATAAAATCATCGCATCTGTACGGGATTGCTCGGCACTTTGTCCATTTTGTCTTCTTGTACTGCTGTCATCTATTCCTAAAAATAAAATGGAAATGGGTTGTTTTGCAGCATTGACTTTTGAATCTCTTAATTGGGATTGGCGTTCATCCGATTGTGAGAACGAGTCGTCAAAAGCATTTTTTGATGAGTTAAAAAGAGTGAATGCGAAAATTGTAGGAACAACTATCAGCATTAGCGCTAATAAATAGAGTAAATATTTGAGTCCTTTATTCATAGTGAATTGCTCCTAACAGGTATTTTACATATGATTATATATTGTAATGAAGTGTTGATGACTTTTCAATCATTTCATACCATTTCATCTGTTTTGTAGAGATCAGTCGGTTTCTATGTTGGAAGCGGGTAGTTGATGTATAATGAAATTAATATGGTGAATAAGGGAACTCAATCATGTTTGAACCCCGTTATTTTATAATTAATGTATCACATGAGGATGGTGGATGTTTTGAAAGCACAATGGATGTCGAAACTAGATGAAAGTTTAGTGCGCGAATTTTTTGAAGCACAAACCGAAGAAGAACAACAAGCCGGCTTTGAAGAGGTACTTACATTTGGGACTGCAGGAATTCGAAGCACTTTTGGCATTGGACCCGGACGCTTAAATTTATTTACAGTCCGTAAAGTTGCACTCGGTTTAGCACAATATTTAAATGGGAAACAATCAGATGCGACTGTTGTCATCCATTTTGACACGCGATTTTTATCGAAAGACTTTGGTCGTGAAATTGCTCGTGTATTAGCAACTGAAGGTATCAAAGTGGTATTGGCGGACAATTATAAATCAACGCCTGAGCTATCTTTTGCGGTTCGTCATTTACAAGCGACGGCAGGTGTGATGATTACAGCGAGTCATAATCCAAGTCATTACAATGGCATTAAAATTTATGGCCCAGACGGTGGTCAATTGTTACCAAGTACATCAGAAGCGTTAAGCCAGTACATCAATGCGATTGAATCTCCGTTAGAAATTAAAGCGAAAGATTTTGAGGCATTACGTGACGCTGGAATGATTATGCCATTAGCTGAAGAAGTGACTGAGGCGTATAAAGAAGGGGTTAAAGCGCTTGTCGGTCCAATTGAATCACATGGTGCAAAAGTCGTATTAACAAGTCTTCACGGAACGAGTTTGCCATTAGGTGCGACATTACTGACAGAGCTTGGATTTGATGATTTTGTTATTGAAACAACACAATCTCAACCAGACGGACGTTTTCCCACTGTTAAAAGTGCCAATCCAGAAGAGGAAGCGGCATTTGAATATGGCATTCGTCTTGCTGAACAAGAAGACGCATCACTCATCATCGCGACTGACCCAGATGCTGACCGTTTTGGGTTTGTGGAAAGATATGACGACGGAACAACACGTTATTTTAATGGTAATGAAATCGGACTCATCTTAATGAAACTACGCTATCAAGAACTGCAACCGACAAGCGATCAATTTTACATTATTAAATCGATTGTGACAGGGGCTTTAAGTGAAGCGCTTGCGAAAGCTTTAAATGTAGAAGTGGTGAACGTATTAACTGGCTTTAAATATATTTCAGAGCAACTGCAACAACGTGAAGCAGATGATGCACAACTCGTTTTGGCATTTGAGGAAAGTCACGGCTACCTTGCGAAAGATTTATCAAGAGACAAGGACGCGATTCAGTTTATTCCGTTATTAGTGAAGTATAAGCAAATGTTATCGCAAAATGGTTTAACGTTTAAAGCAGTGCTGGAGGATATTTATGCGCAAATTGGTCACTATGATGATTTGACACTATCTCCGACGTTTGCTGGTCAACAAGGTAGACAGAAAATTGATCAGCTGATGTCACATTTTAGAAATGATACGAGCGACACGTTGCTTGGCTTAAACATTGTGACGAAAGAGGATTATTTATCGCAGCAAACGATGCATTTAGCTGATGGTACAACGACGGTGATTGATTTACCGCAAGCAGATGTCATTCGTTATACATTTGAGGAGGGCTTTATTGCGTTGAGACCGTCTGGTACGGAGCCGAAGATTAAGGTGTATTTCTCGTTGAATGTGGCTGATTTTGAAGCAGTAATTGAGGCATTTAAGTCGACGTATTTGCGTGAGTAAAAGCATTATCCCTCATTAGTTGAAAATAGGGAAATGCTTACGATTGCTACCAATGGTCTCGCGTTTTAAGTATCTTATTTTGATGTTGAGCAGTATATAAGATTGCTTAACCGTGCTGCGCTTTCCGAGGCGCCTCACTTCAACTAACCAACGCTTTGATTTTACTGATACATTTGTATTGGAAGCGTTGGTGGATTTTCAGTTTCGACTCTATGCCTCAGGAGTCTTGCACGGGTTTGTCAATCTTTTGTGTGTAAAAATAAAAGTAGTTCTTTATTCAATGTGCTCGACCAGGAAATAATACAAAAAGCGACATTTCTCTTAATGTAAGAGAGGTGTCGCTTTTTCACGAAATGGTTGATTAATCTTACATGCTTCAAAGCTTCCTGCTTTAATCTATAATGGGGATTTTGAGCTATGAAAATAAGTTTTTGTATGTCATCATTAATTAAAAAATTCGGCTTTAGGTGTGAATAAGGAGGCTCAATTTTTATTCAAGCTAATCAAATTGGCCGAATGGTTTTGTTTTTGGCTTGTAACCGTATTTGCCGTCACTATAACCGACCTGTGCGTAATATCGCTTACCATTTTTTTCAAACCCCAGCCATACATATCCATCATTAATGTATTTATAGTCATAAATTAAATGCTGATGTTTTTTCAATGTATCAAATTGTTTACCATCATTGTTCGGCTGACTATAGATGGCAACACCTTTATCTTTCGTAACTTTGAATCTGCCATTTTCGTAACGCATCTTGATCCCTGATTTTGTTTTCTGCCATTCACTTGTGATCGCATTGCTATTATAAGGTACATCTGAATAGCTAAGTTCTGAAAAGTTCACTTTAGTAAAGGCACCGAATGGCTCACTTCCAATTTTATATCCAATTTTCCCATCACTGTAGCCGGTTTGAACATAATATCGATGATGATTTTTCTCAAAACTAACCCATACGTATCCATCATTAACGTACTTATAATCATAATTAAGTATTGTAGTAGGTTTCAAATTCGTGACTTGTTTACCATCATTGTTCGGTGCACTGTACACTGCCGCACCTTGAATTCTCGTTACGGTATATTGTCCATTTTCATGTCTGTATGTAACACCACTTCTTGTTTTCATCCAATCGCTGACAACGGCATTTGGGTTTAAGGATGTATCGGAATAGGATGAATCAGCTTTATGATCCTTATTTGAAAAGTTTGGCCTGATAAAATAAGCAACATCCGAATATTGATGCGTAGCTAATCGACCAACTTCACCAAATGAGAGGTTCCCTCTAATATTTTGTTCTAGGGAAGTAAATTGCTTTGAAGAAGCTTCTTTAACGATACCGATGTGACCATAATGGGCATTCCATGGTCTTGGATACCAGACCACAATATCTCCAGCTTTCGGTACAAATCCAGGCTTCTTAGGAAAAACTTTTGCATAGTTGCCTAATTGATTGTTTTTCGCTTGATAGGCATTTCCGTTTAAGCGAACATTTCCATTTGATAATTGGTACATGTAATCCACAATTAAATCCATACATTGATACCCATAATAACCATCAAAATCGACGCCGACGCCGATATGATTTTGTATGTATTGTGTTGCATTTTTTTTGTGACCAATGCGTCGTGTTCCCCGCGATTGCATAAGCATTTTGATCTTTAAAAGAGCTTATTAAATTTAATGATGCAACTATTACTTTTTGATGTGATAAAGAACTATTAAGATATTTATCTATTGAATTACTGCAATTTGCAAATGATAATCCTCCTAAAATAAAGGCTGTCGTCATACTTATTTTTGTAGTGAATTTTAATGATTTAGACTTATTTTTCATCCTTTTCCTCCTTGATATCGCCATGCTTTATCTTTATATATATCAAATAATTATTAAAATAAAGT
>NZ_PPQH01000077.1 GCF_002902385.1 Staphylococcus intermedius NCTC 11048 | reverse complement strand
TAAACAAGCAGATAACGACAAGTACACACCAGAAACAACGCCAATCACGAAGGATTATGGCACTGCCACAACAGAAGATGAAGTAAAAGGTGCAGTCAATATTCCAGGCTACCCAACAGATGGCAATCAACCAACAATCACAATTAACGATCCAAGTCAATTACCTGACGGAACAAAAGAAGGTACAACAGATGTAAGTGTAACAGTGACGTATCCAGATGGTACAACAGACCACATTACAGTACCGGTAACCGTAGGTAAACAAGCAGATAACGAC
>NZ_PPQH01000076.1 GCF_002902385.1 Staphylococcus intermedius NCTC 11048 | reverse complement strand
GCGTGAGATTATTGCTATCACGTTCCATGTTTATAGTCAGTACGAGAACGGGGCGGAAGCGCGTGAGTTGCTACGTTTTTTGGACATAGCAGTAAGGCAAAATATTTCATTTGACGATTACGACGTCGAGTGGATTAAGAAAGACAATTCACAAGTATTTACTGATATAGATCAGTTTACAAAACATGGTGTACTGAGAATGTTATATAAAGTACGCCATAAGACAAAAATGGAA
>NZ_PPQH01000075.1 GCF_002902385.1 Staphylococcus intermedius NCTC 11048 | reverse complement strand
AATGAGATGCGGTATCGTTGGGAGTACATGGGTGAAGCAATCGGAAGTGGTGTTGTACCATTCGACAATTTGCGAGTTGAAACAATACCCGATGACTTGTTCGGTACATTCGATAACATACGTAACGCTATTGATTTTGGTTATGCTACTGATCCGTTAGCATTTGTTCGATGGCATTATGACAAAAAGAAACAAATCATATACGCTGTTGACGAATATTACGGTGTCCAAATTAGCAACAGGCAACTCGGTAAGTGGTTGCAAGATAAAGGTTATCAAAGCGAAGAAATATATGCAGATAGCGCCGAACCTAAGTCTATTGACGAACTTAAAAAAGAGCACGGTATCAAACGTGTGAAAGGTGTTAAGAAAGGTCCTGACAGCGTTGAATACGGCGAACGTTGGTTGAACGATTTGGAAGCTATTGTGATAGACCCTAAACGAACACCGAACATTGCAAGAGAATTTGAAAACATTGATTACGAAACAGACAAAGACGGTAATGTTAAACCGAAGTTAGAAGATAAAGATAATCACTGTGTAACAGGTGATACATTAATTGACACATCAAATGGGCAAGTACCAATTAAAGATTTAGTAGGTACTACCGGATTAGTAAAGTGTTTTAACGAAGATAAACAAATTGCTACTGAATCAACTTACTTTGATGTAAGACTAACTAGAGAAAATGCTAATGTGTTTGAAATCGAAACAGAAAGTGGACGTAAAATCAAAGCAACAAGCGACCATTTAATATTAACCACAAATGGTTGGAAAATGGTTAAAGAACTCAATACTGACGATGAAATAATAAGTATATAAGTAGATACTTCTCGTTATTCTTTTGGTATAATAGAATTAAGGAGATGAAGCTATGAAATACGTATACTTTAATGGTTTGAAATTTACTAGAGATGACAAAACTGGATATTATCTGAATTCTACTAAACGTAAGAGATTGCATCGATATGTTTGGGAATATCACAATGGACCAATTCCAGAAGGTTGTCATATACATCATTTAGATCACGATAAGAGTAATAATGATATTACGAACTTACAACTAATGAAGCATGGTGAACATGTCACATTACACGGATTAGAACGAGCAAAATTACAAAGAAAAGAAATCATAAGAAACTTAGATGAAAATGCTCGGCCAGCAGCGAATAAATGGCATAAATCAGATGAAGGCCGTAAATGGCACAAAAAACATTACGAAAGTACCAAAGAGAAACTACATCAAATGAAAAAGTTTAAATGCGAAGAGTGCGGAAATGAATTTGAAACACAAGATATAGGTGTTAACAGATTTTGTTCTAATAAGTGTAAATCAAAGTGGCGAAGAAAAAGTGGTTTAGATGATGAGATAAGGGAGTGTGTATATTGTGGTAAAGAATTTAAAGTCAATAAGTATAGAAAGACAAAAACATGTTCCAGAAGTTGTACAAACAGGCAAAGAGCCAAAGAGAGAAAAGATAAAATCGATAAGATTTCATAGCATACAAAATGTTTATAATATGGAAGTAGAAGACCACCACAACTATTCTGTTGATGGTGGTCTAATTATACACAATTGTATTGACGCCACACGCTACGCACTTGAACGTGATATGCGACAAAATAAAATTTCAATACTAAAGTAGGTGATTGCTATTTATTGGCCAAACGAAAAACCATATCACGAACGTGTGATAGAAATGATTAAACCGAAGCACGAAACGCAAGAGGAAATGATTTTGCGTTTGATTCAAAATCACAAAGAAAATATCGAAAATATCACTGTGGGGGAACGTTACTACAACCATCACCCAGACATATTAGATTTACCATTCAAAAGAGATGTTAAAGGTAACTACGACCCACTAAAACCAGACTGGCGAATGTACACGAATTACCATCAAAATTTAGTTGATCAAAAAGTAGCTTATGCGGTAGGTAATCCTATTACATTCGGTACTGATGACGAGCAATCACT
>NZ_PPQH01000074.1 GCF_002902385.1 Staphylococcus intermedius NCTC 11048 | reverse complement strand
CACTAATTGATTCACTCTCACTTAGTGATTCAGACTTACTAATCGATTCACTTTCGCTTAATGACTCTGATGCACTAATTGATTCACTTTCACTTAGTGATTCGGATGTACTTAGCGACTCGGACTCACTATCTGATAGATCAGGTAAATTTATCCCACCATACCCCTGTATAGAAGCATGAACTTTATTATTACCTGGGTCCCCTTGGTATCTTTGGAAACCAAACCCTGCTGATTTAACCGTAAACAACATATCAGTACCATTTAAATTTTTGAAATCCTCTAAAGTCCCATTAAAAGTAGTAGTAAATTTGAATGTAACTTCAGTACCTTGAGAGAGTTTATCTTCACTTCTCCATTGAGGGTCAGTAATTCCGTCTTTCCCATTGAAACTTCCATAAGAAATTTTATCGTTATTCCCTAGTAATATAAAAGGTGTAGAAGTTTCAGAAATTGTTGCTTCTCCAAGGTTACCATTATTCTCTGTTGAAGTTGTTATAAACAAATACTCAGGAGAAGAATTATTTACCATTTTTACATTTAAATTCCATTCAACTATATTTAAATTAGGATTATATTCTCCTGTTAATTTTAAAATTTTATTTCTTCCATCTGAAGCATCTCTATTTATATTAGTCGTAAAATTAATAGATTCATTTCCAATTTCTCTTTTAGCCCTAGAGTGTACAATTCTTTCGTTATAAAAAGAATTACTGTTCGGTGAACTTGAATTATTACCTAAGTACTTTAATAACCATGAAAATTCATCAGAATTTAAACTTCCATAATCTATATTTTCGAGACCTTTAGCTTGTATCATTTCTTTCATTTTTATATCAGTATTACCAAAGTTTTTATCTCTTACGGGTGTTGTATCTTCTTTTACCTCATTTTTATCTTCTATGGGTGTTGTATCTTCTTTTACCTCATTTTTATCTTCTATGGGTGTTGTATCTTCTTTTACCTCATTTTTATCTTCTACGGGTGTTGTATCTTCTTTTACCTCATTTTTATCTTCTACGGGTGTTGTATCTTCTTT
>NZ_PPQH01000073.1 GCF_002902385.1 Staphylococcus intermedius NCTC 11048 | reverse complement strand
GCGTTTATACTTTTTACATAGCAAGCAACAAAATATATTTTAAAATCTTATTCGTCGACGAAGGGCTTTGCTATCTTTGGCCGATGAGGCACAGGATTAAAATGGCGCATCAGCGATATTTCAAATTGTATTGAGAAATAAAAAGGAGGCTGATTCATTGAAAGAATATCGTCATTACATTCATCAAGTAGGCTCGATGAAAAGCTTGTTAGAAGGTCATCTAGAGAGTGAAGTCACAATTGCTGAACTGTTACGTTACGGCGATTATGGCTTTGGCACATTAAATCATGCAGATGGCGATTTTGTGATTATTGATGGTCAGCCCGTTCATATGAATCAATTTGATGAGCATCACGGACTTAATGGTAGAGAAAAAGTACCTTATGGCGCCGTTTACCGTGATCGTGCTCAATTGACTTTTGACATCACAGACATGCATCATACCTATGTATTTGAAAGAATTAAACAAAAGTTTGAAAGCAATCAGTTGTTTTCCATGACAATGATTCAAGGTGACTTCAGTGATTTACATCTCAGTATTTACGAAAAACATCCCGTCATCGAACCATTATCTCAACACACACAACCGATTACTTTAAGCGAAGTTGAGCGTACAATTCGTGAAATCAAAGGCACCATTTTAGTCCTATTTACACCCCATGAGTTGAGTGGTATTCATCCACCTGGGTTTAGCGCCTATTTCGTTTCAGAGCATCATCATATTGTTGGAAAAGTGATGAGCTTTAACGTTGTAGCAGCGCGTGCATCATTCCAAAGCTTTGACGGATTTTCAGTAATCTGTCCAACCGTTGAACCATTGTTTATTCAATATTTCCCTGAATAAGCAATTATGATGTGTTTGACACGATATCATGTGACGCCGTAGCAAATCAATCGTTAATAAGGATGAGTTTCCGCCAAAATCGATGCAGTGAAAGTATTCAAAATTTATTCCATCATCTATGTCAGATGACTTGTCTTAAATGAAATGAAATACGCAATTTTAGACGTCAGCCATGTATCCGCTACTGTAACCATACATATTCCAACAATGTGTGGTGCAGTGGCGTTTTTTCATTCCCTCCCTCTCTTTTCAAATTGTTCACCTTATAGACAAAATGTCTCAACACCTGTTATAACAGTGTTCTATCTTTGTTCTCCCCATTTTTGGACATTCCATTTTATTTGAATCTGATATGATATTTCGTCATACTAGACATAGAAAAATGTTTCGAGGAGGAAAGTCAGTATGAATCAAGAACAATTTGATAAAGTTAAAAACGGAAATGGTTTTATCGCAGCCCTTGACCAAAGTGGTGGAAGTACACCAAAAGCGTTACGTGGCTATGGTGTTTCAGAAGATCAGTACACAAATGATGACGAAATGTTCAAACTCGTTCATGACATGCGTACACGTATCGTGACTTCTCCGTCATTTACTGCAGATAAAGTGCTTGGTGCGATTTTATTCGAGCAAACAATGGATCGTGAAGTAGAAGGTAAGCACACTGGTGAATATTTAGCTGATAAAGGTATTGTGCCTTTCTTAAAAGTAGATAAAGGTCTTGAAGATAAAGAAAATGGCGTTCAACTTATGAAACCGATGCCTGAGTTGGACAGTTTATTAGATCGTGCGAATGAGCACAAAATTTTCGGTACAAAAATGCGTTCTAACATTTTAGAGTTCAATAAAGCAGGTATCGATGCGGTTGTTGAACAACAATTTGAAGTTGCACAACGCATCATTGCAAAAGGCCTCGTGCCAATCATCGAACCAGAAGTAAATATTGATGCAGAACAGAAGGCTGAAATTGAAGCTTATTTAGCCGAATCTATTCATCAACATTTAGACAAGCTCGGTTCTGAAGATTATGTCATGTTAAAGATTACAATTCCAACTCAAAAGAATCAATATCAATCTTTAATTAACCATCCAAATGTGGTCCGTGTAGTTGCATTATCTGGTGGTTACAGCCTTGAGAAAGCGAATGAATTCTTAAAAACCAATGATGGCTTAATCGCAAGTTTCTCACGTGCATTAATTAACGACTTACGCGTGAGCCAATCCGATGAAGAATTTGATCGCTTATTAGGTCAAACGATTGATGCCATTTACGATGCATCAGTCAACAAAGTCTAAGCTACACTCACTTTTAACCCATCAATAAAATTCAAATATGGATAACGTTCATTTTACTCAATGGTGAAATGCTAACGTTATCCATATTTTTTAAATCGTAACGACAACGCAAAATGCAAAGGAGCTAGGATCATTATGATATCCTAGCCCTATTATCGTGGAGCTATATCTTCAGATAATGATAATAACAACGAAAATGAGGAAGAACGGACATAAAAAGTTGATGCTATAGATTGTCTTCATATCAAAAACTTGCCCTCTACTTCCTGTATTTGGAGTTAGATTGCCAGAAGGCTGAGACTTTTGAGGGTATGCGTACATACTGCTAACAGTTCCTTCTTTACTTTAATAGTGGATGATGTTTATCGCAGTAGCTGTCTGACTTCTCAATGTGGATGCTTTTGAGAAGTCTAGGCAGCCTTGCGGGGGCAGTACTGCGAAATCTTTGTCAAACTTGAGATTTCTGTACTGCTCCCAGAATCCACTAACGCCTCAACAAATGTAATCGTTTAATTAAGCGTGAGTTAGTCGAAGGGCCAGCCTAAGAAAGCGAAGCCATAAGGGCAATCAGAAGCCACAAATCATAGGGAGGGTGAGTTGAACAAAATACTGCATCCACAGCATCAAAAATGATTATGTCCCCTCCCCCTTTGTGTTACCGTTCAAACCACCTCAAAACGCGAAAAAACCGGAAGAGATATATGTCTCTTCCGGTTCTTTTAATGAGGAATATTAATGCGCTAACATTTCATCTTTTACTTCTTCTTTTGAAAGATCAGCTGGATAGTACGTTGGCCAGTTTTCTAATTCTTTCAATACTTTGTCACGGTCATTTCCTGTAAAGATGTGGAAATGTCCTGTTTTCGTAGGTGCAATATTATGATCGCTAAATTGTACATATTTCGGTAAACCTTCTGACGCGTCACCTTCAAGTTTGAATGTATAACGTACGCCGCGATTACCACCATCATATTTCAAAATGTCTTTACCATCATAACTGTACGTACCTGTCATAGACTTACCATTTTTCGTAAAGGTAATTTGATTATCTGTAATTTTAATCTTTTCTACATCTGTTTTATAACCTTTATCATAATAAGCTTTGTATTCTTTTGCAGATTTGTCACCTTTGTCTTCTGCTTTATGTTCGAATACTTCATCCAATGTACCATCTTTCAATAATGGGTAAACAGATTGCCATTCACCTGCATAATCTGATAAATCGCGGTCTTTCACTTGATCATCTTTGAAATAACCGTCTTGGATGGCTTTACTATGTTTGTTCGCCGCTTTATCATCTTCAACTTTAATTTTGTCGTTGAGCGCTTTTTCGATGTTTTTCACGTTTTCTTTCATCAATGATTGGTATGTCGCATCTTTTTCTTGGTCTTTAGATACAGCTTCCATATTGTTGAATTTCAATGGTTGAGCATCTGTTTCTTTACGGATTGTGTCTGTGACTTTATTTGCGACATTTTCTTCATAAAGAATGTATTTTGCGCCAGTGTCATTAATTTCTTTCACAATTTCAGTCAGTTCTTTTTGTGATGGATCTTCAGCATTTAAGCTTTGAACCCCTTTTTGCACGAAGCCATATCGGTCTGCTAAATAACCTAATGATTCATGAGAAATAAATACCGCATGACCTTGATGATCTTTCGTCACATCTTTTAACTCTTTGTCAATGCTATCTAAGTCTTTTAATACTTTATCTGCATTTTTTTCATATTCTGCTTTATGCTCTGGATCACGTTTACTTAAGTCGTCACGAATCGCAGTCACGAATTTTTTATCCATTTGTGGGTCTAACCATACGTGTGGATCATAACCGCCATGATGATGATGTTCATGTTCTTCATGTGATTCACCGTGTTCGTGTGCTTCTTCTCCATGTTCATCGTGATCACCGTGTTCTTCATGCTCGCCGTGTTCATGTTGATCTGTTAATAAAGTGGCTTTATCTAAGCTGTTTTCCAATGATAATTTATGATCATCTTTTTTAATTGCACTCGCAACTTTTTTCGCTACTGGATCTAAATCGTCGCCTGTATAAATGAATAAATCAGATTGACTCGCATCGATAATATCTTTTTGTGTCGGTTCAAAACTATGTAAGTCTGTACCTTTAGGATAAATTGAATCGACAGTCACATGCTCGCCACCAATTTGTTTCACAAAAGATTGTAATGGGAACACAGTCGTTGTCACTTTAAGTTGATCTTTTGATGCTTTATCGTCCCCATCTTGGCCACACGCCGCGAGAACCGTTCCTGACAACAGCACTGCCGCCAATACTTTCAAACCTTTTTTCATAATGTGGTCTCCTCCCAACCAAACAGTAATGATTTCGATTTAAAATTATACGCTAATCTGATAAGAAGTGCAATAACTATTTTTATGTAAAATTCCAGTAAAAAAGCCTACCTGTCAAGATAGACTTTCATTTTCAATAATGCTACTGAATTCTTCTTATCAGTTTGTAACAAAATACTTGGTTCTATATGTTTATTCAATATAAATCGATTGACTGAGTTGTTGTGTGTTTCGCCATTGTTGAACATCGATCACACGTTGATTGAGCGAACCTTTATAAGGCAAGTTCGGACGATACAACGATTGGACAAACATCCCATCGACAATGACATCGGCTTGTTTCATCACCTCTGTACGTTGGTCATTTGCACGCCATAAATATTCAAATAAATAACCTGTCCAAATCCATAACGACTTTTTCCGACCGTACCGTGCACGAAATGCTTGGACGAGTGGGGCTACCACCTTTAAATTACTAAAAGGTTCCCCACCTAAAATGCTCAATCCAGCAATGTATTCCGGTGCGCATGCGTCGAGCACCTCCTCAATCACCTCGTCCGTCATCGCCTCACCATAACGAAAATGCTGGGCAGCTTTGTTATAACACCCTTCGCATTGAAATGGACAGCCAGAGACATACACGCTACATCGTACCCCTTCACCATCGACAAAACTTTGGTATTCAATTTTTGCGATGTAGCCAGCGCCAGCCGTTACTTGTGGCACACTCATGATGGGCGCACCTTCAAATGTTTCACCCGTGCACACATTTCTTTATGGCGTCCTTCAATCGTTGGTCGTTGAACAGGATTACCGAGATAACCACAAGTCCGTTTGACCACATCCACCGTTTCTGGATTTTGATTGCCACACTCCGGACAGCGATAACCTGTTTCAGTCGTATCGAAATCACCTTCAAAACCACAGTCATAGCAATGATCAATTGGAATATTCGTACCTAAATAGCTCACACGGTCATAAGCATAATCCCAAACCGTTTCGAGCGCTTTAACGTTGTGATCTAACTTTGGATACTCACAATAATGAATATAGCCACCCGATGCCAAATAAGGATACTCTTTTTCAAAATCTAACTTTTCAAAAGGTGTGACATCTTTGCGCACATCATAGTGGAACGAATTTTGATAATAGCCTTTATCGGTAATATCCGGAATATCACCAAATGCTTCACGATCTAAGCGACAAAAACGATCTGTGAGTGACTCACTTGGCGTACTATAAATGCTAAACCAAATATCATATTGCGCTGTCCATTCATGCTGGTAATTTTTCATTTGTCTTAATATATTTAACGTAAAATCTTTCGCCTCAGGATTCGTTTCCCAATTCGGTCCAAAAAAGACGGTCGCTGCTTCATATAAACCGATATACCCCATCGAAATCGTCGCGCGTTGTTGATTGAAAAATGTATCAACAGGATCTTCTTCATTAATACGATATTTAAAAGCACCACGTTTATATAAAATAGGTGCATTGTTCGGGACCGCTTCTTTCACGCGTTCAATACGATAAACGAGCGCATCATGTAACACTTGCATACGTTCATCAAATAAATCCCAAAAACGTGTCATGTCCCCTCCTGACTCGATTGCAATACGTGGAATATTCAACGTCACAACACCTAAATTACAACGTCCATTATTTTCAAACGCACCTTGCGCATTTTGCCAAGCAGGTAAAAATGAACGACATCCCATCGGTGCTTTAAAATCGCCTAGAAGTTCCACCGTTTTGTCATAATTCAAAATATCCGGGTACATCCGCTTCATCGCACATTGTAACGCTAACTGTTTAATATCATAATTCGGGTCTTCCGGCGCAAAATTTGTCCCTTTTTTAATCGAGAAGACAAGTTTTGGAAAAATCGCTGTAATTCTGTCTTTCCCGAGACCTTTAATACGCGTCTTTAAAATTGCCTTTTGGACTTTGCGGCTGAGTTCGTCTTCCCCAAGACCAAATCCTAGTGTAACGAAAGGTGTCTGACCGTTCGATGTGTATAACGTATTAATTTCATATTCTAAGCTTTCTACCGCATCAGCAATGTCTTGAGTCACACGTTTGTCCACATAGGCATCAATTTGGTCATCTTTCACAAATTCACGTGCAACTTCGCGATGTTTTTCTTCATTAAAATGTGCATAATGACTCAACAATTCGTCAACACGATCAATTGTACAACCGCCATACTGACTGCTCGACACATTGGCAATAATTTGAACTAACTGCGCAGCAGCGGTTTGAATCGACTTTGGAGAGGTCACTTGCGCATTGCCGATTTGAAAACCATTCGCCATCATCCCTTTCGCATCGATTAAGCAACAGTTCGTTAAAGGTTGAAATGGATGATAGTCTAAATCATGAAAGTGAATTTCACCTTTTTGATGTGCCTGAGCGACATGGGACGGCAACAAATGTTGTAATGCGTAAGACTTTGAAACAACTCCCGCCGTCAAATCGCGCATCGTTGAAAAAGTTTCACTGTCTTTATTTGCATTTTCATTTACAATCGTCGGATCTTTTGTCATTAAACCAGTTAATTGCTTTTCAAGTTGTGTCAAAATATCACTCTTTTCTATATGTAGTGTCTATAAATAATCATAAACACTATATGTAGTGTTTATCAAATGATATCTGAATCATTAACCGATTTGTCATTTCTTTTTTAACATTATGTGAACAGCGTGTTGTGGGACAGTAGGTATCGAAAATAACTTCCTTGTGCCATCGATTTGGGTGACATCATACAAGAGGAGAGTGGGACATGAAAATTTTTGATGGTATTGATGTAATATTTGGTTTAACTTGCCCTTCCGCTATGAATTGTATTTTTGATTGCCCTCATGGCTTCGCGTTTCCTAGGGGCTGGCCCTTCGACTAACTAACGCTTGATTAAACTATTACACTTGTTGAGGCGTTAGTGGATTCTCCGGACCAGCTGATTCCTCAGGAGTCTCAGCCTTCTGGCAATCTTACTCCAAATACAGGAAGTAGAGGGCAAGTTTCTGATATGAAAACAATCCATAGCATCAACTTTTCATGTCCAACTCTTCCTCATTTTTGTCGTTATTATCATCAACTGTAGATATAGCTTCACGATAAATAGGGCTGAGAAACGCAATGGTTTTCCAGCCCCTATGTGAATTTTTAGCACAATATGCACTCACTGCGCTCAGTGGGTACACCGTTGCTTTATTTGCCTATGGGCTACGAAATAAAGATAACGGCAATAAAAATAGACGATTGTCACCACACCATTAAAAGTCACTCAATTCGCGCGTTGAGAAAAAATGGTTGAGTTTTTGTAAAATTTTACATTTTTATTATAATTTCTCTTAATAAAAAAATTGAGTTTATTTCTATATACTTTAAAATCATCATGCAAAGCTTTTAAAAGTGGCGTAAACCAGTGGTAAATAATTGAAAAATAACATGAGGTGATATTGATTTTTAAGAAAAAGATATTCACTGCGTGACAGAAAATCAATAAACAGCTAATGTTATATTATAACTTTATTTTTATATTTATAATGTAATATAATAGGGTATCGCCTATCCTTTAGGTGTCAACACGACATGAAAGGAGGTGTAGGAAGATGTGCGAGTTTTTTGCGCAATATACACTCACTGTCCTCAGTGGGTGTACCGTTGCTTTATTTGCCTATTGGCTACGAAATAAAGATAACGGCAAGAAAAATAGGCGATTGTAGCCACACCATTAAAAACCCCCTCACTCTGACCAGTGAGGGGGTTTGGTGTAGTACTTAATGTACGAGTTTTATGACATCATTATAGCGTCTCTTTAAGAAAAGTGCAAGTTTATTCTCAAGCAAGACATATTAAGACTTTGTCGCTTCTGATCTTGTACGACCCTGTTTTTGTAACACCATCGCAATGACTGCTGTAGCAATAATACCGATGACCAGACCTATTATACCTAAGTATTTAACGATATTACCAAACACAATACCGACAACTAAAAAGTCAGTATCTGAGAAAGTTGTTGAGGCGAGTCCTAAATCCCCTAAGAATGGCAAGAAGAGTAACGGTAAAAACGTAATCAACAGACCATTTAAAGCCGAACCTGCAATCCCCCCTTTAATGCCACCACGTGCGTTACCAAATACACCTGAAGTTGCACCTAAAAAGAAATGTGGCACGACGCCTGGTAAAATGACCACGCCACCAATTAAAAACATCACAAACATGCCAAGGACACCTGTTAAAAAGCTGACGAAGAAACCAATCAATACTGCATTTTGCGCATATGGGAAAACAATTGGACAATCCAGTGCCGGCTTTGAGTGTGGGACTAACTTTTCTGAAATTCCTTTAAATGCAGGCACAATCTCCGCTAAGATCAAACGCACACCTGTTAAAATGATGAACACCCCTGCCGCAAAGGTAACGCCTTGAATGAGTGAAAAGACGATGAAGTTTTGGTCTTTACTGATTTCATCTTGTACATAGCCGACGCCAGCAAACAAACTCGCAATCAAATAAAGCAAGATCATCGTTAATGAAATGCTAATCGTACTTTCACGTAAAAAGCTTAACCCTTTAGGAAACTTAATCTCTTCCGTTGATTTTGAACGCCCTTTAAATAATTTCCCAACTTCACCTGCTGCCCAATAACTCACAGTTCCAAAATGCCCCAATGCGACTTGGTCATTCCCTGTGATCTTGCGCATTGTCGGTTGTGCCAGCGCCGGAAACACTGCCATAATCAAACCTAAAATCAATGCACCTAACACTACTGTGAGTACACCTTTAATATGACCGACTGTTAAAATAATAGCTAAAAACGCTGCCATGTAAAATGTATGATGCCCTGTTAAGAAAATAAACTTTAAATTCGACACACGTGCAATTAAAATGTTCACTAACATCCCAAATACCATAATGAGCGCTGCTGTTGTGCCATATTTTTCTAACGCGATCGAAATAATGGCTTCATTATTCGGAACAACGCCTTGGACACCGAATGCATGTTGGAAAATTTTGCCAAATGGTTCTAATGATTGCACCACGACACCGGCACCTGCGCTTAATACCAAAAAGCCTAAAATCGTTTTAATGGTCCCTGATGTCACGACTGAAGCCGGTTTTTTCTGTACAACTAACCCGATAAAAGCAATCAAGGCCACAAGAATTGCGGGTTGACTCAGTACATCGACAATTAAATCAAGTATCATTTGCATAGACAACACCCCTTATTTTAAATCATTTCTAACGTCTCGAATTTATCTGTTAACTTTCTTTCTAGCTCTTCCTTATCTAAAATATTGTCTAAAATGAGTACATCTCCAAGTCGTGCCGCATTTTCTTCTAAGTCTCGTCCACAAATAAACAAATCTGCCATTTCAGGACTTGCTGACATAATGTCACTATGTTCCACATCGACATTTTGTTTTAATGTCATCTGTTTCAACACTTCTTGGACATTCATTTCTACCATAAAGCTACTACCTAAACCGTGACCACATACCACTAAAATTTTCATCTTTGCTCTACTCCTTTTATAATTGATACGATTTCCGCTGCATTTTGACTTTGCATTAAACGATTTACTGTTGTCACATCGCCTAAAATGCGTGCCAAACTTTGTAAAATATCCAAATGTGAATGGGTATCCACTGCACTAAATACAAAAATCAAACTGGCGTAGTGACTCTTTTCGCCAAAATCAATATGGCGATGGAGTTTCAACAAACTGAGCCCGACTTTGTTGACATTGCCATTGGGCCTTGCATGCGCAATCGCAATCTCAGGTGCAATGACGATATACGGCCCGTGTCGATAAACACTATCTATCATTGCGTCGACGTAACTTGGGTTAAAATACGCCTGGTCTAAGAGTGGTTGCGCCGCCACTTTAATTGCCTCTTCCCAAGTTGCCACATATTCTTTAACATTAATCTTATCTTCTGTCAGCATTTCTAAGGACATATTCGGCCTCCTTTACGAACACGCTAATTTATTTTTCAATCCTGTCAAATCTCCATGTAAGAGTTGGGTGCGTATTTTATCATCCATCAGTATGTCGCTCAGTTCTTTCAAAGCAGTTAAATGTTTTTGTGGTTCATCCGTCGCTAAGCCAATCATCACCTTTACCGGATCAAAACGGTCATGTTCAAAGGCGACACCTTGTTCAAAATAAAACAATGTCATCCCTACCCCGTTCAACGTATATTCCGTACTGCCATGAAGTAACGCAATATGTGGACTGATGACCATATACGCGCCAAATTCATCCAACTTATTCATAATTTCATTTTTGTACTGTTCATGAATCATCCCTGCTTGTTCTAGCGGGCGCATCACTTCAGTAATCGCCTCATTACGAGACATCTTTTGATGAATCACGCCCAAATATTCAGGTTTCATCACTTGTTTCAACTGCAAGCTTTGACGTGATAGACGGTGTGCAAAGCGCTCCCGTTCTTGATTAATGATGTCATTGAGCTTTTCTCTATCCTGCTTATCCAAAAACGGTGTCACTTTAATACATTTAATCGCTTTCAATTGAATCGGTACTGTCGTAATGACATAGTCCACATAACGCTTTTTCAACTGAGCTTCATCAATTTGATACAACGAGTAAGCATCCAAAATATCAAATTCTGGATATATTTTTCGCAATTTTTCCTTTAATAACTGTGACGTTCCAATACCAGAGCCACACAATAATACAATTTTGATTTTTCGCCCCTTATGCTGTGTCAATCTTTCAATTGCGGAAGCGACATGAAGCGTTAAGTATGCAATTTCATCATCCGTAAATACCACATCGTATAATTCTTCAAAAATCCAAATATTATCGGTAATCACTTCAGTTATTTCCATGTACTGCGCATAAATATCTTGCTTAATAGGATTGTGTTGAACGAATCGATACGTTAACCGATTGAGTGCAGGTGTGAGATGAAGATAGAGGTTATTCAGCAATTTCGTATCTTTAATTAAATCAATGCCTAAACTCGCACTCATTCTTTCGACAAATTGGTGAATGAGGATTTGAAGTTCTTCCGTACCGACATAATCATTTTCAATTTTTAACTTTTTAGCACTCAATAAATGTAGCGCAATGAACATCGTTTCTGATGGCGGAAACGTAATGTCATAATGCTGTTCAACTTCGACTGCAATCGCTTGAGCAATTCGAAATGCATCCGTCTCCATCAATGCTGTGAGTGCTTCTTGAGGAGGTTCCATCGTAAATTGCTTTTTAACACGCTGAATTGCAATTAACAAATGAATCACCAATCCATCAATTGCAATTTGAAAGAGCGGATAACTCTCTTCTTCTAACGTGTGAAGCACCATTTGCCGCATCCACTGCATATCTTCATCTTCAAATAACGTCTTACGCACTAATTCGTTTGTCGCTTTGACATAATCATGAATGATGAGACCGTAAGCTTTTCGATAACTCCCTTCATCTCCATCAATAACAAACCCTTTATTTTTCACATATTGTAAAGTTAACGCTTGCTCTTGAAGCCATGCCGTCACATCTTTCAAGTCATCAACAATCGTACGTCGTGAAACATTGACTAAAGTCGATAACATCCGTGAGTTGACAGGTGATTTCGCTTCAAACAGATGCAATAAAATTTGTAAATGCCGCTCACTTTTCGTAAAATGCACATCTGGGAAAGTGGCCTGATTCATTTGCTGAATCGCACTCAAATCTTCACAATCAATTTTAATTCCGTTGCTCTTACTCCTTTGAATTTCTAAATGCAACGCTTCTTTCATAAACTCAATGTACTCAATATCATATTGAATCGTTCTTTCGGAGCGCTCAAATTCATTTGCCAAATCAGCAATGGAAACGAAATCTTGCGTTTTGATGACTTTGTCTAAAATTTCAAATTGTCTGTTCGTTAGCAACGTTCAACCTCCTATGCCATTATTGTAATTGCTCTAGCTCCTAGATGGATGTGCAATTCACTTCAGTTTTCAAAACGAAATTTTGCATATGTAACACGAAGGACATGATTCCTTCACTGTATGCCTCCAAACGACACTGCAGTTGTATTTATTAAAACCTTAAATGATTCATAATCAAAGAGATTTCAAAAACATAAAATCATGATTAATGCAAAAATAGAGAATTTTGAACATGCAAGAAATTGAATTAAAGAAAGAAGTCATCAAGGCGTTACACCACTTCATATCCATCTTAAAAAAGAGACGTCGCATATGAGAGATGTGCAATTGCAATATATGACTGATGATGTGTGTGGAAAAATAAAAAATTCATAGAGGTGTCGTGAAGAAGGCAAACTGTCACACTGAACGACTCAAATGGCAAATCAAAAGTAAATGAACCTAAAAAAATAGGATGACATCAACGCCATCCTATTGTTTATTCTGGATAAAAAATAACTTTATTGATATTTTCTTTTCTTTGAATGATTCGACTAAACATCTCAGGTCCTTGAGATAATGGGACATAATGAGACACGATTGGCGCTACACGTATTGCCCCTTCACTCATGTAGTGCAACGTTGATGTCCATTCTTTCCCGGGAAATACTGCAGATAATGCGTTCCATGACCCGAACAAACTCAGTTCATTTCTTAATATTTTTTCAAACTGCATCCTACTTAAAGCAATATCTGCATAAGGGATACCTAGGAATAATACTTCTCCACCTTTTTTAGGTAGTGTCAAAACTGATCCTATGACTGACTTAGCACCTGAAGATTCCACAGCCAAATCAATTTTATCCCTATACATTTGTTGAACTGTTTCTTCCAAATCGACCTTTGCACTATTGATCACTATATCAGCGCCTACTTTTTGGGCAACTTCAAGTTTATGGTCATCAATGTCAATCGCAATAATTTGCGTAGCCCCAAATATTTTAGCCCATTGAATTGCAAGTAAGCCGATGCTTCCAGTTCCAATTACAGCCACGGTCATTCCAGGTTTGAGGTGTGTCTTATAAAAGCCATGTGCGACCACTGCGGAAGGTTCAACCATTGCTGCAGTTTGAAAATCAACATTATCTGGTATTTTCAGCACATGTGAGGCAGGTACTTTCACATATTGTGCAAATGATCCAGGGACATAAGAGCCGATGACGTACAAATTTTCACATCGAGAATACGCCCCTTGTTTGCAATAATCGCATTGACCACATACGATCGTAGGACACGCTGTGACACGGTCTCCCACTGCAACATTTGAAACACCTTCGCCAACTTGATGGACCACACCTGAAAATTCATGTCCGAACGTCATGCCTTTAACATAAGGCCCTAACTTTGCATATCTCGACGTGTCAGAACCGCATATCCCTGTTGCCTTTACTTCTATCACCACGTCATTATCAGCTTCGATGACCGGCATCTCACATTCTTCATATCTTAAATCATTCATATGATATAGATTTAAAGCTTTCAAAGATCCTCCCTCCTCTCCTTCTATTTATACAATCTACGTCACGACTTGTTATCAACCATGCGCTTTCTTTTAAAAATCGTGAAAGTGAAATAACTCAAAATCACCGCCGAATTACTGACTAATAAATGTTCCATGTAAATATCCGTAATGTGTCGCATCGGTCCGAGCATCAAATTTAACATTGACTCTATCATTACAATCACCCTTTTTATTGATTATGACAATGGTTTTAATAGCGCTTTAATCCCGTCTCCTGATTTTAAATGTTGATAGGCCTTGTCCCATTCATCAATATAAAATTCTTCTGTAACCAGTGCTTCAGCATCTACCAATCCTTGTGACATCAGCTGTAAAGAAGGTTCCCAATCAGCAGGCTTTTGACTTCTGCTTCCTACAATAGTCAATTCTTTTTGAATGACTTTTTCCATATCGAATGGAATTTCAGCCGTTTTAAAAATACCAACTTGGCCATAAGCACCTTTTTTTCGCAATAATGAAAGACCTTGTTTAGCAGCAGGAACAGCACCTGAACATTCCATTACAATGTCAGCACCGTAACCATCCGTAATGGCTTTAACCTTCTCTTCTAAATTGGATTGCTGTAAATTCACCACATGATCCATCTTTAATGCTTTGGCTTTTTCTAGTCGCTTCTCATCGCTATCTAAACCTGTGATGACAACGATTGCCCCTTTACTTTTCAAAACTTGCGCAACAAGCAATCCAATCGGACCTGGTCCCATCACAACAGCAACATCACCAACATTGACATTAATTTTAGAAACCGCATGATACGCACATGCAAGCGGTTCTGTCATTGCCGCAGATTGATATGACACATTGTCAGGAAGTCGATGGACACTTTCCTCTCTGGCTATAACGTATTTCGCGAATCCTCCATCTACCTGTGTGCCAAGTCCTTTTCGATAGTTGCATAAGTTATAATCTTTCTCTTTACAATATCGACATTCATTACAAACATAAAAAGTTGTTTCAGAAGTCACTCGATCACCGACTTTAAATGCTGTAACATCCTTTCCGACTTCGACAATTTCACCTGAAAATTCGTGCCCAAGTGTCACAGGTGCGTTCACTTTATAGTGCCCTTCAAACGTGTGGAGGTCTGTTCCACAAATCCCTGCATACTTCACTTCAATTTTCACTTGTTGATCTAATGGTTTTTGCTCAGTTCGATCTAATACTTCCAAATGACCATAGCCTAATTCTGTTTTAACTAGCGCTTTCATCTCAACACCCCTATTGTACTAATTGATTAAGCTGAATATTTTGAAAATAATATAGTTAATGATGTTTCCACCTTGGTCTATACTTGAAATTTTTGAAGAACCTTCAGGCATTTTCACACTTGTGCCTTGTGCCATTTCAGTAAAGATAGGCGCTACATCTGTCGCAATATATAAAGAAATCGCGATCATGATTGTTCCAACGATGACTGAATGAATAATATTGCCACGTGCCGCCCCCACAATAAATGCCACTACAAAAGGAATCGTAGCTAAATCTCCAAATGGTAATACTTGGTTTCCTGGTAACACCACAGCTAATAGTACTGTCACAGGGACTAAAATGAGTGCTGTTGAAATCACTGCTGGATGACCTAATGCTACAGCTGCGTCTAATCCAATATAAATTTCACGTTCTCCAAATCTTTGGTTCAGCCACGTTCTCGCTGATTCTGATACCGGCATTAAGCCTTCCATCAAAATCTTCACCATTCTCGGCATGAGTACCATGACCGCTGCCATTGACATACCTAAGTTAATCACGTCTCCGACTGAATAACCTGCTAAAAGACCGATTACTAAACCAAGAATCAAACCAACAAATATAGATTCTCCAAAAGCGCCGAAACGTTTTTGAATTGTTTCAGGATCTGCATCCAATTTGTTTAAACCAGGGATTTTTTGTAAACCTTTCACTAAGAAAATACCCGGTGCGTAAGAAATGGTACTTCCCGTCGCTATGGAAACACCTGGTAAATCAAAGAATTCACTCATCATTGGTGCTGTCCAATCGGCTACTTTCAAACAAATCACTTGGAAAATTACAGCCGCTAGAAGTGATTGCCACAAACTACCTGACACGGCATAAACCATTGCTGCCATAAATGTATAATGCCAAAAGTTCCAAATATCCACATTCATCGTTTTCGTTAATTTAGTCAGTAGCATCACGACATTCACGATAATGCCTAATGGGATAATGAATGCCACCACCGATGAAGCCCAAGCAATTGAAGATGTAGCTGGCCATCCCACATCAATCACATTTAAATCGACGCCTAAATTTTCTACCATCGCTTGTGCTGCGGGACCTAAATTCTTTACAAGTAAGTCAATGACCAAGAAAATCCCTACAAATGCAACCCCAATGGTAAGCCCTGAACGAAAGGCTGCTCCTATTTTTTGTCTAAAAAACAGTCCTAATAAAAATATAACGACTGGTAGAATCACTGTTGCCCCTAAGTCTAGAAAACCTCTAACAAAATCTACAAAATGACTCATATTAATTCCCACCCTCTCGGAATCGTTTCAATGACCGACTCTTATGATTTCAATAGTTCATCTAAAATTTGTTGTTTCGTTTGTTCGATACCAATGCCAGTTAAAAAGTTACGTGCATTAATGACTGGAAAAGGATATTTTTTTTGCGTCATTGCTGTTGTCACTAATAAATCTGCTGTTTGCTCATATGGTCCCACTTCTGTAATCTTAATTTGTTTGATATCTACTTTAATATTGTGCGTTTTAGCAAGCTCCTCAATGGCATTATTGACTACTGTTGATGTTGCGATACCTGCGCCACATGCGACTAATACTTGTTTCATCATAAATTCCTCCTCATCATTTATTGGACTGCCAAAAATTGCTTCATCAGTTGGGCAATCTCTGTACTTTGTTTAGCATTTAAAATCTTTTTAAGTTTTTCTTCGCTTTGAAAAATTTGCATTAATTGTTGTAACAACACGAGTTGATCGTCTGATTTGTTAACAGCGAGCATAAAAATGATTTTGACTTCTGTTTCCTGGTCAAAACTTCCCATTTCAACAAAGGAAACTTCATTTTTAAGGACGGCTACACTGATAGTTGGATGGATGACATGTACGATATCAGTATGCGGTATCGCGACTGAACAAAAATGTGTCGGTAACCCTGTCGCATAATTTGCTTCCCTATCAATCACCGCTTCTTTAAAAGATGCTTTAACAAATCCATTTCGCTCTAGCAAATCAGAAATTTGAGATAATGCATCATTTTTATCTGTTGCTTCTAAATCAATCAAAATGTTCTCGTCATAAATTAAATTGTCCGACATAACCTTTCCCTCTCTTTATTGATCCTCTTTTTCTGAAAACCGAGCAATCCATTGGCTGATTTCTGATATTTTTCGCGATTGAATCATGCTTTGAATCGCTTGCGTATGTTGCGCTAAATCTCTTAATTGTAAAAGTGCTTTTAAGTGTGATACTTTATCCGTCGCTGCAATGGGTACGATGATTTGAATCTCATGACCTTGCTTCGTTCTAACAGGATTTTGTAAGATTAACATGCTCATCGCTGTTTTATTGACATCCTTTTCTGAATACGCATGTGGAATCGCAATATTTTGCATAATAATCATATAGCTATCATCAAATGTCGCTTTCATCGCTTCCACATAGTTTTGGTGTACTAAATGATTCTTAACGAGCGGTTCAGCTGCCTTTGCTATTGCTTCTTCCATATCTGCAACCCGATACGCTTTTTGAATATGACGTGCAGGTATCAAATCATAAAGTGTTAGTTCTTGCTTCGTCGTATAAGTATGCGAATCCACACCAGATAAAGCATGGAATCGGCCCACATAGTTTTCTAAATCATTTCGCAAACTTTGGATATCATTCACCGTTGCAGATTTTTTAATGATCTCAATTAATTTTTCAATTTCTTCGGTGACTTGTGGCGTATCTTGATTTAAATAACGCAATACGTCTCTGCGTAATTTTCGTTGTTCACTTGCAGATAAAAACACTTTTGTAATGAATAATTTTTTGTGCGTTAACACAAACACAGGTGCAAAAATAAGGTCGTAGTCCAATTCATAATTTTCAAGATCACGTATCGACATTGCGTCTAAAAATATCAATTCGGGAAAAAGATTTCTGAGTTCCAATAACATCATTTGAGACACAGAAGTTCCCTGTGGACATACGATAATCGCTTTGACCTTACCTTCGAAATTTACATCTTGGTTTCTCAAACTTCCTCCGAATAGCATTGTTAAATACGCGATTTCGTTGTCGGGCAAAGGCGTACCAAAAAACGCTGTCAATGGCTCAGAAGACTGCTTCACTAAATGAAATAATTCTTGATACATCCCTTTAAGCGGATCATTTAAATCATCAACATCATTTAACTCATATCTGATTCTGTAAAATGCTGGTTTTAAATGTAGAATGAGCTGTTGGAATAGTTTTTCCTTATCCTCAATTTCGATACATGTGAGTTTTTCAAAGTTATAAATCAACGTATAGACAGCTCTTTTTAATTCTGGTAGCTTTCCACTTACATTTAAATCCACCCATTGTACGCTTGTTGAGAGCAGATGCAAGGTTAAATAAACTTTTTCTTCTGGAGGAATGTGTTCAAACGATTGAATTAAAATTTCACTCGCTTCATATTCCTTCGTGCCATGTAAATCTTGATAATTGATGTTCAAAGGGCGAACAATATGTCCTGCTTTAATTCTTCGTTTGATAATACAGAGAAGAAATGGTAACGCGTTAAACGATTGATCAATAAAACGACTTCTTAAAAATGTTTCGACCTCTTTCAGTTCACGTTCTTGTAATTGTATCTCTTCAAATGTCAGGTTCAATGCGCGCAATACATCTGTATCGGTAATATCGTAAGTATGCCGCTTGTCAATCAGTTTAAAGAGAAAACGTCTAATTTCCACTTCATCTCCGAGCAATTGGTATCCTAAATTCCGTGTGTATTTGAGTCTCAAATTCGACTCAGCAAGCACTGATTTGACATGTTGAATATCATGGATAATGGTGTTTTTACTTACTTTTAAATCAATCGAAAAATGTGTCAACGAATAAGCGTTATCTTCGCTATACAACATCAACATTAATAAATAGCGTCTTGCTGGAATTGAAAAGTATTGTTGATCCGATAAAGTCCCATCTTGTCCATCTGAAATATGAAATAAATCTAATAGTTCAGAATGCACAATAAACTGCCCTTGACTCGTTCGTTCAATTTGGGGATAACCTTCCTGTTCCAACCACATATTAATTTTTTGAATTCGATAACCCAATTGTCTCCTTGAAAGCCCTAGCACTTTTTCCAACGTTTTTCCTTTGACTGAAGGATTTGATACAATTTCTTCAAGTAACTTTTGATTCTCCATTTCTATCTCCATATCCGATCCTCCCTTGAGCATCTATGCATAATTTATCATTTAAACAACTCACTCCGGATACACTTTAAGCACAGTTTCTCTTTTTCGAGATGTACACCTATGTGTTTGTGCAAAAAATAACAATATTTTCGATTACACAAATAAAATAAAAAAACTCAATAACTTAAAAAGCGTAATTATTCCATATCTATAATTTTATATATTAAAGTAACTGCTTTAAATATGCTTCATATACGGCGTTAAGGCC
>NZ_PPQH01000072.1 GCF_002902385.1 Staphylococcus intermedius NCTC 11048 | reverse complement strand
GTAAACATTCCTAAAGGATATGTGGGTCTATTAACGTCAAGAAGTGGCGTGAGTAGTAAGACGCATCTTGTTATCGAGACAGGCAAAATTGATGCAAGGTTTCATGGAAATATGAAGATTAATATTAAAAATGATAATGAGGCACTAGCAAGTTATGATTCATACAGTTTTAGCCCTTTGGCTTTAGATATTGCAGGCGAAACTATTCAAGTGGATTCAGATTACAAAGAAGAAGTTATGATTGGTACTTATCAAATCAACAAAGGCGATAAACTCGCACAGTTAGTTATTGTGCCTATCTGGACGCCAGAGTTAGAACAAGTGGAGGAGTTCGACAGTGAGTCAGCAAGAGGAGAAAAAGGGTTCGGGTCAAGTGGATACTAAAGACATACTAACTAAAGTGAAAGAGGTGCTTAATAAATGACTCAATACCTAATCACCACATTCACAGATTCAACAGGTCAAACGTTTACGGAAGTGGTTAAACCACGGCACAATCAAACGTTTACTGTTGTGGAGGCAGAAAGTAATGAAGAGGCGTTGAGTAAATATAAAAAAGAAGTATTTATTAATAGTTTCCGCTTAGCTAACAAAGGTGTCAGGGACTTCCGAAATAAATTTTGGGGGACGAATAAATGAAATACATCATCACAATAGCAGTGATTTTATACATTGTGTACTACTATTACATTCGTTTAACTGCTAACGACGAGGTAGACACATTTAACGACTATGGTCATATCGACTTAAACAATATACGCGAGGAGGTGTCGGATTAATGTGGCTTATTATCATAATAATATTCGTATCGCTTTTGCTTGTAGGTAGCATGATTGAAAATGGGAAGTTGCAAGGTGAGTTAAAGTTAAAAGATTATGAAATAGAGGTTTTAAGAAAAGAGTTATTCGGCGACAAGGGGGACAATGAATAATGTCATTGAGAAAGTCAACGATTAATTATTTGGAAAGTGAGTTGCGTAATTACCCTTACATGGATAAGGACATCAATAGAGTGCGTGAAGAAGTGTTACACCCTTACACCGAAATTGATGAGAACATCGGTGGAGGTCGCTCAGGTGCGAACGTGAGCGTGACAGAAATTAAAGCGACACGTGTTGTGAATGACAGACGGCTGGCACAACTGACTAGATTGAAAGTTGCTATAGAGATTGTGTATAACGAAACGAGCGACGAGGGACGTAAGTTAATGGATCTATACTACTTTGCTAAACCACGTACGCTTAATTTAACTGGTGTAGCTGATGAGATTTACATTTCAAAGAGTACAGCATATGACTTGCGTAAAGGGATATTGAAGATGTTGGCGGACGAATTAGGGTTGATTCACTAGCCACTGGAAAAAAGTTGGAAAAATGAAGTCACTTTATGTGTAACAATGTTAATGTACAGAAATGTACAACGATGATTCCTTTTGGTTTTGATGCTTAGTCTCCTTTATTGATATTAAATGAACGTGAAGGCGCCCTCGAGGCGTCTTTCTTGTATGTTGATATGAGTACGTGATGCGTGCTGATATGAGTGTACAACTCAAATAAACATCAAAACAAAATCACTAGGCGCCGTACAATGTATGGTGCCTTTTTATTATGTCAAAACAAAGGCGTATAGCCGTGAGAGTTGGTGGTAAATGAGATGAACGAATTGAATAAACGACAGAGAACATTTGCAGAAGCGTATGCTATACCTGGCACAGAGTGTTATGGAAATGCTACTAAGTCAGCGATTAAAGCTGGTTATAGTGAAAAAACGGCTCGCTCACAAGGTCAAAGGTTGTTGACAGATGATGACATTAAGAATTACATCAGAGGGGTTGAGCAACAGCTCTTTGACGAAAATATAATGAGTGGAAAAGAAGTGCTGTATCGACTAACTAAAACTGCACGTGGTGAACATACTGAGGTCGAAGCCATCGTCACTAAAACGGGGGACTACAAGGAGAATCCTGACACTGGCAGAATGCAACTTGTCTATGATGAGGAAGTTCAATTGGTATCTAAACCACCGAAAATCAGTGATCAAAACAAAGCACTCGAACTTTTAGGTAAGCACCACAAACTATTTACTGATGTACAAGATATGAATTTAAATGGCGCGGTGACGTTTAATGACGACATCGATTAATCTGTCAGAACTGATACCTAAGCATTTCCATGATTTATGGCGAGCGACTAGAGACACTAACAAACTTAACATTGTAGCTAAAGGTGGACGTGGTAGTGGTAAGTCAAGCGACATATCTATCATCATTACACAACTAATCATGCGCTATCCGATGAACGCTGTTGTTGTGCGTAAAACAGATAACACGTTAGCTACATCGGTATTTGAACAAATCAAGTGGGCGATTGAACAACAGAAAGTTTCACACTTGTTTAAGGTTAAGGTGTCACCGATGGAGATAACATATATTCCTCGCGGTAACCGTATTATCTTTAGGGGCGCACAAAACCCAGAACGATTGAAATCATTGAAAGACAGTCGTTTCCCTTTCTCGATTATGTGGATTGAGGAGCTGGCAGAGTTTAAGACAGAAGATGAAGTTACAACCATCACTAACTCACTTTTACGTGGAGAATTGGGCGATGGTCTTTTTTATAAGTTTTTTTACAGTTACAACCCGCCTAAACGTAAGCAGTCGTGGGTTAACAAGAAGTACGAAACTTCATTTCAACCTGAGAACACATTTGTTCATCATTCAACGTATTTGAATAACCCTTATATATCAAAGCAATTTATACAAGAGGCAGAAGCAGCGAAACAACGCAATGAGATGCGGTATCGTTGGGAGTACATGGGTGAAGCAATCGGAAGTGGTGTTGTACCATTCGACAATTTGCGAGTTGAAACAATACCCGATGAC
>NZ_PPQH01000071.1 GCF_002902385.1 Staphylococcus intermedius NCTC 11048 | reverse complement strand
ACCACTGTTTCTGCTGCATAAATGTCGAACCCTGCGTCAGTTGAGTGGTTACATGTAGGTAATGTTGCGTTATCTGATAATAATTTGATTTGTAATTGTTCCATTATCTGTTATCTCCTTATCTTTTTAAGTCCTCAATAAAATTAAGCACTCTATCGATGTCTATCTGCTTGCTTTCTGTCTTACGTTTGTTTAGCCAAAAATCAAGTTCATGCCACCAATCATCGTTTTGATTCTTTTCTTCTAGCAATGCGTCACGTTCTGACATGATTTCAAACATTTACTTGTCCTCCATAATTTTATTTAATCTCTGTTGCACTCTGTCGTAATAAGGATTGTCCGACCACGCTTTTTTGTGATGTAAGTGAGCGTTGAACAAATCAACTACATCGTCTAATTTGCGCTTTAGATCGTCTCGTTCTTTTGAACATTTAATTAGTTCGTTATGACAGTATTTACTTTGCTCTTTATAGTATTCTTTTGAACCGTGTTCCATTACTCCACCAACTCCCCGTCGCGCCAGATTACTGTCATAGTCATGTCGTCGTTGAGCATGTAAAAGGCTGTTGGCAACGCCTCTGCACCTTTATGAACTTCTCCTATAGCCTCTCCAATCGATGTTCTATGGTATGTGTGTATAATTTCATCCAATCCACTCATAAACAACTCGACAAGGACTGGTATTTCTGTTTCTTCCGTAATTTCTTCTTCTACTTCGACGATAAATGTTTCAGTAGATTCAACTCCAAGAGTAAATAGATGTGTATGAGAATTGAATTCAACTCTTCCACCTAGACTCCCATAAAACACGTTACTCTTTATATCATTCTCCCACGCCCACTGAATCAGCTCGTGTAAGCTCATTTCTTTTTTAGTTTTAGTTTTCATCATCGTTCCTCCTTGTTTTTTATATCCCAATTTTCTTGCATATCCTTTACTTGATTAGTTACCTTATCCAAAACTTTTTGCTCACGTTTCAAATCTAGTTCACTAGCATTCGGACGGTTTATATAATATTGCAGTGCATGTTTTACTATTTGCGCGTCTCTGTACTCGTTAGACATCTCATACACTCCTTATTCCGTTTTACATCGCGTCTGTCTACTAACATCGTTACGCGATTGTGATTTACGTTTACGACAAAACCACGTACACCACGTTTGCGTAATTCTCGTTGTAGTTCTGTCGGCGATTTGCCTGCTGTATCCGTTCGATAGCGTTGTTTAATAGATTCTGAGAGTTCCATCTAATTCAACGCCCACTTTATGCAAAACATCACGATACTTCTCAACAAATTTATATCTGTCCTGATGCAGCTTTTTACTCCACTCAGACACATCGTCTAATTGCTTCAAATCTGTCTTGTACGCTTCGATTTCTCTGTTGTAGTGTTCTACATCACCCATTGCTTTCCAGTAGCGTGACGTCCCGCATTCAGCGTTTAAGCTAGTACCTAATGCTTTACTTCTTTTGTTATGAGTCGTTTTGATGTTTTTTAGTATCTCTTTCAGGATCACGGGTGCGTATCGTTTAATCATGATTTCACCTTTTCTATCGGAATCGGGTACCACTCTGTATCTGCATCAATCTCACCGATTGCCCCATCTTTAAAAGTAACCTCTGCGAATCCATATTTTTCATCCACTTTTGTCACTTTGGCCATCTCAAAAACAGTTTCTAAAACATATTTCTCATCATCTGTGTCTCTCATACGTTGTTCACCAACGGGAGCACTCACTTCATCGTTTATTTTCAAATTTTTAATTTCCATGTCGTTTTCCTCCCACCGGCGTACTTACAGCTTCATCGACTGACCACCCTAAATTAATTACTCTGTTGTATACATGACCACGCTTCAACTGATTTTTATGCATCTGTTGCACTTGCTCATCAGTTAGTATGATTCGTCTATCTACATTTCTAATCTTCACGACCACGTCACCTTGCTTAACAGATAGTTGTAATAGTCGCTCGGCTCAACGTGCTGCGCATATTTAGTTAGATGTGACTTATCCTTACGACTGTTTTTATATTTTCGATAAGCGCTTTTTGTTTTTAGTTCGTCGTAATAGTCGACAGTAGTTTCAGTATTCTTCTGCGCTTTCTTACTAAAAATGAAATTCACGTTTAACCCTCCTAAAAATCTAGCAGTTCCGTTAGGTCCAACTGCCCTAATTCCTCGAATCTCGATAAATTGAAAGTTGATTTAAACTCCTCAATATCATCAGTCGTACGATTGATATGCGCTAGCTGTGTATTGTCTAATCCTTTAACTTGGTATTGACCGTCAATATTTCTACTTACGATTACAACCGGTTCTTTGTTACTGTTGTATAGGTTGTACATCTTGTTCACCTTTGCTCAGCTCCTCGATAATCAAAACAGTGCGTGCTACACTATCCCATTTTTTAAATGTTCTGATTTCCGATATCAGCACATCGTCCGTCCATACTTTGCCATTGCCAGCATCTAATATTGTTTTAAGTAAATTGTCTATATCTGGCTTAATGCTGTGCGGTTGTCCCATGTGCGATTCCTTTTTGTGTTTCGGCCACGACTTACTTGGCTTAAAGTAAAACTCAATCGTGAGCCGTATTGGCTTATCTATCATCAAAGTAGGTAACTGATTAGCTACAAATTTTTTATGCTTTACATACGGTGCAGGCATATAAGTATGTCCGTCCCCTCTAAATCTTGGACGTGATGACCCTTTCGGATTACCAAGATTTTTGTCGTTTTCTAGGTAAAAGATTTCTATTCTAGTTTTCGCCACTTAATCCACCTCTAATATCGTCATATCCTGCCGTGTATTGCGTTCAATTCTTTTTTGGATAAATAGGTCATATAACTTTTTATCGTCGCCCTGTGCCCACTCAATCATTTTCTGAGC
>NZ_PPQH01000070.1 GCF_002902385.1 Staphylococcus intermedius NCTC 11048 | reverse complement strand
GATTTGGCTCCTTGGTCAAGCGGTTAAGACACCGCCCTTTCACGGCGGTAACACGGGTTCGAGTCCCGTAGGAGTCATCACAATTTTTAATTTTTTAATTTTTATTTTAAAAAAATTAAAAAATTGTTGACAGTAGATTGATAGTTTGTTATGATAATTAAGTAAGTGATTCACAAATATTATTATCGCGGGATGGAGCAGTTCGGTAGCTCGTCGGGCTCATAACCCGAAGGTCGGTGGTTCAAATCCGCCTCCCGCAATTTTTATAAGTGGTCCCGTAGTGGAGCGGTTTAACACGCCTGCCTGTCACGCAGGAGATCGCGGGTTCGATTCCCGTCGGGACCGCCATTATTAAAATGGTTCAGTAGCTCAGTCGGTAGAGCAAAGGACTGAAAATCCTTGTGTCGGCGGTTCGATTCCGTCCTGAACCACTTTTTTTGCCGGCCTAGCTCAATTGGTAGAGCAACTGACTTGTAATCAGTAGGTTGGGGGTTCAAGTCCTCTGGCCGGCACCATGTCTTGGATTGGAGGGGTAGCGAAGTGGCTAAACGCGGCGGACTGTAAATCCGCTCCTTCGGGTTCGGCAGTTCGAATCTGCCCCCCTCCACCATATCAATAGGGGCATAGTTCAACGGTAGAATAGAGGTCTCCAAAACCTTTGATGTGGGTTCGATTCCTACTGCCCCTGCCATGGCGGCTGTGGCGAAGTGGTTAACGCATCGGATTGTGGTTCCGACACTCGTGGGTTCGATTCCCATCAGCCGCCCTTTATTTAAAATTAATGGGCTATAGCCAAGCGGTAAGGCAACGGACTTTGACTCCGTCACTCGCTGGTTCGAATCCAGCTAGCCCAGTTACTTTTGGCGGCATAGCCAAGTGGTAAGGCCGAGGTCTGCAAAACCTCTATTCACCGGTTCAAATCCGGTTGCCGCCTCCATTGATATGATCTATGCGGGAGTAGTTCAACTTTTAGAACACTTTCCTTCCCGGAAAGAGGTATAGGTGTAAGTCCTATCTTCCGCTCCATTTTTCCAATAACATATTGGATTTTTTTGTATTATGCCGGTGTGGCGGAATTGGCAGACGCGCGGGACTCAAAATCCCGTGTCTTCACAGACGTGTCGGTTCGACCCCGACCACCGGTATCAATAACCATTAATTACACATCATAGCACATCAGAAACCCTGTTATTACAGGGTTTCTTTTTATTTATACACCATAGAACGTCAGAAAAAGTGGCACGAAAATGGCACGATAATGCCATGGTGTGTGGCACGTGTCACATCTTTGCATGTTATTCATAGTGAATATTATTAAGCGCATGTTTGAGCCTCTGATCTTTTATGTATTCTATCATTGAGTCACATCAATAAATGGAACATGTTTTTCTAACCATGAATACTATACGGCAATAAGCATTGATTATTTCACTATTTTAGCCTTTGTGTAATCAAAGTTTAAAGAAAATAGTCATTGCAAATTTCACTATCTCTCTCATACAAAGACAGTTGATTCTTCTCTAATTTTCTACTAAAATCCATTTACTATTCATAACACTTTAAAGTATTGATGAATATTTTAAGAAATTTTCAGAATACTATTGTGCCATAAGTTCACTTATATTATGATTAACCTATTCTTATAAGCGGAGGGTTGCGTAGATGGCGACAAATCAAATTAACAGCAAGCAATTTTTTAGCGTCATATTAAATGCCGTAGGGGCTGGTGTTGTAATTGCTTTACTTCCTAATGCCTTTTTAGGTGAATTGCTGAAATTTTTTAAAGACGGTCAACCCATTCTTGAAATGATCTATCAAGTTGTTTTGGTTATCCAATCTTTTATGGCATTTATTATTGGCGCACTTGCAGCACATGCATTTAAATTTCCTGGTCCGGGCGTGACATTTGTAGGAACTTCTGCAATGGTCGGTTCAGGTGCTTTACAGTTTAAAAATGGGGCGTTTGTTTTACATGGTATAGGGGATATCATTAACATTATGTTGATTGTTATGATAGCATGCTTAATGTTTATTTTATTATCAGGTAAATTAGGTTCATTAGAAATTATCATATTACCTGCTTTAATTCCTGTGACTGCTGGAATGATTGGTCTTATGACATTACCTTATGTAAGTAAAGTGACACAATCTTTAGGTCATTTAATTCATACGTTTACAGAGCTTAATCCGTTACTGATGAGCCTTTTAATTGCGATAACATACGCATTATTAATGGTGACACCGATTTCACTTGTAGCAATAGCCACTGCGATATCCTTAACAGGTTTAGGAAGTGGTGCTGGCAATATGGGTGTTGTAGCGGCTTGTGTTACTTTTTTAATGGGTTCGATTAAGGTGAATAAGCTTGGGGTCAATCTCGTGTTATTATTTGGTGCTGCTAAAATGATGATTCCTGTATATTTCAAGCATCCTATTATTATCATTCCATTGATTATTAACGGTTTCGTAGCAGGTTTAATTGCCTATTTTGTTGGTATACAAGGGACTCCGATGTCAGCAGGTTTTGGCTACTCAGGACTCGTTGGACCTATTAATGCGTTTAACCGTTTAGAAGGGGATCCAATGATGAATATTGTCTTATTATTGATCGCCTATTTCGTGATTCCTTTTACAGTGGGTTGGTTTGTACATCAATTAAGTAAAAAACTGTTACCAGGCTATCGAGATGACATTTATCATTTTGAAGTACTAAAAGATTAAAGATGCGTCATTACATTGTGAAGCAAACATCAAACAACGATACAACCAACGTTGTTTGATGTTTTTTTCTAATGATAAATCTTATGAAAAAATTTTGAAAATCTTATTGCATAAACTTACATATAAATGTATAATAATCAATATTATCGGAAGGAGGCAATGTAATGAAGTATTTGGGGAAAATAATGACGATGATGTTAATTGTTGTATTTTGTATTTCAGGATTTCCCGTAAAGCATGATGCCCAAGCTGCAAATGAAGATCAGTGGGATATCATCAAGGAACGTGGAGAATTAAGAGTGGGGTTATCTGCTGACTATGCACCAATGGAGTTTGAAAGAACGGTGAATGGTGAGCGAGAATATGCAGGTATCGATATTGAATTAGCTAAAAAGATTGCTAAAGATCAGGGTGTTGAATTGAAAATCGTCAACATGCAATTTGATAGTTTACTAGGGGCATTAAAAACTGGAAAGATAGATATGATTATTTCTGGGATGACTCCAACTGCTGAGCGTAAAAAAGAAGTGGATTTTTCCGACAACTATATGACGGTAGATCAGAAAGTCGTTGTTCGTAAAAAAGATAAAGATAAATATCAAACATTAAAAGATTTGGCACATCATCGTATTGGGGCTCAAAAGCAAACGACACAAGAAGAATTAGCACAAAAGGAAATTGAAGGAGCGGATGTACAATCGCTCACACGTTTGCCTGAAGTCATTTTGTCTCTTAAAAGTAATAAGGTAGATGCGATTGTGATGGATAGTGCTGTAGGTAAGGCATATTTAGCACAAAATGAAGAATTAACTTTCTCAGATGCATCATTTGCTGATTCTAAAAAACCAACTGCCATTGCGATTCCGAAAGATTCGCCAAAATTAATGAAACGTGTGAATCAATCTATTGCAGATGTCAATGATAACAATTTGATAGCGAAATATGAAAAAATTGCTGCTGATGCAATGCAAGATGATGGCAGCTTTCTAACAAAATATGGCGCGTTTTTCTTAACAGGGATTAAAAGTACGATTGTCATTTCATTAATCGGGGTTGTTTTAGGCGCCGTATTTGGTTCAATATTTGCTTTAATGAAAATTAGTACGATTCGACCGTTAAGATGGTTTGCCTCTGCTTATATTGAGTTTTTACGTGGTACACCGCTGTTAGTACAAGTCTTTTTAGTCTTCTTTGGTACGACGGCAGTGTTAGGCCTTGATATTTCAGCATTTATTTGTGGGGCTATCGCATTAGTCATCAACTGTTCGGCATACATCGCTGAAATTATTCGTGCAGGGATTAATGCTGTAGATAAAGGTCAAATGGAGGCAGCACGTAGTTTAGGTTTAAGCTATAGTCAAACGATGAAATCCGTCATTATGCCTCAAGCGATTAAGAAGATTCTACCTGCATTAGGGAATGAATTCGTGACGGTTATTAAAGAATCATCTATAGTGTCTGTCATCGGTGTGAGTGAAATTATGTTTAATGCGCAAGTGGTACAAGGGGCGTCATTTGATCCATTCACTCCTTTATTAATAGCCGCTATATTGTACTTTATCTTAACATTCACGCTCTCACGTTTAATGAGCTTTTTAGAAGGGAGAATGAGTATCAGTGATTAAAATTTCAAAGTTAAATAAATCGTTTGGTCAAAATGAAGTGTTAACAGGTATTGATTTAGACATTGCACAAGGTGAAGTTGTTGCAATCATTGGTCCTTCTGGAAGCGGAAAAAGTACACTACTCAGATGTATGAATTTATTAGAAGTGCCAACGTCGGGGCAAGTGATTTTTGAAGGGCGTGACTTAACAGATAAGGGCACTAAAGTTGATGAATTACGTCAGAAAATGGGCATGGTATTTCAAAACTTCAACTTATTCCCGCATAAAAAGGTCATTGATAACATTATGTTAGCCCCTCAATTATTGAAAAAAGGGGACTCACAGCAATTAAAAACACGTGCACTTGATTTATTATCGAAAGTTGGTTTGGCAGAAAAAGCCGATGCCTATCCGAATCAATTGTCGGGTGGACAAAAGCAAAGGGTTGCGATTGCACGTGCATTAGCGATGGATCCGGACGTGTTACTATTTGACGAACCGACATCAGCATTAGACCCTGAAGTAGTAGGTGAAGTATTAGCCGTTATGAAGTCACTCGCTAAAGAAGGGATGACAATGGTCGTCGTGACACATGAAATGGATTTTGCGAAAAATGTAAGTGATCGTGTGGTTTTTATGGCAGATGGCGTTGTGGTTGAAGATGGGCCACCTCAAGAAATATTTGAAAATCCGCAACATGAACGGACTCAAAACTTCTTGAAGCGTGTGCTAAACTAAATATAAATGACTAAGAGCTTGGAATTTAAATGATTCCGGCTCTTTTTTAATGAAACTATGCAATATTGAATTTGCCAATCTCATCTTCAATGGAATAATTCCACGCAATCACAGTCAGATATGTTAAAATAGTATGGTGATTTTAAAGAGGTGACATGATGGATGTACGGGCATTAAAACAAGAGATTATTGATTATGCACATACAATAGGTATCAATAGTATTGGTTTTACAACGACCGATCCTTTTGATGAATTGAAACAAAAACTTGTCGATTATCACGCAAAAGGGTATGCGTCAGGTTTTGAACCGTCTGATATCGCTTTACGCACAGAACCGAAATTATCCTTACCGACTGCACGTTCAATTATCGCGATTGCTGTTGGATACCCGAACAAATTAAAAGGGGCTCCTAAAAGTGTACGTGGCGATCGTCGAGGCATGTTTGCACGTGCATCATGGGGACAAGATTACCATTCGATTATGCGACGACGTTTGGATGATTTGGCAGCATTCATTCAAAGTAAAGTACCAGACGTAGAGCTCATGTCCATGGTGGACACCGGTGTGCTCTCTGACCGTGCTGTTGCTGAACGGGCGGGACTTGGATTTGTAGGACGCAACGGCTTTGTCATTAATCCTGATTTAGGCACGTGGTCGTATTTAGGTGAAATGTTAGTCAGTATCCCGTTTCCACCAGATGATCCACTCCTCGATAGTTGTGGTGATTGCACGATTTGTGTCGATCGTTGTCCTACTGGCGCACTTGTCGGAAATGGGCAATTGAACAGCCAAAAATGTATTAGCTTTTTAACGCAAACAAAAGGCTACATGCCGGATCAATATCGATATAAAATCGGTAATCGTCTATATGGTTGTGATACGTGCCAACAAGTGTGTCCGAAAAGTCGTGGAATCAATACTGAACAAGACGACATACATCTAGAGCCAGAAATTTTAAAACCACGCTTAGTGCCATTGTTAAAAATGAATAATAAAACGTTTAAAAATACATTTGGTCATCTTGCAGGTGTATGGAGAGGGAAAAAGCCAATTCAACGTAATGCAATACTTGCACTGGCGCACTTTAAAGAAGAAACAGCAATACCTGACTTAAAAGATGTGGCTGAAACAGACCCAAGACCGATGATTCGTGCGACGGCATTTTGGGCGATTGGTCAAATTTTAGGTAATAAAGCGAAAGATTATATCATGTCACATTATGACAATGAACTTGAAGAAGTCCAAGTCGAGATGATTAAAGGATTAGAAATGAGGAGAGATGAATAATGCCAATTCATGTAGTTTTATATCAACCAGAAATTCCTGCGAATACAGGGAATATTGCACGCACATGTGCAGCGACGGACACACATTTACATTTAATACGTCCACTTGGCTTTAGTACAGATGATAAAATGCTAAGACGTGCCGGTTTAGACTATTGGAAATATGTATCGATTACATATTACGATAATATTGAATCATTTTTCGAACAAACGGAAGGACAATATTTCTTACTTACCAAATTTGGTTCAAAAAATCATACGTCTCAAGATTTTTCGGATGTCGACCAAAATTATTACTTTATTTTTGGGAAAGAAACGACAGGTTTACCAGATTGGGTTAAAGATCAGTATGAAAACACAGCATTACGTATTCCAATGAATGAGAATGTACGTGCATTAAACTTATCTAATACTGCAGCTATACTTATTTATGAGGCATTACGACAACAAAATTATCCAAATTTACAATAAGCATGGACTGATTTGACAGCTTTGTTCATGGTTTGAAGTTTGGACAAGAACAAATATTAAAAAAAGGTTATAATGATGATAATGGAGAACCTTCCGCATGAGCCTCATTTTTTAATGTTTTAATTGATGTTTAAAATGGGTATGTAATTATTAATGTAAAAGACGAGTAGGACAATAGAGGAGTGTACGATAATGGCAATGAATTTTAAAGTATTTAAAGATGCAGAAACAGCAGCAACTTTCACAGCGGATATCTTAAGAAAACAGTTGAATAACAATCCTACATCCATTGTAGGCCTTCATTTAAATCAAGAAGAAGCACCTGTATTAGATGCATTGAAAAAAGACGTTGATCGCCATAGCGTTGATTTTAGCCAAATTCATATTTTGGATTATGATGCGCAAAAAGCTTATTATCAAGCATTAGGTGTTCCAGAAAAACAAATCCACAACGTACCAGATGATGAAAAAGTGGAAGAGTTTATTAAACATCATGCAAAAACGAAAGATAACAAAGGTAAATTGACATTACAAGTAGTGACAATTGATACAGAAGGTCAAATGGGTATCCCGATGAATGACGCTTTATTACCAGCACGTGAAATTATTGTTGTTGTGACAGGTGCGGCGAAAGCGGAACAAGTGAAAAAATTATATGAAGAAAATGGGAATACGAACTTTATTCCTTCAACATTAAAAACACATCGTATGGTCACAGTAGTCCTTGATGAAGCGGCTGCGCAAGGTTTGCCTGAAGATGTACGTAATTACTTTACTTCATTATACGCATAAGAGAAGAGGTGAAGGGCATAATGAAAGAAGAACAAAAGCATTATGACAATGAAATGGTTGATAGTTTTGATGATGTCGTTGAGCTTGGAAAAGAAATGGAACAAATTTCTCAAGCGAACGATGAAGAGAAAGTCAATCAATCGCATGATTCAAAGGTACGTTCAGATAAAGAAACGAAATAAAGGAATAAACTAAAAACTGAATCTAATTTGGATATTTATTTATCCTCATATCTCTGATAGAATACATCTAAAGTGATACTAATGTGCTAAATGTGTATTTATATGCGGTTAGTTAAAGGGTGTATTTATAATGAAAGAAAGACTCATATGGTTAGGTGTATTTATAATTTGTTTATTGCTTATGATAGTTTTAAATATCAAATTTCATTTCTATTCATGCTATTCAATAGCCATAATTTTTAGTGTATGTGGTTTAATATCTTATGTTGCACTAGAAAAGAAAATAAAAAGTAAAAATAAAAAAAGAAAATACTAGATATATTGAAAATTGTATTTTCGTTGATTCTATTTGAGTTTTGGCGTAGTAAGTTGAGATATCAAAGGTGGTAAATCGTAATAGTAGTCAAAATTAAGAAGGCATTATTTTAAATTATTATTAACTAGAATAATTTAGAAGTTTATTAATTTATGCAATTTTAGTGATGATTAGGACTTGTTGAATTAAATAATCAAAACTTTTGGCTATTTTATCAATTGATTCCCATCCTAAATTTAAGAAAATAGAAATGGATGTAAATTGCCGTTCAAAAAAGTAGGAAAGTTTCAGTTTAATGATGCTTTTTCCTGCTTTTTTATTTTCTAAATTATATCATCGTACCTTGGTCAATCTTTGTTTAGAAGTTGTTTTATTGAACTTTTATATAGGAATGATTCTTATTCAC
>NZ_PPQH01000069.1 GCF_002902385.1 Staphylococcus intermedius NCTC 11048 | reverse complement strand
CCGTGCTATGAAATTAGTCATATGTTGGTCAGTTAAGGAAATACTACCAGTTAAAATGATAATTAGTTATATTTTTTCTGACTTTGCAACAGAACCGTGAATAATCTTAGATGTATATAAATCCTTCTATAACCGTAGGTACCATCCGAAAAATTGAAAACTCGAAGAATTTCTTCTTTTAACTTCTCATTTTCAATTTCTAGACTTGGTGTTTCTCGATTTAACCACTTATAATAACTTGATCTAGATATACTTAAAATTTTACACAACCATTTTATAGGATATTGATGTTTAAGTTCCTCTACTGTTATATAAGAGGCTATGTGTCGTACTTTTGATTCATCAACTGCCTTTCGATTTGTTTTTTCTTTTTTAAAGCTTCATTTTCCATTTCAAGAAATTTATTTTTTGACTGTAATTCTTTGACTTTCAATTTTAATTGTTCTTCTGTGCTTAAAATTTCAGTCGGCTTACCTTTGCCTCGTCCATCATAAAGTCCTGATTCACCATGCTCACGATATTTTTTTACCCAAGCATATATTTGAGAATATTTGATATTAAAGTGCTTAGCTGTCTCTTTATAATTCAATCCGTTATTCAAGCAATATTTTACAATTTCTATACGCTCTTCAAGTGTTGTATTTTTTGATTTCATACTATAGACCTCCGGAATAGGAGAATAATTTTTATTCTCTTTTCCTTCAGTATACTTAATTATCTATTTTCGTACAGTTTCACGAGAGGGGATATTATATTTAGCTGCAATTGAACTCATGGATTTTCCGTTGACTAAATGTTCTTCAATAACCTTTTTTTAAACTCTGCCGTATAAGTATGGTTTGTTCTCCGAATTAACAAAGTTTCTACCCCATGATTAATATATTTATTGTAAGCATGCGATAATATAGATTTATCGATATCTAGATTGAGCTTTTCAATAATAGCTTGAAAGGAATATCCTTTTTCATACAAATGAAAGATTTGGTGATATTGCTCAAGTGTTAGTTTACTTTTCCTCATACAAAAACTCCCTATAAAGTTTTCACTTTTTAAGTGTCTACTTTATAGGGAGCATATCACTTTTTGTTATTATATTTATTTTCAATTTTTCACACTTTCATCTATTTCATTCATACAATCTATTATTATATTCACTAACCATTCTTCTATTTCATACTCCTTAGAAATATTTTCTATTGTTTTTCCTTTTCTGTAGTCCCTTAATATATTTATATTCTCTATTATTATTCGTTCTTGTTCAAAACATACTGCATCTATTAACCTATTATTATCATTTATCTTAGCTATAAATGTGTATACAAAAGTAGTACTAACATTATATCGACGAGCTATCGACATTCCTGTACATCCTTTTTTATGATCTTCATATATTAATACTTTTTTGTACCAACTCTCCATCCAATTTTTTGATACAAATATAAAATCATTAAGACTCAAGTTAGAATCGTTTAAACGTCTTAGTATAGCTGTCTTTTGCTTTTGAATGCTCTCTTTTTTAAAATTACCATTTCGGCCAAACAATTTACCAATATCGAATTTTAAATACACAAACGGTATACTTCTTAATATCTGCTTTTGAATTATTTTTAGTTGCTCATCTCTATTATCTTTTCTGAGCTTTGGTATTTCTGGATTAATTTCTTCTATTGCTGTGTAAAATGCATACCTTGGAGCCCCTGTTTCTTTTAAAATATCTCTGACATTCATATATCCCATTATATACTCATATATTTTTTCTCTGTTATTTTGCGTTAAATACATTATCATCTTCTGCTTATGACTTATTACCACATTTTCCACTCCTTCCGTCTACTTAGGCTATATCCATACAAATTTATTTTTATCATGAAACGATTCCTTGGCTATAATATTATGGTTTTCATCCCATACGATAGCCTTCCATATAGCTGTGTTATCTGTTTGCTTTTCAATACTTATATACCAAAGTACAGGCGGTTCTGTTGCAAAATTGAAAAATAAGTGCCTAACCTTATCTTTAAAATAATAATTTGTGTTAACTTGCTAACATGAGGCTAATTTCATGGCATGGCGAAAATCCGTAGATCTGAAGAGACCTGCGGTCCTTTTCATATAATCCGTAAATACATTCAATGACTTTGATTGTATTTTTTGCCCTATTGATACTTTGGTACCTTTTCTTTAAACTTGTCGAATGGTCGGCTTAATAGTTCACGCTATGCCGACATTAGTCTTGAAGTTTAGTTAAGGGTTCTTCTCATTGATCAATAAATTTTTCTCGGCATAAATGCGCATCCTAAATAAACGAGAAAACTAAGTGTTAGGATATACTCCGTAAATCAAAAGTAAAAGCGCTGCAATTAAGACCACTACACTAGATAAAATATCTACTTGCTCACCCTTTTTTTAGCAACTTCTATCACAAAGATTAACAGTTTATAAGATTACTTAATCTTGATTTATATATAGTTTTATAGGGTATTTTATCCCCATATTCATGTCAGATCATAAAACAAACCATAAAACTGGCACATCTGAAGAAACTCGGAATCAAGGGTTCTTTGATTTCTCGTGACTATCTTAGTTAAACACTGTTTAATTAAGATGTTTTTTTACTTGTTATCCTAGGACACATTTTTAAAAATTTTCCTTCTAATTTTGACTACGATAGTCATATAGTCCTATTTTCCATTTTAAAAGCGAATTTTAAAATCATATACTTTTTAAGACGAGAAACCTTTCTCGTCTTTTAAAACGCAAATATGGGCTAAATACATCTCAAAATTAAATGTAAAGTTTCCACAAACCAAGATTTCGATTTTGCACAGAATATAGCACTTTAAACTCAAGTGTGCGAACGCTTTTACGAAGATATATAGCATCTCTTAATCCTTAATCTTTTTGTATAGCTTAATTAAAGATTCATTCTTTATAATTTCTCCTCTTTTTAGTTAAGTGATCTATAAATGCTTGAGCTTCTGTTTCTAATTCTTGATCATTTTCCTCTTTTAACTTAAATTCGTCAGGATGAGTTATCCATCTAGGTGTTTTTTCCTTACTTTTCATTGAATTTATGTTGGAATTAACATTAAAGTTTTGAGCTTGTTTCAAATCATAAATATGATTATTAGACCACACTTCTAATATCTTAGATAAATATTGCTTAGGATTATTCCCGTTTTCAGCAGCATACTTGATAGCATACTCTACAAGTTCATCAGACATGTTTATACTTAATGAAGCGATTTTTTCTATAAATGCTTTTGTAGGTCTAATAGACATCTTGTCTTCTATAAGTTTAATTAAATATTTTTCTCTACTACTACCACTTGCTACAGTTTTTGTAGTAGTAGTAGTAATATCAGTATCATTAGAGTGTTGTTTTGACATTTCTTGAGGTGTCGTTTTAACATTTTTAGAAGTGTTATTTTGGCATTTCTTGAAGTGTTGTTTTGACACTTCCTTGGTGCTATTAAATTCATCGTTATTTTTCAAGTTATTTTCGTAATTATCTATTATATAAATATCTTTTTGAGTGATAGTAGGTTTTTTTAGATATAACATATTAGGTTTGTTTAAACCCAACCTTTTTTGCTCTAACAATCCTGCTTCTTCTAGTTCATTCTTTATCTTAATTACTTTCTTGTTGCCACAATTTAAAATTGTTTCTAAGTGTTTCACTGTATAAATAAAATATATATTTCCTAAATCGTCTACCCAGTTGTTTTTTATCGATAATTCGACTCGATCACGTAAAATTCCATAAGCAATTTTTGTGTCATTAGATAATTTTTTGTATTGTTCATTTATAAAAAAACTTTTGGTATTTGGTAGAAACGTTCTTTATAATTTTCTTGAATAGTAAAATAATTGTTAGACATAATAAAAACCTCTTTTCCTGTTTGGTAGAGGTAATAAAACGCTTTCACAACATAGATAAGAATTCACTCTTGAATTCACATTATCCATACTATATAATAAAAAATACTTAAATATATAAATATTGCATCATTTAGAGCATATATGTTAGCATTTATTACCTTTAGCGTTTAATCGGGCCAACGATTAAACGCTTTTTATTTAGTTTAAATCTAAGTTAATAGTAACAAAGTAAACAATAAGATACAACGAATTTTGTAACTTTCAAAAAGTAACATGCGTGGTGAAAATAGGAGGGTTTACTTTGAGTATAATAACAGTTGGAAATTTTAAAGGTGGCGTAGGTAAAACTACAGTAGCTACTTTACTTTCTTATATAGCTTCTGAAAAATACGATAAAAAAGTACTGCTAATAGATTTTGATCCACAGGGGAATGCCACTCAGATTATGAAAAGAACATATTCAGATTTTGAGGAAGAAAAAATTCCATTTATAGATATGTTAAAAAATGGTGATATAGAGAAAAGTATCGTGAAATTAACTTATAAGTTGTCGTTATTGCCAGCCGACTCATCTTTAGCTAATTTATCCGATATTATTTCCAAGACTAATATTTTAAAGAAAAGATACATTTTAAATAATGTGATTGAGAAAATTAAGGAAACTTATTACTTTGATTATATATTCATAGATGTCCCCCCTACTATTAACTCAGATTTTACCAATAATGCTGTTTATGCTAGTGACTATATCTTAATGGTATTTCAAACACAACAATCTGCTTATGAAAGCAGTCTTTCGTTTGTTAATTTTTTAAGGGATAGAAAAAAAGAGTCAGATTTAAAATTTGAGTTAGTTGGAGCTATACCAGTTTTAATAAAAAAAAGCGGACGAGTAGACAAACAAATATTAGATATGTCTAAATCAGCATTTTCCGAAGCTCTTTTTGAAAATCAAATTTATCAAAGAGAAAGAATTAAAAAATTTGCTGTCGATGGAATAAAAGATAAAGATATGCATGATAAAAAAGTTATTCATATGTTTAATAAGGTTTATGAAGAATTAGTCGATAGAATTAATTTAATTGAAAGTGAGTGATTTTTATGGCCGGATTTCTAGATAATATTGATACATCTGAAGTAAAATATACGGAGAATTATAAACCAATTTCTAAGAGTACTACTATGAGAGTAGATACTGATATAAAAAAAGACTCAATCAAATGGCACTAGATCGAGATACATCTATAAAATCTATAGTTGATGAAGTATTGGAAGAATTTTTAGCAAAAAATAAGTATTAAAATAGTTACTACTATAAAATGAAAAATAGCTCGCAATGCTGTTAAGTAAAAACTCTTTGATCACTTTTTCTAAATTTAATTGAATATAGGAGTCGTAAAGCGATAAATAATATTGAAGTTTCGTGTAACAAGCAACAAGTTACATTTGTGAGTGACAAAATTTGCTTCTTTTGCCAAGTTAGGACTATACCATTCTTGTAACAAAAAAGATTTCGATATATTTGCTTTTTAATATATAGATAAACAGATGAAAGTATTATAAAGTTTCATCTTAGAGTTCAAGAATATGCTCCTTGTATCAATTTTGGAAGGAAAAGCATAAAAAAGCCTATTGATAAGACATATATCAAAATAAATGGATAATGATACTCTATGTATATTGTGCTGTTGATGCAGATTAAGCTTTCATTATAAATTAGGACAATAAAGATATATCTTAAAATAAAATAATAGCCTACATCATAAAGATAAGATATTATTGTTAGTATCCTTATTAATTGATTATAAATGAGGATAGTTTCGTGCTGCATAATCCTTAATGATTTCATTAGCAAGTTGTCTTTTATTTAACTTTTTCTTGTTTTTAAAGTACTCCTCATAAATCAGATTATCTAATAGCTCATTCACTTCTTCATCTATTACAATTGTCTTTCGGGTTTTATATGAAGGAATAGCTCTTTTTTTACGGTTTTTTTCTTCTTTATCCCGCTTAATTTTATTTTCTTCACTCAAATTCTTTTGAAATTTATTCTCAAATTGCTCTGACATGTTCAGACACCTCACTTAGCAGTTAATAATAGTATTCATCGTGTTTTTATAGTTTTCGTAATATTTTTTGTGAGAAGGATTTAACTTGTAAACGGGATTTTCCATCAATTCATCAACAGAAGTACGTTTTTCCGCTGCTTCAATAAATAATTCTTTTTCCTCAAAGTAGGTTAGATATTTTTCTTCTGATTCAATAAGGTTCTTAAAATTACGTGATCGTTTAGTATTATGTTTAATACGATTACCAACAAACCAAAGTTTGCCCTCTAATAAATGTTCTTTTTCTTGGAAATTTTTAAATCTAACTGTTAGATTGGCTAGAGACTCTTGATTGTTTGCACCTGGTACATCTGGACTAATGATAATATCACTTACCACTACCGCATTTCTTGTGGCTGCTCTAAAATCAGGATGCGTATCAATGATTATGTAATCATAGTTGGTTAGTATAGATGAATAGTTATCTCCAAACCATTGATATAGATATAAATATTTTTCTCTACCAGCTTCTAATTCTTCTTCAACTTCATCCAAAAAGTAATAACCTGAAACTAAATCAATGTTATCACTCACACTTTTTATTTCTACGTCTTCACCAGTAAATATTCCTCTAACTGTACTAGATTGTTCATCATTATCAAATACTTGAGATAAATTACATTGATGGTCAAAATCAAACAGTAAAACCTTTTTGTTATTATATGCCAGGTGTTTGGCCATGTTATAAACAATCATAGTTTTACCTACGCCACCTTTAATAGCACAAACTGAAATGATTTTCATTTTAAAACCTCCTTTGCGTCTACACTATAGACGTTTTTTGTGATATATATTGTTTATCAATTCTTCCGATGTTGAAGTTATTCTCTCATTTGCTTTAGTGTCGCCAAAGTTAATGTATTTTTCGTCTTCAATGTAATAAGGTAGTGTTGTATAGACACTAAACTTTTTATTTGGATATTCTTCATAAAGTTTGTAAACTTCCGAGAATTCTTTTTGCAACAAATCTTTACTAATTAAAAATGAAGGTCTTTGCTTATCAACTTTATCTAAGTAAACAAAGTCACAAAATCTAATACTTAAAACATTAGGTGTGTTTTTAACTTCATTAATGAAAGCTTCTCCAAAGAATATATTGAAATAATTCTTTTCTTTTCTAACCGCTAAAGTCCTATTATAGCCAATAGGTTTAAATATTTGCTCTCCTGTTAAAATGGTTCCGTTTTTTTCTACTTTGAAGTTATTATCCATTAAGTACAAAGTAACAAAATCCTTTATTGTTTTGGGTATTTGGTGTACCTTTTTAGTTTTTAAATTATCTTTCGATCTAGAACTACTATTACTTTCAATTGTAGTATCTAAATCCTCACTATTATTAGATTTGGACTTATCACTACGTTTGGATTTTGTTTTAAGTTGTGAAAAAAACATTCCTTTATTGTGTGTTTTATATGTACCGCTAACTATTTGTTGCGTTTTAGGTTCTTCATTATTACTTTCAGAAGCGGATTGTTCCCTATTTGACCAATTGTAAGGACATCTACTATTATGCATATCATTTGTTTGATTTTGATCTATGTAGTTAGGGCTACGTTTTCCATCGATACTTCTACAGGTTATTAAAGCCTCCTCACAATTCGGACATCTAAAATGTTTATTGGATTGGATATAACCTTCTCTATATAACTTTCTTGCTTCCAAAGCCGATATATCTTCTCTACTATATTCATTCTTATCCTGCGCCTTAGCTTCTGGATCTAATGGTATTGCACTTTTAATTAATGCCGTCACATTTACACTTCACTTTTACGTCTATACTGTAGACGCATTAGGTTCTTATCTAAAGATAATATAACCAGGGCCATAATTCAAGGAAAAACTATAATATTTGGTTACTTTTGTAGTTTTAATAATAAAAATTATCGGTGTTTTACACTCTTAACTTTCACTTATTAATAAATCATTAAATTTGCGTAGTAGTAATAAGCGTTCTTTATCTTCATCAGATTCAACTTCTAATTCATCAAGTAACATACTGATTGATAGCCAGATATTTTTATTCACATTATTTAAATTAGAGTAGTTTTTTTCGTAGGATTTCATCTTTTTTATCTTATCAATTTCATTAAGGTACATTTTATTAGTATCACCCTCTAAATTTTCTAGCAATACTTGATTGTAATATCCATATAATTTAACTAATGTTTTATATCTAATACCTTCAATTTCTCTAAGTCCTAATCTAATTTGTCGAATTGTACCTTCTGCCGTCTTAGTTTGTCGTCCGATTTCTGCTGCGGTAATATCACTTTCTATAAGGTTTTTAACCCCTTCATAAAGGTAATGCATAGAAAATTCCTCCTCTATTAAATAATAAATTTCATCATTATTGTAACGTACGATAATAATGAAAGCAAATTGATGATTGATTTTGTCATAACTTGTGAATTTAAATCTCTAAATTTTTTCCTAATTACAATTATAGAAAAATCACTCAAAGAAAAACTCGTCATTAAAATAATGTATAGGGTTTCATTTTAAAAGTAACTTATGATATAATGGTCACAAATTTAATAATATATTCTTAAGTTTATAAATACTTTCTAGAAAAATAAAAAACACAACTACTGGAATAGCTGTGCTTTAGAGAAAGGTAAGCTTAAAGAGTTAACTAACAAGCAAAATAAGCTATAGCCAAAAGCTTAAAGAGCAAGCCAAAAAGTTAGTAGTTAGTAGGTAAGCAAGCTAGAAAGCAAGCAAACCGAAAACTCTAAGCTTCAAATTTTATTTATGTTTATTATATACGTCTACAGTGTAGATTTCAACCTTATTTGCTTGTTAGCTAGAATGTTAAACAATTTGGTTGTTACTTAATAAGTGATAAACCATGCTTTTTGACATATTCTTTAAACTTTCCTTTCTTCAATAAATACTTATTGAGAAGGGGATTTTTTATTATGACACACCAAGTTAAATATAAGATCTACACAGATAATAAATTAGAAGAATTCAACAAACTATACACTTTTCTTTTCACAGAAAGACAATATGGCCACTTAAAATTAAAAGTAAAATACTTATATTCTATCTTAGCTAATCAACTTACTAAAGATGTAAGAAATGGCTATGCTGTTAAAGATGCAAATGGCCGTTATGTGTTACGTATTACTAGAAAAGCTATAGCATCTCTTTTAAAGAGTAGTGAAGCGACGGCAAAATCACATATTAACCAGCTCATTGAAGCGGGGTTAATAAAAGAGGAAGTAACATCAGGGAATCAACCAAATAAAATTACTTTTGAATCTGACTTAGAATTTACAAATGCCGCTTCAACTTATAATAATAATAAGTATACCTTTTATAGAATTCCTAAATTTTTAGAACACGACTACTATAGTAAACTGTCTATTACAGATCGTTTAGTATACACAATAATTAGAAATCAGTACCGTATCTCAATTGCTAACAGTGAATCAACTACAAAGTATATTGATGAGCATGGTAAGATCTTTACATGCATTCAAAATAATACTTTAATTCAATTACTTAATATTAGTGAACCTACTCTTATAAAAGCTAAAAAGAAACTAATAGCTCTAGGTTTAATTAGACAAGCGGAACTTTCTGTAAAAGAATCATGTAAAACATATGTACGTTATTATGTATACGAACCTATTGCTCTACCTGTTAAGAATATGAAACGTAAGGTTAAAACAACAAAGTATAAACTAACGGCTATAACACCTAAATATACTAGAAGAGTACTATTTTTTAAGCCTAATACATCAAAAATTTTAGTTGGCACCCCTCAAAAATTTAAGTCAATTAATACTAGTAATATTAATACTAAATATAGTAATACTATTAATAATGATATGTATGATATGTATAATGAAAAAGGGGAAACAAATAACTATCAATTCAAACACAACACTTTTAACCAACAAGATGATGAAGATTCTTTTAAATACAATGATCAACAACGTAATCTTTACTTTGACGCCTTTCCAGAACAAATAGTATTAGCTTTAAAACCTTATAATTTTGAAGATGCTAGAGCTTTTATGAGTATTATGTGCAAAACTAAAAATGAAATTAACAAATACAATCAAGATTCAGACCAGCGCTCAGATTTAACACTTGAAGAAATGGAATTAGAGTTAGCTAATACAATCCACCGCGTTACAAGAACTATGAAAACTAAAAATGAAACACCCCGCCAAATGAGTGGGTATTTTAAAACTGCCGTTATTGATACAATTTGGGAATATTTAATTACTCTAGAAGCTGCATATGGGGAAGAATTGTGTAAATTAATCTTAGAAGACCGTAGCGAATTTGCGGAGGAGCAATTAGAATTAGTTAAACGTAGCAAAGATGTATATATGAGAGCTTATAAAAGTATGCGTCACAAAACATACTCTGCTTAATAAGCGCTTTGTCTTGCCATATTTAATGCTTATCACTAAGGAGGGATAATATGGCTAAACGTAAGAAAAAAAAACTAAAGGAATTTAAACGTGCTGCACTCTATCACTTTGTTGATAAAGAGGTGTATGTTGATATGAATAATGATAAACCTATTAAGGGTAAATTAGTTAAGCACCATTCCTATGTATTCATCATTGAACAAGTTATAGAGGGGGAAACTGTATATACTACAGTAGATAAGACATCTATTAATTACATAAAAGAAATTTAAAAGAAAGTAGGTATACTTAATGAATAATAAAAAACCTCAAAAAAATGATAAAAAGCTGCCTAAAGACAGAAAAAAACAATATCCTCAAAGTGGTTTTGAATTCTTATTAAACAAAGAAATTAAAATTGTGTTTACGGATGGAAAAGCGATATCAGCAAAGTTAGTTTATGTGTACACATATGAATTATTGTTAGAAAAAGAACTGAGTAACGGGGATTGTAACTATATCATAGTAAATAAAGCACATGTAAAATATGTTTCGGCCACTAAAGAAAAAGTTGATGATAGTAAAGAGGAGAACTAAAAAAGCCTTATAGTCTAAAAATGACTATAAGAGCTTGTATTTAATAAAATTTCCGTAGTTTTTTATTTTTCATAATATTATTTTGATGATTAGCTAGTTTATACTCTTTATGATCGATAAGTGTCTGTAGCAATAATGAATCATTTTTAAAGTATAATAAACGTCTATTAATATTATTGCTAGTATTCACTTGCTGTTTCATAATTTCTATCATTTTTGTTGCATCTTTATCGTGTATAGCTTTAAGTAAGTTATTTGTATTGTTATTTTTGCGTTGCTTTCTGAAGCGGATAATAATAAATATATTTACGTATATAAAATATAAAGCTAGTAAAAATAGTGGTAATAGTAGCGATAGCAATAAAAAGCTTCTGAATATAGCAACACTGCCATGTAACAATTTGAGTGCGTCTTCTGACATTCCTGAAATACTAATGGGTAGTAATGTATCCATATATAGCGTTGAGACAATTGTAAATAACACTGTTACTAGGATTAACATCCCTAATGATACAAGGAAATCACGTAAAACATACCAACGTGTATATTTGTGTTTAAAGTAGATTTTTCGTAGTAGTTTTATCAGTACATAAAATACATAAGCCGTTAAGAATAATAGAATGACACCTAATGTTAATCCTAGTGATTCAATTTGTTGCATCTAAATCATCCTTTCATGAAGGGTTCTGTTGCAAAGTCAGAAAAAATATAACTAATTATCATTTTAACTGGTAGTATTTCCTTAATTGACCAACATATGACTAATTTCATAGCACGG
>NZ_PPQH01000007.1 GCF_002902385.1 Staphylococcus intermedius NCTC 11048 | reverse complement strand
GTTATAATTCGAATGTAGGAGTGACATTTTTAATAGCTTACAATGAAATTAGATATAATTCAACGCAAAAGTATGAATATTAATGATTTTTGTTATTAAATTTGTCGAAACTAAAAACCTTTTTGTTTTATAGATAATAAAGATGTTGTTTGATTTGAATGTGTCATCATTATTGGTTGAGAGTATTGATTAAAGTACAGGTTGATTAGATTTTAATGTGAATGCATATGTGTTGCAGCTAGGGCATTCATTGAACAAACTCAATTAATTTAGTATAATTAAATATGACTGTAAGCGTTTTCTGAGGAGGTGGAATCATATGAATACATCCAAAAAAGAACAAATGGAATATTTGGTACAGACATTGATCGATCGCGTACCTCATGCATTTAAATTTCACGGTGAAATGGCAACGCATTTATTTTTAAACGATCAACTCTATTTTGATGAAAAAGTTGAAATTTGTGTTAATCGAAATGCGTTATCGAAAATTTTACGTGTGATACCCAAATCATTTTCGATAACTGGTATGAATAGCATGGGAAAACCACTGCCGTGTGAAGATGTGCAACACCACCAATTGTCCTCCGTAGAAGTATATGATCATAATGAGTTATTAATGAACATTATTATTTATGATGTAGATAATGAACTTTGGCTGTTTCGACTCAATCATAATGTTAGAATCCCTGAAAAATACATCTACTATCATTCACTTAAATGGAAAGTGGATTATATTAAACCTGAAATTGTGTTGATGTATTTATTACATGAACCATTTAACGATAAAAAAGTCCCATTTTATCGTCATTTAATCGATAAAATGAGTTACTTTCAATTTGTGACGTTAAAAGTGGCAGTGGGAGAAGATTTATTAAAACGTGTAATTACAGAAAGAAGTACCTAACGTGAATGACAATACGATTCAGCGCTAAGTACTTCTTTAAATTTTTAACGATTATAACAATTTTCATAGCATGCTTTTACAGCAGCATCAGCATCTTGAGTTGAGATTCCGAACATCATCGAAATTTCGGAAGAGCCTTGGTTCATCATTTTTAAGTTGATACCCGCTTGTGCTAAAGCATCAGTAATTTTATTTGCTGTACCGACTGTTGCGCTCATACCTTCACCAACAATCATTAATATTGCTAAGTCGTGTTCAACATTAAGTTCGTCAATTTCACAATAATGACGAATTTCCTCTAAAACTTTCTGCTCTTTGCCAGCCAGTTGACTTGAACGCATAATAATACTGATATTGTCGATTCCTGAAGGCATATGGTCGAAAGAAATTTGGTGTTTTTCCAGTATTTTCAAAATTTTAACTGTAAAACCAACCTGTCTATTCATTAAATATTTTTTGATGTTGATACTCGTGAAGCCTTTGTCGCAACTAATCCCAGATACCACTTTGTCATGATTGATTTGACGGTCATGAACAATATACGTCCCCAAATCATTCGGGCGATTCGTGTTTTTAATCACGACTGGAATGCGGTAGCGATAAAGCGGTTGTAATGCTTCGTCGTGAAATACGCCAAAACCAGCGTACGAGAGCTCACGCATTTCGCGATACGTAATTTCAGGAATCACTTCAGGATGTTTGATGACAGTAGGATTGGCACGGAAAATACCCGACACATCCGTAAAGTTTTCATATAAATCTGCTTTAACACCTCTAGCGACAATGGCACCTGTAATGTCAGAACCCCCACGTGGAAAGGTCACAATATGGCCCGACTCTGAATAACCGAAAAAGCCAGGAATGATAATTTTTTTGTTTGTATTTCTAATCTCTTTTATTTTATCGTAACTCGATTCTAATATTTGTGCATTACCCGGATCATCCGTCACAATGATGCCTGCTTCTTGAGGTGATAAGTATATCGTAGGAATACCTTGTTCATTATTATATGCAGCGATAATCTGTGCATTGAAGTTTTCACCTGATGATTTTAAAGCATCGAGTAGTCGTTCAGGTTGATCTTTTAAAGTTGCAATATGTGATTCGAGTGTACGATCAATCTCAGTGAGTATATCTGTTTCTAACGGTAATTCATCTATAATATCTTTAAAACGATTAAGGATTTCTTGTTTTTTATGAGTATAATCGAGTTGGTTAATCACTTTTTCATACAACCTAATGAGTAGATCGGTTGTCTTCACATCATCACTATAGCGTTTACCAGGTGCGGATACGATAATAATACGTCTTTCTGAATCACTATTCACGATATTTAAAACTTTTTTAATCTGTTCAGCTGATGCGACTGAACTGCCTCCAAATTTTGATACTTTCATAACCTTAGACAACCTTTCTATAAAATGAGATACCTATTCAAATTAACCAAAACTAATGGTAAAATGGAACTGTCTTTTCTAAATTTTTAGAACTTTACAAACTTTGTGAATGAATTTATACTAAACCATATTTACATATATTTCAATAGAACATGAGTAATTTCATCAGATTTGATTTGGAGGGAAGATAAATGAAACAGCTTAATGTTGCATTATTAGGATTAGGGACTGTCGGTTCAGGTGTCGTTAAGATTATAGAAGAGAACCATCAGCAAATTAAAGAAACGATACAAAAAGATATTCAAATTAAACATATTTTGGTTCGAGATAAATCAAAAAAGCGGCCACTGAACATTTCACGTTATCATTTAACGGAAGATGTGAATGACATATTAAATGATAACGAAGTGGATATTATCATTGAGGTGATGGGTGGTATTGAACCGACAGTTGACTGGTTAAAAGCAGCATTAAGTCAACAGAAACATGTGATTACTGCCAATAAAGATTTATTAGCGGTACACCTTCGTGTCTTGGAAGATTTAGCTGAAGCAAATGGTGTTGCGCTTAAATATGAAGCAAGTGTCGCTGGGGGCATCCCAATTGTCAACGCTATTAACAACGGATTAAATGCGAACAACATTAGCAAATTTATGGGAATTTTCAATGGTACTTCTAACTTTATATTGACAAAGATGACTGAAGAAGGCGCACCATATGAAGCCGCATTGCAAGAAGCACAAGCACTTGGTTTTGCTGAAGCAGACCCAACTGATGACGTTGAAGGTATCGATGCAGCACGTAAAGTAGTGATTACATCATATTTATCATTCAATCAGGTCATTACATTAAATGACGTTAAAACAGAAGGAATCAGTGGTGTGACACCGCAAGACATCGATGCCGCAAAGGCTTTAGGATATAAAATTAAGCTCATTGGTAAAGGCTCCTATGCGCAAGGTAAAATTGATGCTTCCGTACGTCCAACACTTATTGCAAATACGCATCAACTCGCAGCAGTCGAAAATGAGTACAACGCAATATACGTGATTGGTGATGCAGTGGGTGAGACAATGTTTTACGGTAAAGGTGCAGGAAGTTTAGCAACAGGTTCTGCAGTTGTGAGTGATTTACTGAATGTTGCATTACAATTCGAATCGAACTTGCACACATTACCGCCTCACTTTGAATTAAAAACTGAAGCAACGAAAGAAATGATGGACGATGGTGAGACTGTAACATTAAAAGATAAAGAAAGTTACTATTTTGTCGTGAATACACCTGAAGTGCCACTCAAACAAGTGGAAGCGACTATAAAAAGTCACTTACCATTCCATAAATCGCTCCAAGTCATTGAACTCTCACCGACAACATTTGCAGCGATTGTGGTAGGCATTGATACTGAACCGACATCTTATGTTGAACAAGAAGCCCAATATCAAGTTGAAAAAATTTATCCAGTTGAAGGAGTTTGATGAGTATGAAATTATGGAAAGGTCTTGTTGAAGAATACAAAGCATTTCTGCCAGTAGATGAAAACACGCCGAAAGTGACATTAAATGAAGGACACACGCCACTCATTTATTGTGATACGATTTCAGAAATGTTAGGCATTGAACTGTATGTCAAATATGAAGGTGCTAATCCAACCGGTTCATTTAAAGACCGTGGAATGGTGATGGCGGTAACGAAAGCGAAAGAACAAGGCAAGAAAATGGTCATCTGTGCCTCAACTGGGAATACATCTGCTTCTGCTGCGGCATATGCAGCGCGTGCAGGTTTGAAAGCGATTGTCGTAATCCCTGAAGGTAAGATTGCATTAGGGAAATTATCACAAGCGGTCATGTATGGTGCGGAAATCATCTCAATTGAAGGGAACTTTGACGAAGCATTAGAAATTGTTAAAGAAGTGGCTGAAGATGGAGAAATCGAGTTAGTGAACTCAGTCAATCCATATCGTATTGAAGGTCAAAAAACAAGTGCCTTTGAAATTGTTGAGCAATTAGAAGATCAAGCACCAGATATTTTAGTGATTCCTGTTGGTAATGCCGGAAATATTACAGCTTATTGGAAAGGTTTTAAAACATATGAGGAGAAATATCAAACAGGTTTACCACAGATGTTTGGATTCCAAGCGGCTGGAGCAGCACCTATCGTTAACAACCAAGTCGTTAAAAATCCTGAAACGATTGCAACTGCGATTCGTATCGGTAATCCAGCAAGTTGGAAGCAAGCAGTTCAAGCAATTGAAGAATCAGATGGCCTGATTGACGCGGTCACTGATGAAGAAATTTTAGAAGCCTATCAATTGATGACATCTAAAGAAGGGATTTTCAGTGAACCTGCAAGTAATGCATCTATTGCAGGACTGATTAAATTGCATCGCCAAGGAAAATTGCCTCAAGGTAAAAAAGTGGTCGCAGTATTAACGGGGAATGGTTTGAAAGATCCAGATACAGCAATCGGGTTATTAGAAAATCCAATTCAAGCATTACCTAATCATAAAGAAAGTATCGTTCAATACATTAAGGACGCGTTAAAATGATAAAAAGACAATTGCATTTAGAGATTCCGGCTTCAACGGCGAACTTAGGCTGCGGATTTGATTCCATTGGCATGGCCCTTAACAAATTTTTACGTATTGATGCGCATGTGATTGAGGGAGAGAAATGGCGCTTTATTCACAACGGTCCACATCTCGTTGGCTTGCCTGAAGACGAAACCCATTACGTTTATAAAATTGCACAACAAGTCGCTGCGGAATATGATGTGACTTTACCCGCACTCGAAATTAATATGTACAGTGATATTCCGTTAGCACGTGGCTTAGGTTCATCTGCTTCAGCGTTGGTAGGGGCTTTATTCATCGCCAATTATTTTGGAGATATTGAGTTGTCACAGTACGAATTATTACAATTAGCGACGCAAATTGAAGGGCATCCAGATAATGTTGCGCCAACGATTTATGGTGGATTAGTCGTGGGCTATCACCATGCTGAGACAAAGGTCACGCGTATTGCACATATTGAAGTACCAGATGTGGATTTCATCATTTCAATACCCGAGTACGAACTTGAAACAGTAGAGGCGAGAAAAGTTTTACCAGATAGCATTACACATCAAGATGCTGTCAAATATAGCGCAATTAGCAATACAATGATTAGCGCTTTTATTCAACATCATTATGAACTTGCGGGTCAAATGATGGAACAAGATGGCCTACATGAACCGTATCGTCAGCATTTAATTCAAGACTTTGAAGCGGTTAAAAGAATTGCGCATGACCATGATGCTTATGCGACTGTCATTTCCGGTGCTGGTCCAACCATTTTAACCATGATTAAAAAGGAAAATAGCGGTCCACTTGTGCGAGCGTTACGACGACAGGTTGAAAATTGTCATTCTGAGCTTGTGACAGTGAATACATCAGGTGTTGTATCGAAAGTGACGCATCACTTTAATTGAATGATAGCTATTGAAAAGACTAGGGGAACTTAAATGTCTCTTAGTCTTTTCTGTTATTTCGCATTGAAATAAGAGCATTATAAAGATTGATAGTTGCGCGTCAATGTAAGCTTCTTTCATTTTGAATTTACTGCTGTTTAGTGTAAGATAAAATCAAATTGAAAGGAGTTTTTCGAGATGAAACCAGATTTAGTCGTGATGGACATGGATGATACGTTAATGACTTCCGAAAACCGTGTCTCTGATAAAACAAAAGCATATCTATTATTGCTTCAAAAAAATGGCGTAAAAATCGCACTTGCTTCAGGGCGTCCAACAGCGGGGATGATACCGACTGCCAAGGCATTAAAGATGGATGAATTTGGAAGTTATATCATGAGTTATAACGGTGCACAAACCATTGAACTCTCTAGTGAAGAAATTGTTTCGAAAAAAGTGATTGAAAAAGCAGAATTCGATAAAATTGTAGACTTTTGCCGTGAACATAAACTTTTCGTATTAACTTATCATGATGATACGATTATTTATGAAGGTGAACATGAATATATGAATATTGAATCTGAATTGACTGGACTTCCAATGAAAAAAGTGGCCGATATTAAAGACTATATTCAAGAAGCGGTACCTAAAGTCATGGGCGTCGATTATGAAGACCATATTGCAGAATTGATCAATCAAACGAAGGGCGAATTTGATGAGGATGTTGACATGACAACAAGCAAACCATTTTTCCTTGAATTTATGAGTAAAGGTGTATCTAAAGGTGAAGCTATTAAAAAATTAGCAGAACGTTTAGATTTAGATGTTAATAAAATGGTTGCTTTCGGGGACAGTGCGAATGATATCGAAATGTTTAAAGTTGTCGGAAAAGCAGTGGCGATGGATAATGCGTCAGACGAAGTGAAATCTTATGCACATATGATTACTAAAAGCCACGATGAAGATGGCATTCCATATGCATTAGATCAAATATTGTCATAATGAGGCGCATGTAGCATTTGAATAGCTGTTTAATGTAATAAAAAAGAAGTGCCCTTCAACAGAGCACTTCTTTTTTTAGCTATTTCGCGGTATGTGTCCATTCATGTTTGCCACGGTGACGCTTAATATGTGCGTACACTTGGTCTGCTGCATAATCTAAATTTGTGTAAACGGTGATGGCAAATGCCGATTGAGACGGCTCAAAATCAGTCTCCAAATACAACTCTTTTAAATGTTGAAACAAACTTTCCATTTGTTCGTGCGTTAAACTGCTGTATTCTCGTAAAGTACGTTTCAACAAATTCCCATTTTTCTCTTCTAAAACTTGTACCACAATGACAAAGCGTTCTTCAGTCTTTAAAACATCATCGAAAAGGTTTGTTTGTCCTATCATCACGTGCCCACCTTTACAATTTATTAATTTAATTATACATGAAATGACAATATGTAGGAAACGGAATATACATATTTTTTAATAAAATGCGCACCTTTATATGCAATTGGATCGTCATCGTTGGCAGAAGCGTGAACTAAAAAAGAGCCCTGAAAACAAGGCTCTTTAGCTCAATACTATTCGCGATAAGATTCATGTTCACTTAAATCGATTTCTTCAAGTGGAATAATACGTGTTTTATGAATCAACTTATGAACAATATAAACGAGTATTAAAATGAAAATAGGTAAAAAGTTTTGCGCTAATTTCGCTAAATCAAAATGAACAAAGGCTTCTGCTGAACTACCGAAAATTAAAAATAATAATGTGGCGATAACGATAATTGGACCTACCGGGTAAAATGGTGCTTGGTAAGGTAACAATTGATTAATATCTTTGTTTTGCTTTTTAATCGCGCGTCGTAATCTGATTTGTGCAATAATACTTGAAGCCCAAACAAATGTGACGAGGGCACCGATAATGTTGAGTAAGCCCATGACACTTTGTGGATTAAAGTTTGCGTAAATTGTTACAGCTGCAATAAAAATAAAAGTTGTATATAAAGCGCGTAATGGCAATTGTGAACGGCTATTAATTTTACCTAAAAATTTTGGTGCTTGTCCGTCTTGACTTAAAGAGTACAACATACGACTTGTCGTAAAGACACCTGAGTTTGCAGCTGAAAGTAATGATGTTAAAATGACCGCATTAATGACAGAAGCTGCAAAAGCGATACCGACTCTATCAAAAACAATCGTAAATGGACTTTGTGCGATAGAACCACTTTGATTCAGTAATGTTGGGTCTGTATAGGCTAAGATGGCTGAAATGACTGCGATAGACAATACATAGAATAATAAAATTCTCCAAAAAACTTGTTTGATTGCACGTGGCATTGATGTTTTCGGATTATTTGATTCTCCTGCTGTTACTGCAACAACCTCAGTCCCACCAACGGAAAACCCTGCAATTAATAAGACACTTAAAAATCCAGAAATGCCGCCAACAAATGGTGCTTCGCCAGTTGTAAAGTTTTTAAAGCCATAATAATGCCCACCTAAAATACCGAAAATCATTAAAATACCTAAGATAATGAAAATAATGATTATGACGACTTTAATTAAAGAAAGCCAGAACTCAGCTTCACCAAACGCTTTAACAGTAAAGATGTTAATTAAAAATAATAATACTAAAAAGATTAAACTCCATACAAGCGGTGAGAAGAAATGAAATGCATCCCAATAATTGATGACACTTGATGCAACGATAATATCAACACTTGTGACTAAAGACCAAATTGTCCAATATAACCAACCCATCGTAAAACCTAAAGATGGGTCTACAAAACGATTGGCATAACTACTAAATGCCCCAGACACAGGGTAAAAAGTTGCCATTTCTCCTATTGATGACATTAAAAAGTATAACATCACCCCGATAACTAAATAGGCTAGTATTGCACCGCCTGGACCAGCTTGTGCAATGACACCGCCAGTTGCGACAAAGAGCCCTGTACCAATCGCGCCCCCAATGGCAATCATTGTAATATGCCTTGACTGGAGACCTCTACTTAAATTCTTTTCTTCCATACATATCTTCTCCTCAACAGTTAGCTTTCTATATATTTTACTTGTAAAGAGGGTGAGTTTCAATAAAAATTTGTGACTTTAAAGCGATAAAATATTTTAGCGGTTGAAAAAGTGTATCAAACAGTTCGTGTAAGATGGATACTTGCATCAAGCAATCATATGTATAAGCAATTTGTAGTAAATATGAAGAAAAGATGCATTATGATAAAGTAAATAAAAAAGTCAAATGATGTACAATATCATTTGACTTGTGTCGTATTTTAATTATAAGCAAGGTGACGCGTGCGAATGCATAGATAAACTTGCGAGAAAGCGTCGCATCATCAATGCAAGTGATCGTCCACTATGATTATTTTGTTTCTCTGTGTAGAGTGTGTTTGTTTAATCTTGGGCAATACTTCATCATTTCAATACGCTCAGGATTAGTTCGTTTGTTTTTAGTTGTGATGTAGTTACGGTCACCACATTCAGTACATGCTAAAGTTACGTTTACGCGCATGACTAGTCCCTCCTTTTCAAATTGAAACTATTACGATTTATTATTTTAGCACGTGCCAGGCGTTTTGCCAACTCTTTTTTAATTTCATTGATTAAAGTCTTGCCAACTGGAAGAAACTTATGCTAATATGTAAAACGTAATGATTACGATTTATAAGGAGTGTTCATATAAATGGCTAAAAAGTCGAAAATTGTAAAAGAACAAAAAAGAGAAGCATTAGTCGCAAAATATGCTGAATTACGTAGAGAATTAAAAGCAAAAGGTGACTACGAAGCATTAAGAAAATTGCCGAGAGATTCATCACCTACACGTTTAACACGTAGATGTAAAGTAACAGGTCGACCTCGTGGTGTGCTACGTAAATTTGAAATGTCTCGTATTGCTTTTAGAGAACACGCACATAAAGGTCAAATTCCAGGCGTTAAAAAATCAAGTTGGTAAAGTGTGCCTACCCCTCTTTATTTTACTTTATTCCTTAAAGATAGTATATTATCAAAGGAATAATGTGATAAAGGGGCCTTTTTTTATGAAAATTTTTGATTATGAAGACATTCAACTCATCCCGAATAAAAGTATCGTGAAAAGCCGTTCAGAAATCGATACATCTGTTCAGTTTGGACCGAAACGTTTTAAATTGCCAGTTGTGCCAGCCAATATGCAAACTGTCATGAATGAATCCTTAGCTGAATGGTTTGCACAAAATGATTACTTCTATATTATGCACCGATTTGATGAAGCTGCACGTTTACCATTTGTTAAAAAAATGCAAAGTAAAGGATTATTTGCTTCAATTTCTGTAGGCGTCAAACCCGGAGAATTTGATTTTATTGATGCGCTAAAAGCAGAGCATTTAACACCAGAATATATAACGATTGATATTGCACATGGTCACTCAGATCAAGTGATTGAAATGATTCAATATATTAAGAAACACTTGCCAGAAGCTTTCGTCATTGCAGGAAATGTCGGTACACCTGAAGGCGTGAGAGAACTCGAAAATGCAGGTGCTGATGCTACGAAAGTCGGCATCGGTCCTGGTCGTGTATGTATCACAAAAATTAAAACTGGATTTGGGACAGGCGGATGGCAATTAGCAGCAGTCAATCATTGTAGTAAAGCAGCCCGCAAGCCTATTATTGCAGATGGTGGTATCCGTACACATGGCGACATTGCTAAATCCGTACGCTTTGGTGCATCAATGGTTATGATTGGCTCACTCTTTGCTGCTCATGAAGAATCACCAGGCGAAACTGTTGAAATTGAAGGTAAAAAATATAAAGAGTATTTTGGTAGTGCATCGGAATATCAAAAAGGTGAACGTAAAAATGTTGAAGGTAAAAAGATGTTTGTTGAACATAAAGGATCACTTCAAGATACGCTTATAGAGATGCAAGAAGATTTACAGAGCTCGATTTCTTATGCAGGTGGTAAAGACGTAGACGCATTAAGAAAAGTAGATTATGTCATTGTTCGCAATTCTATCTTTAATGGAGACCGTGACTAAAAGGAGTTGTTGATGATTAAAAGATTTCTCTCAATAACCGTTATTGGTATCATTCTTATATTACTCATACCTATTCAACCGAATGAAACATTTTCTAAAATTGCTGCACCGATTACACAACAAATCGATCAACTTGTAGAAGGTAAAACGAACGAAATCGCACTTAAAAAACCTAAATCGCAAAATTTTGCAATTAGAAATATTCAGATGAACATGAGTCGTGATGAAGTTGAACAAAAACTCGGTCAACCAGAGTCAGAAATCGGGAATGAATACGGTACAAAATGGAAAGTTTATCATCAAGACTTTAGTAACTTTGTGATGATCAGTTATATGGATAATAAAGTGCATGGGTTATATACAAATCAAAACATGGTGACATCGAAAAGTGGTGTGAAATACGGGACACCTAAAGAAATGGTGCGTAAAGAACTCGGTCAACCAATCAAAGGCATTCAAAAAGGTCGCACGATATACGAAAATGATAATGATGAGTACGATATTTTTGATAAGGACGGGATTTATACAACAGTATTTTATGATCAACATGAAAACGATCAATTAACAGGTTTGATGCAAATCAGTCACCAAATGGAAAATAGATTGAACAGTCAATATGCCGCGCCTTCAAAATATCTGCAAGAGAGTTTTGAAAAAGAAGATTACTATTTATTAAATGCGCAAAGAGTTCAAAAAGGATTACAACCGCTAAGTTATTCAAATCAATTGGCTCAGACTGCGCGTAAACATAGTACAGATATGGCTGAAAATCAATTTTTTGATCATAATAATCAAAAAGGAGAATCCCCATTTGATCGTATAGAGAAGGACGGCCATCAATACCAGACAGCAGCTGAAAATTTGGCATATGGTCAAACAAGTGCGATTTTTGCACACCATGGCTTAATGAACTCAAGTGGTCACCGTAAAAATATTTTGAATGAAAATGTCAATACAATTGGAATTGGTGTCGATTTTAATGCGCAACGCCAGCCATATTGGACGGAAAATTATATTGGATAAATGTTTTGAAAGATGTAGTTTGGGGAATATCACAGTTGGAAGTGATTCAAATGACATCAAAGCAGAAGAATTCAAAACAAATTAAAATTAATGAAAAGCAAGCAGCAGAAGACATTTTAATAAAAGTGAAAAAAATTCTGAATAAAGATTAGAAAAAGTGGACCTTACAGTTAAGTTGTAAGGTCCATTTTTTTGAAGGAGTGGTGGACGTTAAATTACATTTCTCTAAACAAGCCAATGACTTTGCCTAACACAGTAACTTGTTCCAGATAAATAGGTTCTAAACTACTGTTTTCTGGTTGTAAACGATAACGATTTTTCTCTTTATAGAAACGTTTTACAGTAGCTTCGTCTTCTTCTGTCATTGCAACAATGATGTCCCCGTTTTCAGCAATCGATTGACTTCTAACAATGACTTTATCTCCGTCTAAAATACCAGCTTCAATCATACTATCTCCCACAACATTAAGGATAAAAATCTGACCGTTATGTGTTGACGTAAAATGTTCGGGTAATGGATAATACTCTTCAACATTTTCGATAGCAGAAATCGGTGTCCCTGCAGTAACTTTACCGATGACAGGTACATAAATCGTTTCCTCCATATTTACTGGTTCGCCCATCAATTCATTCACGATTTCAATAGCGCGTGGCTTGGTAGGGTCCCGTCGAATATAGCCTTTTTCCTCTAATCTTGATAAATGTCCATGTACAGTTGAACTCGAAGCTAATCCCACTGCCTCTCCGATTTCACGAACACTAGGTGGATAGCCTTTTGTTTGCACGACGTGTTTAATAAAATCAAATATTTCACTTTGTCTTTTAGTTAATTCTCTCATTTTCCACACTCCTTCTCAGTACTATTTATTGATATTATAACATACCACACGAACATTAACAAACGTTTGTTCGTTTTGGTGTTGACATAGAACATTCGTTCTGTTAGATTATTAATACAAACAAACGTTCGAGGAGTGGAGAAGATGCTTCATATTAAATATACAGAGATTTACTTGTTTTTATCAGTATTTATCATTTCTTTAATCTTATTTTTATCATTCTTTTTACTCGCTAATGATGCCAGTAAAACAGAACAAACGTACGAAATGACAGACCATCAACTTAAATCGACACAAACAGAACAACAACAAAAATACGAACAGAAACACAATCATACAAACGAACAGTCCGTTGTCGCTGTGACACTGAGTCATTAAATGATCGATACAAAGACTATAGAGAGAAAAGGTCATGCCATCTCTTCTATGGTCTTTTTCTAGTTTCTTCTTTAATATAGGTAAAACTTTATCAAATAACGTGTAATCAAATTTTAGAGAATGAGATGAGTTATCGTTCGAGTAAAATTTGATCAATCGTTAAATGTGTAATCCGTGATAGCGCTTACTTTTGAGCCGAGTTCAAGCATTTGGTTTTATAACATTTTTCTGTTATATTTTTGTAAAGAAAATCACGGAGGGGAGCTCATATGCTTAGTAAAGAAAAATTAGATAGAATTAATGAACTTGCAAACAAAAAGAAAAATGAAGGTTTGACTGAAACAGAAGCCAAAGAACAATCTCAATTAAGAAGTGAATATTTAAATGTTTTTAGAAGTAGTTTTAAGAGTCAAATCGAAAATACAAAAGTGATTGATCCGGATGGTAATGACGTGACACCTGAAAAACTAAAAGAAGTACAAAAGCAAAATCAATTGCGTAGTTAGTATTTTTGAATATAATGGATAACGCGGTACCATTTATTAGGCTTCAGACATTGTTTCGGTTATAATGTAACTATGATATGGAATGAGAAAGGAAGGATTTTTAAATGACTCAACGAAATGATAGCTTAGCTATAAATACAATACGTGGATTAAGTATTGATGCTATTGAGAAAGCAAATTCAGGTCACCCTGGTTTACCAATGGGGGCTGCACCAATGGCGTACACTTTATGGACACGCCATTTAAACTTTAATCCAAATTCACATGAATATTTCAACAGAGACCGCTTTATTTTATCAGCAGGTCACGGATCAGCATTGCTTTATAGTTTATTGCATGTATCTGGTTCACTCGAACTTGATGAATTAAAACAATTTAGACAATGGGATTCTAAAACACCTGGACACCCTGAGTATCATCATACACAAGGTGTAGAGATTACAACTGGACCACTTGGACAAGGTTTTGCAATGTCAGTAGGTATGGCAATGGCTGAAAAACATTTAGCAGCTAAATTCAACAAAGATATCGACGTTGTTGATCACTACACTTACGTATTAGCATCTGATGGTGACTTGATGGAAGGGATTTCACATGAAGCTGCTTCACTTGCAGGTCACTTAAAGTTAGATAAATTAATTACCCTTTATGATTCGAACGATATTTCTTTAGATGGCGAAGCTTCAAAAGCATTCTCTGAAGATATTAAAAAACGTTTTGAATCATATGGTTGGAACCATATTCTTGTTAAAGATGGTAATGATGTTGAAGCAATCGATAAAGCGATTGAAGAAGCTAAAGGTCAAACAGGTCCAACAATCATTGAAGTAAAAACAATCATTGGTTATGGTTCACCAAATAAATCTAACAGTAACGCTTCACATGGTGCACCACTTGGTGAAGAAGAACGTAAGTTAACATTTGAAAGCTACCAACTTGATCCTTCTAAACATTTCCATGTTGAAGATGAAGTTTATGACATTTTCAAATCAACAATGATTCAACGTGCTGATGAAAATGAAAAAGCATGGAAAGAAAAAGTAGCACAATATGCTGAGAAATATCCTGAATTATATCAAGAGTTCCAAGATGCAATTGCAGGTAAATTACCTGAAGGCTACGAAAAAGAGCTTCCTCAATACGAACTTGGTCACAAAGGAGCTTCTCGTGCTGACTCTGGTGATGTGATTCAAGCATTAAGTCAAGCAGTACCGACTTTATTTGGTGGTTCAGCAGACTTAGCATCATCTAACAAATCAAATGTTAAAAACGAATCAGACTTCTCCGCTGAAAATGGCGTTGGTAAAAACGTATGGTTCGGTGTACGTGAATTCGCTATGGCTGCTGCTGTTAACGGTATGGCTGCACACGGTGGTTTAATCCCATATGGTGCGACATTCTTCGTATTCAGTGACTATTTGAAACCAGCATTACGTTTAGCAGCAATTATGGGCTTACGTTCAACATTCATCTTCACACATGACTCAATTGCTGTTGGGGAAGACGGTCCTACTCACGAACCAATTGAACAATTAGCTGGTTTAAGAGCGATTCCTAACTTAAATGTGATTCGTCCAGCTGATGGTAACGAAACACGTGTAGCTTGGAAAGTGGCTGTTGAATCTAACAACACTCCAACTGCATTAGTATTAACACGTCAAGGCTTACCTGTATTAGATGTAGAAGAAGCAACAGTTGAAGAAGGCGTAAGAAAAGGTGCTTACGTTGTATATGAAACTGAAAAAGCACCAGAATATGTTTTATTAGCATCTGGTTCAGAAGTAAGTTTAACTGTAGACGTTGCTAAAGCGCTTGAAGAACAAGGTAAAGGCGTACGTGTTGTGTCAATGCCTAACTGGAATGCATTTGAAAATCAACCTAAAGCATACCAAGATGAAATTTTATTACCACATGTTGAAAAACGTGCAGCTGTTGAAATGGCAGCCTCATTAGGTTGGCACAAATATGTGGGTATGAACGGTGTCGTTGTAGGTATCGACCGTTACGGTGCAAGTGCGCCTGGTGACTTAGTGGTTGAAAAATACGGCTTCACTAAAGAAAATGTTTTAGCTGAAATCGAAAAATTATAATTGCATCTCAAATAGAGTCAACTATACAGTCGAGCTCGATCAGTCGATTTTGAGCTCGGCTTTTCTTATGGATTTTGATATAAATTTCTGTTCCATATCTTGAAAAGCATACATAATTTTAGTAAAATGCAAAAGGATAAAGAAAGTGGGTGAAACTATGGCTACATGGTTAGCAATTTTATTAATTGTTATTGCACTTATCGGTGGATTAGTTGGGGGCTTTTTCTTAGCTCGTAAATATATGATGGACTATTTAAAGAAAAACCCACCAATCAATGAAGAAATGTTACGTATGATGATGATGCAGATGGGACAAAAACCATCTCAAAAGAAAATCAATCAAATGATGACAATGATGAACAAAAACATGGATAAAAAAATGTAATGTTCTTAAATGTTAATGATAGCAAAGATTTGTGCTGAAATTGAAAAGCGCTTATCCTTTGCTATTTTTATTTGGAGTAAGATGCTGATTTAGCTATCATTGATTTTCATATTTTAGAAATGGTGCGTTCAGGGCATTACTCATTTCGCGCGCCATGTGATATACTTATTGGTATCTTTGGATCATGTTAGGAGGAGCAGCGTTGACGTATTTAGTTATATCCATACTCATTGCATTTGTGATGGGTGCAGGTGTTATTGTCATTAGAATGAAGGCGCAAAAATATCCAGTAAATACAAAGAAAATTATTTTGCCTCCTTTCTTTATGGCTACGGGTGCAGTAATGTATGTCGTCCCTTATTTTAGATTAACTGGCTTTGAAATCATTGAATCAGTCGTTTTAGGGGTTGTATTTTCAAGTGTGCTCATCATGACCTCACATTTTGAAGTCAAAGGTAGCCAAATTTATTTAAAAAAATCAAAAGCATTCCCCTTTGTATTGGTGACGCTACTACTGATACGTACAGTATTGAAAGTCTTTTTAGGCAATTCTATAGACCCTGGGGAGTTAGCAGGCATGTTCTTCTTGCTTGCATTTAGTATGCTGGTACCTTGGCGACTTGCAATGCTTTATCGTTATAAAAGAATCAAAAATCAGCTTGTCGCATAATTTGAATGTTATTGACCTTTGCAGTGAAAATACTGCGAGGTCTTTTTCTATAATTAGGCCTGTGCAAAATGAGGATGAAAAGCTACATCATTAACTTGAAATGTAATTCAGCATGCTATAAAATAGAATCGAACATTTGTTCTGAGGTGATGAAAATGAAATTAATACATACAGCAGATTGGCATTTAGGTAAAGTTTTAAATGGTCATTCATTTTTAGAAGATCAGCAATACGTTTTACAACAATTGATCGATGCCCTTGAACGTGAACAACCAGATGTGCTCATTATTGCTGGAGATATTTATGATACGGCTTATCCGAGTAAATACGTGATTCAACTGATGGAAGAGACGATTGCAAAAATAAATTTAGACATGCAAATTCCAATCGTGATGATAAATGGGAATCATGATGGTAAAGAACGTCTACGCTATGGTGCATCTTGGTTTCGACATAATCAACTTTATATTGCAACAGAAATTGAACAGTTTTTTGAACCTGTCATCTTAGGGAACGTGGCCATTTACACGCTACCATTTTTTACGTTATCTGAAGCGCGTGAGTATTTAGGCGTTGCTGTAGATTATTACGAAGAGGCAGTAAAACATTTAGTAGATCAAATACGTCCACAGTTAAATCCTACAATGACAAATATACTCGTAGGCCACTTTACACTTACAGGTGCGCCGAAAAGCGACTCCGAACGTGACATTACTATAGGAACTATTGAAGCTGTGTCTCCAAAATTTTTGTTGGATTTTGATGCAGTGATGCTCGGTCACATTCATCATCCTTTTGCGACCCAGTATCAAAATGTCGTTTATAGTGGTTCACTGTTACAATACTCGTTTTCAGAAGTACAACAAGCTAAAGGAATCCGTCTATTCCAAATTGACTCCGAACAAGCAATGCGACAAAGATTTATTCCTTTAAAGCCAAATCGAGAGTTAGAAGTTGTGGAAGCAAGTTTTGATGATATCATGAATGGCCGTTTTAAACGTAAAAGTGATGACAGTTATTTTCATTTTAATGTTGAACAATTAACGCATGTTCAAGATCCAATGCAGAAGTTGAAACAAATATATCCGAATACATTGTCATTAACACAACAAGTGCAACCATCTTCTAATCAGTCTAAAGCACTGACAAATGTCAAAAAGTTATCACCATTAGATATAGTGGAGCGATTTTATTCTGAAATGACGACCGATACGTTATCTAAAACGCAACAAAGTCATATTGTACAGTTGTTAGAATCGATGGATGAGGAGGAATAATCATGAAACCATTAAAATTACATCTTCAAAATTTTGGACCATTTTTAGATGAGACGATTGATTTCTCCCGTATCCAGTCCAATCAACTGTTTTTAATTAGTGGTAAGACAGGTTCAGGGAAGACGATGATTTTCGATGGGATTGTGTATGCTTTATACGGTCGTGCATCTACGGAGAAAAGAGAAGTCAAACATTTAAGAAGTCATTTTGCAGATGCAACAAAACCATTGACCGTGACATTTGAATTTGAAGTATCGGGACATGTCTATAAGGTTGTTCGAGAAGCTTCATTTTTAAAACCTGGCAATAAAAATGAAACTAAACCTAAGCTTGAAGTGTACCGTTATGAGGCAGGGCAGTTTGAACTCATAGAAAGTACGATTCAAGCAGGTGAACGCTTCATTTTAGAGCTCCTTAAATTGAAACAAGATCAGTTTAGACAGCTTTTCGTATTACCTCAAGGTGAGTTTAAAGAATTTTTAGTCTCGAATAGTACAGATAAGCAAACCATTTTAAGAACGCTTTTTAACACCCAATTATATGATGTATTGAAAAATCGACTCACTGATAAAACAAATCATATGAAAAATGAAATTGACCAAATCTATACTAAAATACAAAGTGGATGGGACGAATTGTATACGTTAGATCATCCCGATTTGTTAGTAGAAAAAGGTCTTAAAAGTGAGCAATATGATTTAATGATCGCAGCATTGCCTCAATTTGAAACGATTGCACAACAACAAGTCTCAGAAGTGCAGCGAGAAAAGCAACAAGTAGAAAAAGTGTTGAACAGTGTGAATGCAGCAGTAGAACGTCAATTATTGCGTCAACAGCTATCAGAACAACAGCAACAATTAAAGGTAGCGCTTAATCAATTTGAAGCACGTCAACCACGTATTCAGCAACTTGAAACGCAATTAAAGTTAATAAATGAAAGTAAAGTGGCGCTTAAAATGTATCAAAATCTTCAAGAAATTGAAGAAACATTAAAGGCACAACAACAAGAGCATCAACAACAGCAAACTGAAATCAAAAAATTAGAAGCACAACAGGTTGAATTGCAGCAAGCGCTTGAAAGCCATTTGTTAAAAGAAGATGAAATGAATCAACAAGCACAGTATCTTGAACGCACACGACATTTTTATCAAGCATGTGACCAATTGAAAGATAAATCTTCACGTTTGACAATCATTAAAGAAACGACGCAAAAGTTAAGTCAACAGAATGACTTGGAGATACAAAAGCTTGAAGCGATGGATAAAGACGATCTTGAACGCCAGCCTAATTATGAACAAAAATCACAATTACAAGGTGAACAGGCAACGTTAGTAGAAAAGATTGCAACATTACGAGTCGCGCAAAATAACGCAATGATTCAAGCACGGCAACAAGAACAGCTGCAAAACGAGACTGAGGCATTAGATCGAATCAATGCAGAAATCGCTCAACATCAGGCGAATATTCAAGTGATATCGGATAATGAACAACAACTGTTGAACCATGAGCAAGCGGTCATGACACTACGGGCTACATTAAACCAAAATGAGCCATGTCCTGTATGTGGTCAAACGGTACATGTTCTGGAAACTGATGCGGATATAGAGCAAATTAAAAAGATTCAAGAAGCAAATCGTGCCATTGAGCAAGCAATTACAACGCTCAATGAACAAAAAATTAAAAGTGAAGCGAATATCTCACATACGAGAGCACGGCTTGCTGAAATCGGTAAAGTTGATTTTAATGAAGCGCACCCCAAATCAGCTGAAGCGGAACAAAAGGAAATCAAACAGCAACTCGAAGTTATCGATCAAGAAAATTCACGTATTGCAGCCATCCAAGAAGAAGTCAGCCGAATTAATCAAGTCATCGATGAAAACAAGCAGCAAATACAATTGTTGATGAAAGAACAGGAATATATTCAAGAGCATTTGGAGAAATTTGCTGCGGAAACTGGATACAATGATATTGATACATTCAAAGCCGTTTTTAGCAAGATGCAATCTACTGTGAATCAGTTTAACCAAGATAAAACAACACTCACAGAACGACGGGATCAACTTGCCACAAAGTTAAGAGAAAAGCAATATGAACTCAAATTGCGCGCACATCAAATTGACGAACGTAGAGAACAAGTTAAAACTTTGGATGTGGATATTGATGAAGCATTAAAAGCATTAAACATCCAAAATCGTGCAACATTACTAGAGATTTTACAAGACAGTGTTCATAAAGATGCGTACGAAGAAGAAGTACAAACGTTTTATCAAGAAAAGCAAACAGTAGCGCTTAAATTACAAGATGTGTCTCAGCAACTTTCGAAAATCAATGTTGAAAATATCGATGCTTTAAAAGCAAAACAACAAGAACAACGAGAAGCTTTTGAAGATGTGCAGAGACGCTTTAATGAATATGCATTTCAAGCGACGCAAAATCAAAAAACGGCGCAAAAAATTAAGGATGAAGTGGCATACTTAAAAAACACACTCAATGAGCAACTAGAGTTATTCCAACTGGCTGAGATTTTGAAAGGTAAAAATGCACACAATCTGACCTTAGAAAATTATGTATTAATGCATTATCTAGAACAGATATTGTTGAAAGCGAATCAACGTTTACTGAGTATGACTGGACAGCGTTATGAATTAGTGAGGAATGAGAAAAAAGGAAGAGGCTTCAGTGGTTTAGAGATTGAGGTATTTGATTACTATTCCAACCAAGCGCGTCATATCACATCGTTATCTGGCGGAGAAACGTTCCAAGCCTCACTTGCATTGGCATTAGGATTAAGTGAAGTTGTTCAAAGCGAACAAGGGGGCATTGCGTTAGATGCGATGTTTATTGATGAAGGATTTGGAACGCTTGACCAAGAAACATTAGAAACAGCGCTCGATACATTAATTCAATTGCAATCGAGTGGCCGCTTAGTCGGAATTATTTCACATGTTTCAGAATTAAAAAATCGAATTCCAATTATTTTAGAAGTGGTTTCTAAAAATTATCAAAGTACAACACAGTTAAGAAGTAATGAATAGGCGATGATTGGTGCACAAGATGCAAATATAGCCCATGTTTCTTTGTAGATGCTCCCATCAATCATCATTAAAGTGCATAAGACAAACCAGTTTAGCATTTGTTCGACGCAAATGAAAAAACCACCGATGCTGCTAAATTCAAAGGCATGGGTGGCTTTTTTCGATAATATTTTAGAAATTTTGTTTCAATCGGCAATCAAGGCGTAATGCGATAGTTTTGTTTTATAATATTGTTGCATATAAAATGAAGCTGAGAAAATTGAATTTCACAGCTTCATCGCAACGTGTATTATTGATTGTTTTTACGTAATAAATCACGAATTTCAGTTAATAATACGATATTTTCTTCAACGACAACTTCTTCTTCTTTCGGCTTTACAACTGTATTTGCAATTTTAACGAAAATAAATAATGCAAATGCGATAATGATAAAGTCGATGATAGATTGGATAAAGATACCGTATTTAATACCATACATTGACCAGTTTTGCGCGAAGTCAACTTCACCAAATAATAAACCGATTAATGGCATGATGATGTTTTCAACTAATGATGTAACGATTTTATTAAAAGCGGCCCCCATGACAACAGCGATTGCTAGGTCAAGCACGTTACCTTTCAATGCAAAGTCCTTAAATTCTTGTAGCATGTTTAATCACCTCTACTAGCTAAAATTTTGAATAACAAAAATGATTATACACTAAAGCAACATTATTGCAATATAAAATTTTCATAAAAATCCTTACATTTCTCAGTACATTGATTATATGATAATGTTTTGTTATGGTAGATATGTCGATTGCACTTTTAATTTAATTATTGAGTTTTTTTAATTATTAGTGTGTGATACTTAAAATTTAATATAAGGAAAGGGAGTATGTTATTTTATGAATTCTTCAACTCCAGAACCAAATGGTAAGAAGTTTTCACCCGTATTCTTAATTAGTGCAGTTATCGTGTTTGCAATTGTACTAATTGGTGTATTCATTCCAACACAGTTTGGTGAATTTACGAATACGATTAAACTTTGGATTACAGACAAGCTGGGTTGGTACTATCTCATTTTAACTACGATCATCGTATTCTTCTGTATCTTTTTAATATTTAGCCCAATCGGAAAGTTAAAATTGGGCCGTCCTAACGACAAACCTGAATTCAATACAATTTCATGGTTTGCAATGTTATTTAGTGCAGGTATGGGGATTGGTTTAGTCTTCTACGGGGCAGCTGAACCGATTTCTCACTTTGCGGCACCTCCTAATGCTGACCCGCAAACTACGGAAGCATATACGGAATCATTGCGTTCAACTTTCTTCCATTGGGGCTTTCACGCATGGGCAGTGTATGGCGTTGTTGCGTTAGCATTAGCGTATGCACAATTTAGAAAAGGAGAACCAGGATTACTTTCTAAAACGTTGCGCCCTATTTTGGGAGACCATGTTGATGGGATTATCGGAACAATTATCGACGTGTTGGCAGTATTCGCAACAGTGATTGGTGTTGCAGTTTCACTTGGTATGGGAGCATTACAAATCTCAGGTGGTTTACATTACTTATTTGGATTACCAAATACCATTGTGACGCAATCTATCATAATTGTTGTTGTAACGATCTTGTTTATCATGAGTGCATGGTCAGGTTTAAGTAAAGGGATTCAATATTTAAGTAATTTAAACATTGGACTCGGTACAGTATTGTTAATTGCTGCTTTAATTGTTGGACCGACAGTACTCATTTTAAATATGTTTACAAGTTCAACAGGTAGTTTGTTAAATTCATTTTTATTTAACAGTTTTGATGCAGCAGCTACGAACCCACAAAAGCGTGAGTGGATGTCTGACTGGACGCTTTACTATTGGGGTTGGTGGTTAAGTTGGAGCCCATTCGTAGGTGTCTTCATCGCACGTGTATCAAAAGGACGTTCGATTCGAGAATTTATTTCTGGGGTCTTACTTGTACCTGTTATCGTAAGTTTCATTTGGTTTAGTGTCTTTGGCGTATTAGGTATTGAAACTGCTAAAAAACATAAAGAAATTTTTGATATGTCAGCAGAAACACAACTGTTCGGTGTGTTCCACCAGATTCCACTCGGTATCGTCCTATCGATCATCGCTTTATTACTTATTGCATCATTCTTTATTACATCAGCAGACTCAGCGACATTCGTTTTAGGCATGCAAACAACAAATGGTTCGCTTAATCCAAGTGCTTTCATTAAAGTAACTTGGGGGATTGCGCAATCATTAATCGCATTCGTCTTATTGCTTTCAGGTGGTGGTGATGGTGAAGCAGGTTTAAATGCCTTGCAAAGTGCCGCGATTATTAGTGCATTACCATTCTCCTTTATCGTGATACTGATGATGATCAGTTTCTATAAAGATGCCAATAAAGAGCGTAAATTCCTAGGTCTTACTTTAACGCCGAATAAGCATCGATTGAAAGAATACGTTGCAAATTCACAGCAAGACTATGAAGAGGAATTGATTTCAAAACGCAAAGGCTTGCGCGAACAAGAAAAATAAATACGAATTTTTTACGGTTGGTGATTGCATATCATCAGCCGTATTTTTAATGCTGTCACACGGATTGATTTTAAGACCTCATTGAGATGACCATGCGTAATATCCAATGTTATTGAAAATCATTCTCAACTAATAACATATACTTATAACGCTATATCAATATTATAACTTTTACTTATAGCAACTGATTAGAAAGTCAAAACACCAAATGGTTACTTTTGCGCTCCATTTAGTTGTTTTCACAAAGCGTTAATTATACAATTAAATAAACGGCATATAAAAATATCAGGGGGGATATTCAATGGCTTCAAAATTAAAAGCACAAGCAAAAAAGTCATTCCAATTAAATGGTAAGAATTTAACGTATTACGATTTAAACACTTTAGAAGAGCAAGGTTACACACAAATTAGTCGATTACCATACTCAATTCGTGTATTACTTGAATCTGTATTACGTCAAGAAGATGGATTTGTCATTACTGACGAACACATTAAAGCACTTTCAACTTTTGGTAAAGAAAATGAAAAAGGTGAAGTGCCATTCAAGCCATCACGTGTTATCTTACAAGACTTTACAGGTGTGCCAGCAGTAGTAGACTTGGCATCATTACGTAAAGCGATGGACGATGTCGGTGGGGACTTATCAAAAATCAATCCTGAAGTACCAGTGGACTTAGTTATCGACCACTCAGTACAAGTAGATAGCTATGCGAATCCTGAAGCATTAGAGCGCAATATGAAATTAGAGTTTGAACGTAACTATGAGCGTTATCAATTTTTAAACTGGGCGACAAAAGCGTTTGATAACTATAACGCTGTACCGCCAGCAACAGGTATCGTTCACCAAGTTAACTTAGAGTATTTAGCTAATGTCGTACACGTTCGTGAAGAAAATGGTGAACAAGTCGCATTCCCTGATACATTAGTAGGTACAGACTCTCATACAACAATGATTAACGGTCTTGGTGTACTTGGCTGGGGTGTTGGTGGTATTGAAGCTGAAGCGGGTATGCTTGGCCAACCTTCATACTTCCCAATTCCAGAAGTGATCGGTGTGCGCTTAACAAATGAATTACCTCAAGGTGCGAATGCAACAGACTTAGCTTTACGTGTGACTGAACTATTACGTAAAAAAGGTGTTGTTGGAAAATTTGTTGAGTTCTTCGGTCCTGGTGTAGACAAATTACCACTTGCTGACCGTGCGACAATTGCGAATATGGCGCCTGAATATGGTGCAACTTGTGGTTTCTTCCCAGTTGACGATGAAACTTTAAAATATTTACGTTTAACAGGTCGTACAGAAGAGCATATTGAAACAGTTGAAAAATATTTAAAACAAAACCACTTATTCTTCGATGTTAATGAAGAACCTAACTATACAGATGTGGTAGATTTAGATTTATCAACAGTTGAAGCTTCTTTATCTGGTCCTAAACGTCCGCAAGATTTAATTTTCTTAAGCGACATGAAAAAAGAATTCGAAAAATCTGTTACAGCACCAGCGGGTAACCAAGGTCATGGTTTAGACAAAGCGGAATTCGACAAAACAGCGACAGTCAACTTTAAAGATGGTTCAACAACTGAAATGACGACAGGGGATATCGCAATTGCTGCGATTACGTCTTGTACGAACACATCTAACCCATACGTGATGTTAGGTGCAGGTTTATTAGCGAAAAAAGCGGTTGAAAAAGGTTTAACGGTACCATCTTATGTGAAGACGTCATTAGCACCTGGTTCAAAAGTTGTTACAGGTTACTTACGTGATTCAGGATTACAAAGTTACTTAGATCAATTGGGCTTCAACTTAGTAGGTTACGGTTGTACAACTTGTATCGGTAACTCAGGTCCATTATTAGAAGAAATTGAAAAAGCGATTGCTGATGAAGACTTACTTGTGACTTCTGTATTATCAGGTAACCGTAACTTCGAAGGTCGTATCCATCCATTAGTGAAAGCGAACTATTTAGCTTCACCACCACTTATTGTTGCTTATGCATTAGCAGGTACAGTAGATATCGATCTTCACAGCGAAGCATTAGGTCAAGACCAACAAGGCAATGATGTGTTCTTGAAAGATATTTGGCCTTCAATTCAAGAAGTGGCTGACGCAGTTGAAAGCGTAGTGACACCTGAATTATTTAAAGAAGAATATAAGAGCGTGTATGATAACAATGAATTATGGAACCAAATCGATACAACTGATCAACCATTGTACGACTTTGATCCACAATCCACATACATTCAAAATCCAACGTTCTTCCAAGGTTTATCAAAAGAACCAAGTGCTATCCAACCGTTATCCAACTTACGTGTAATGGGTAAATTTGGTGATTCAGTGACAACGGACCACATTTCTCCAGCAGGTGCAATCGGTAAAGATACGCCAGCAGGTCAATATTTAACAGAAAATGGTGTATCGCCACGTGATTTCAACTCTTACGGTTCTCGTCGTGGTAACCATGAAGTGATGGTACGTGGTACATTTGCGAACATCCGTATTAAAAACCAACTTGCGCCAGGTACAGAAGGTGGATTCACTACTTACTGGCCAACGGGTGAAGTGATGCCGATTTTCGATGCAGCAATGAAATATAAAGAAGACGGTACTGGTTTAGTTGTGCTCGCAGGTAACGACTACGGTATGGGATCTTCACGTGACTGGGCCGCTAAAGGTACAAATCTTTTAGGTGTTAAAACAGTTATCGCACAAAGCTACGAACGTATTCACCGCTCAAACTTAGTGATGATGGGTGTATTGCCTTTACAATTTAAAGAAGGCGAATCTGCAGATACACTAGGTTTAGACGGTAAAGAAACGATTGCTGTTGATATTGATGAAAATGTTCAACCAGGTCAAACGGTTAAAGTCACAGCGACTAAAGAAGACGGTACAACAGTTGAATTTGACGCGACTGCACGTTTCGACTCAAATGTTGAAATTGATTACTATCGCCACGGCGGTATTTTACAACTTGTATTGCGTAAGAAGTTAGCTTCAGAATAATTGCATCGTACAGATTTTAATCATAAGGGATAAGGTCTTTGTAGGCACTTATCCCTTTTTATTTTGCCTTGAAGAGAAGGACACAAAAGCCTCTAACAATCGTGTTAAACATTCAAACTGACTATAATTATATTATGGTAACCTGAATTGGACTGTCAGCTTTTATAGTTCATTGACAAGGGGTCTACACTGTATCAAATGGTCTTAAATATGCGATAATGTAAAAGAGAAGGATAAAGCTAAAGTAAATGTTTCAATATGTGAGGCAACGTTGATTTGAAAAGAGCCGTATATAAACAAATATGATATTTTTCGCTAATATAGAAAGAAGGTTAAAGAATGATTTATGCATTAACAGAGATTGAAGCACGATATCAAGAAACGGATCAAATGGGTGTGATTTACCACGGGAATTATGCAACTTGGTTTGAAGTCGCACGTACCGATTACATACGTAAATTAGGTTTGGACTATGCAGAAATGGAACAAGAAGGGATTGTGTCACCAGTGACAGAACTTAATATACAGTATAAAAAAAGTGTGACATATCCTGAAAAAGTGACGATTAAAACGTGGGTATCGCGATTTTCACGTTTACGTTCGCGTTATCAATATGAAATCTATAATGCCAAAGGAGAAGTCGTTACAACAGGATATACAGATAACGTCATTATTACGAAGGATGCAGGGAGACCTGTACGTTTAGATAAAGCGTTTCCTAATTGGTATGACGTGTATCATGATGTGGACCAACGAAATCAAGCTGGAGAGGATTTGGAAGTGAAATAATCGTGTTTTATGTTCTGAAAGCAGTTTGATTCAGCGCGATGATAAAGCTTGTTTCATAAAGATATTGAAATATAAAAAGGTGTCAACTAGAAATCTTGCAATTAGAATTAGATTTCTTGTTCGACACCTTTTATAAGTGGTGGATCCATATTTACGCTTCGATCGTTTCAGCTTGATATATCACTTCATCATCATTAATGTCAATGTGCAGTTTGTGATCTTCAAAGTACCAAACATCTTTTTCGGCAATTACGATACGAATTTCATCAAAAGTTTCTTCAAAACCAATTTCGTCAATATCACTTTCAAATTCTACATTAAAAGCGGGGCTAAAACCTTGTTTAAGTTGGAATTCGCCACCATATCGCACATAAAACTGTAATACCTTTCCTGCTTCAGGTAACTCTAGTTCGTCTTTGAACCATTGGACAGCGTTATCTGTAAGTTCAATGCTCACGTAAAAAACCCCTTTCAATATTCAGGTTAAAATAATTTAACCTTATTGTAAGGGGTTTTCACAGAAATTTAAAACGTTATGATTACATCCATTTAATTTTCGGTTCTGTTCCTTTGATAATTCGTTTAATATTGCTCATATGTCGATAAATCAACAATATCGCCACAACAAAACTTGTGAAGAGCATAATGTAGTCACTCACGAAGAATGAACCAATGACACAACAAATGGCTGCAATAATACTTGATAAAGAAACGTATTTTGTTAATTTCAAAATGATGAAAAAGATAGCGGCAAGAATGAGTAACAAAATTGGATTAACCGCAAGCAACACGCCTGCACTCGTCGCAACCGCTTTTCCACCACGGAATTTTAAGTAAATTGGGTAAACATGCCCTAGAATTGCAAAAATCCCTACAAGTAAGCCGTGTATTTCTACATTAAAGAGTACCGGTAAAAATACAACGATAAAGCCTTTGAATATATCGAAAAATGTGACTGCAAAACCAGCTGGCTTCCCAAGTACACGAAAACTATTTGTGGCTCCTGTATTACCACTTCCATATTCTCTAATATCTTTTTTGAAGAAAATCTTACCAATTAAATAGCCACTTGGTATGGAACCAATTAAATAGCTAACGATGAATAGTAGGATTAACACCATGATTCTTCACATCCTTTTAGTACCTACTCCTATTTTAACATAATTTTAGAGAAAATGAGTTATTTTTATAATTTGTTGAATTGATTGATGTGACGAACGAATTTAAAAATGTATCATTAATGCATGATGATTTGACTTGAATTGCAGTATCTAATCAATAATAAACGTACATAAAAATAATATTATTTTTTCCTGCTATCTAGATTAGGCTTGCATTTTACCTAGATTTATATAAGAATAGCTATTGTATAGTTTGATAAACGAACGTATGTTTGTAGGAGGGGAATTGAGTGTCTGCAAAAAAGGTTAATAATTACTCTGATGATGCGATTCAAGTTTTAGAAGGACTTGAAGCCGTACGTAAAAGACCAGGCATGTACATAGGTTCTACAGATAAACGCGGTTTGCACCATTTAGTATATGAAGTCGTGGATAACTCTGTAGATGAAATTTTAAATGGTTACGGTAACGAAATTAACGTAACTATTAATGAAGATGAAAGCATTACTGTTGCGGATAATGGTCGTGGTATGCCAACAGGGACGCACCGTTCGGGCAAGCCGACAGTCGAAGTTATATTTACGGTATTACACGCTGGTGGGAAGTTTGGTCAAGGCGGTTATAAAACATCAGGTGGTCTGCACGGTGTAGGGGCTTCAGTAGTGAATGCTTTAAGTGAATCCTTAACAGTAGAAATTCATCGTGATGGTGAAATTTTTGAACAACAGTTCGCTCATGGGGGTGTGCCTCAGACGAAACTCATCAAAAAAGGTAAAACAAAACGAACAGGTACAACCGTGACATTTAAGCCAGATCCTGAAATTTTCAAGGCAGCCACGAGTTTTAATTTTGAAACTTTAAGCGAGCGTCTTCAAGAGTCTGCATTTTTATTACAAAATTTGAAAATCACATTAGAAGATCGTCGTGCAGGGAAAGAACGTAGCGAAGTGTATCATTACGAAGAAGGGATTAAAGCGTTTGTAAGTTATGTCAATGAAGGAAAAGAAGTCCTTCATGATGTCGCGCTTTTCCAAGGGACATCGAATGAAATCGAAGTCGACGTGTCTTTCCAATATAATGATCAATATTCTGAAAGTATTATGAGCTTTGTCAATAATGTGCGTACGAAAGATGGTGGTACGCATGAAGTCGGCTTTAAAACTGCAATGACACGTGTGTTCAATGAATATGCACGTCGGATTGGTGATTTAAAAGCAAAAGATAAAAATCTAGAAGGTAATGATATTCGAGAAGGATTAACAGCCATTATTTCGGTGCGTATTCCAGAACATTTATTACAATTCGAAGGTCAAACGAAGTCTAAACTCGGTACACCAGAAGCGAGAAGTGCTGTAGATGCGATTGTCGCTGAAAAGTTACCATTTTATCTAGAAGAAAAGGGTCAACTGTCTAAGTCGCTCGTTAAAAAGGCAATCAAAGCCCAACAAGCGCGTGAAGCTGCACGAAAAGCGAGAGAAGATGCGCGTTCAGGTAAAAAGAATAAGCGTAAAGATACATTATTGTCAGGTAAATTAACACCGGCACAAAGTAAAAATACTGAAAAAAATGAACTTTACTTAGTCGAAGGGGACTCTGCAGGTGGTTCTGCTAAATTAGGTCGTGATCGCAAGTTTCAGGCGATTTTACCATTGCGCGGTAAAGTGATTAATACTGAAAAAGCCCGTTTAGAAGACATCTTTAAAAATGAAGAGATTAATACCATTATTCATACGATTGGTGCAGGCGTGGGTAATGATTTTAATTTAGAAGACAGCAATTACAACCGTATTATTATTATGACCGATGCGGATACAGACGGTGCCCACATTCAAGTGTTGCTACTGACATTCTTCTTCAAATATATGAGACCGCTTGTAATGGCAGGACGCGTCTACATTGCCTTACCACCACTTTATAAGTTAGAAAAAGGGAAAGGTAAAAATAAAAAGATTGCATACGCTTGGACAGATGAAGAATTAGAAAAGTTACAACGTGAGATGGGCAAAGGTTTCGTTCTTCAACGTTATAAAGGTTTAGGTGAAATGAACCCTGACCAATTGTGGGAAACAACGATGAATCCTGAAACGCGTACATTGATTCGTGTCCAAATCGATGATGAAGTTCGCTCATCTCAACGTGTTTCAACATTGATGGGTGACAAAGTTGCACCGAGACGAGAGTGGATTGAGCGCCATGTTCAATTTGGTATGCAAGAAGATTTAAGTATTTTAGAAAATGACGAAATCCAAATTTTATCAGATGAGGATATCGTAGAGGAGGACGCATAATGGCTGAAATCATCCAAAATTTACCTTTAGTTGACGTGATTGGTGATCGTTTTGGTCGCTACAGTAAATACATCATTCAAGAGCGTGCTTTGCCGGATGTACGCGATGGATTGAAACCCGTACAGCGTCGGATTCTTTATTCTATGTATTCGAATGGTAATACGTACGATAAACATTTTCGTAAAAGTGCCAAAACAGTAGGGGACGTTATTGGGCAGCTCCATCCACATGGCGATAGTTCGGTGTATGATGCGATGGTCCGTTTGAGTCAAGACTGGAAATTGCGTCATGTGCTCGTTGAAATGCATGGGAATAACGGGAGTATCGATAATGATCCTCCTGCTGCGATGCGTTACACTGAAGCGAAATTAAGTCAGTTATCTGAACAGCTTTTACGTGATATTCATAAAGATACTGTCGATTTTGTACCGAACTATGACGATACTGAAATGGAGCCTATGGTATTGCCGGCACGTTTTCCGAATTTATTGGTGAACGGTTCAACAGGGATTTCAGCGGGTTATGCAACTGATATTCCACCACACAACTTAGCTGAAGTGATTACGGCGACATTGAAATATATCGACAATCCTGATTTGACAGTAAAACAGCTCATGCAATACATTAAAGGGCCTGATTTTCCGACAGGTGGTATTGTACAAGGTATTGATGGTATTAGAAAGGCTTATGAAACAGGTAAAGGGAAAGTCATTGTACGTGCAAAAGCTGACATCGAAACGTTGCGTAATGGACGTAGTCAAATTATCGTGACAGAAATCCCATACGAAGTGAATAAAAGCAGTCTTGTGAAAAAGATTGATGAATTACGTGCCGATAAAAAAGTAGAAGGTATTGTAGAGGTCCGTGATGAAACGGATCGTAGTGGTTTACGTGTCGCTGTTGAATTGAAAAAAGATGTAAATGCGACATCGATTTTAAACTTCTTATACAAAAATACAGATTTGCAAGTGGCGTACAACTTTAACATGGTTGCGATTACGGAAGGTCGCCCGAAATTGATGGGCATTAAACCGATTATTAGCAGTTATTTGAACCATCAAATTGAAGTGGTCACACGTCGTACAAGTTTTGATTTGAAACATACAGAAGAGCGAATGCACATCGTAGAAGGATTGATGAAAGCACTTTCTATTTTGGATGAAGTCATTGTATTAATCAGAAATTCAAAAAATAAACGAGATGCGAAAAATAATTTAGTAGCAACTTATGACTTTACAGAAACACAAGCTGAAGCAATCGTTATGTTGCAGTTATATCGTTTAACGAACACTGACATTGTAGCGTTACAAGAAGAATATGATGAATTAAAACAAAAAATTGCGGCACTCAAACATATTTTAGAAAATCACGACGCTTTACTCAATGTGATCAAAGATGAACTATCAGAAATTAAAAAGCAGTTTAAGCAACCACGTCTGTCGGTCATTGAGGAGAAAATTTCTGAAATTAAGATCGATAAAGAAGTGATTGTACCGAGTGAAACAGTCATGTTAAGTTTGACACAAGCAGGGTATATTAAACGCACATCGCTCAGAAGTTTCAATGCTAGCGGTAAAGAAGAAATCGGCTTAAAAGAACGTGACGGTGTATTGAAAATCATTGAAACGAATACGCAAGATTACGTGATGGTCTTTACCAACAAAGGTCGATACCTTCTCATTCCTGTGCATAAATTGCCTGATGTGAAATGGAAAGATTTAGGCCAACATGTATCTCAAATCGTGCCAATTGAAGAAGATGAACGTGTGGTAAATTGTTACACAGTGTCTGATTTTAATGATGAGCATGCGATAATTACAGCAACACGACAAGGGATGATTAAGAAAAGTTTATTGTCTGGCTTTAAATCAACGAGAACATCGAAGCCACTTGTCGCGATGAAAGTGAAAGAAGGCGATGCACTCATCTCAGTGATGTATGTGCCTGCTAATGCGGCATCACAATGCATCACATTATTAACACACCGAGGCATGTCGCTGACTTATCCGATGTCAGAACTACCAGATACTGGATTGCGTGCGGCAGGAATAAAAGCGATTAACTTGAAAGATGAAGACCATGTCGTTTTGGCGGATCACATTCAACCCCAAGATACGATTTTAATTGCGACACAACGCGGTGCATTAAAACGAATTGGCTTCAAAGTGTTACAACAAGCGAAACGTGCACAACGAGGAATTACGTTGTTAAAAGAATTGAAAAAACAACCCCATCGTGTCGTTGCAGCACGTGTTTGTCACCCTGAGCAGTCACAATATCGACTTGTATCTCAACAAGATGAGGTAACAGGATTGATTAAAGACATTCACTTGTCAGAACAGTACACAAATGGAAGTTTTGTCGTAGATACCAATACATTTGGTGAAATTGAAGACTTATTTGTGGACTAGTACAAAAAAGAGATAGTCACTTTTGCACAATGATGATAAAATGAGACTAGTTATTTTAAAATGACACTGACATTTAAACTGAAGAGTAAAGAGGGGTTCGAGTGAGAGATTTTGATAGTTTAATTCCGGATTGGTTTAAAACATTTATTCAAGTAGGAAACGATTTGATTTGGTCACAATACTTAATCGGGTTGTTACTGACTGCTGGTTTGTTTTTCTCGATTAGTTCAAAGTTTGTCCAAATTAGATGGCTTCCTGAGATGTTTCGTGCATTAACCGACAAATCGGAAACCTTAGAAAGTGGTAAGAAGGGGATTTCATCTTTCCAAGCTTTTGCGATTAGTGCAGGTTCACGTGTAGGGACAGGAAACATTGCGGGTGTTGCGACTGCAATTGTGCTTGGTGGCCCAGGTGCTGTTTTTTGGATGTGGATCATTGCCATTATTGGTGCTGCGAGTGCATTTATCGAAGCAACACTTGCACAAGTATATAAAGTGCCTGACGAGGAAGGTGGATTCCGTGGGGGTCCAGCATATTATATTACTAAAGGATTGAATCAACGTTGGTTAGGTGTGTTATTTGCAATATTGATTACTGTGACATTCGCATTTGTCTTTAACACAGTACAATCTAACACAATTGCTGAGTCATTAAATACACAATATAACGTAAGTCCAGTTGTAACTGGTATCATTTTAGCAGTGATTACAGCGGTCGTTATTTTTGGTGGTGTGCGCAGTATTGCAACATTATCATCTGTTATCGTTCCTGTGATGGCAATCATTTATATTTTAATGGTATTAGTGATTTTGCTGATGCATATCGACCAAATTATCCCTATGATTTCTACAATCATTAAAAGTGCTTTTGGTCTTGATCAAGCAACAGGTGGCGCAGTTGGTTTTGCTGTGTTACAAGGTGTGAAGCGTGGTCTTTTCTCAAACGAAGCAGGGATGGGTTCTGCACCGAACGCAGCTGCAACTGCCGCAGTATCCCACCCAGTTAAGCAAGGTTTAATTCAATCATTAGGTGTATTCTTTGATACGATCTTAGTTTGTACTGCGACAGCGATTATGATTTTATTATATTCAGGTTTGAAATTTGGTGAAGGTGAATCGCAAGGTGTTGCTGTTACACAATCTGCGTTGAATGAACATTTAGGTAGTGCAGGCGGTATCTTCTTGACGATTGCGGTTGCATTATTCGCGTTTTCATCTGTAGTAGGTAACTATTACTATGGACAATCTAACATTGAATTTTTGTCTACAAATAAAATCGTATTATTTATTTTCCGTTGTCTCGTTGTGATCCTTGTGTTTGTTGGTGCAGTTGTAAAAACAGAAACTGTTTGGAGTACTGCCGACGTATTCATGGGATTAATGGCTATCGTTAACATTATCGCGATTATCGGCTTGTCCAATATTGCTCTAGCGGTGATGCGAGATTATCAACGCCAACGTAAAGCAGGCAAACGTCCAATATTCAAACCAGAAGAATTAGAAATTAATTTATTTGGTATTGAATCTTGGGGTAACGCCATTCATAAAACTAAAAAAGAAGATTAATTTGAAAGGGCTGAGGCAGCAATGTCTTCGGCCCTTTATTTTTTTGGTATTTTCCACTATGATGATGGGGTGAAGCATCATTGATATTTATTAATAAAAAGTGTCGTACAAATCTCAATTTTGAAAATTAGTCCTTTCAATTCTTGTCGTTTCGTTATATGATTTGATTTGTACTTTGAAGAGGTGACAAAAGTGAATCAATATACGATAAAAAAAGTCCTCAACAACAACGTGCTCATATGCGAATACCAACAATCAGAAGTCGTTATCATTGGTAAAGGTCTTGGATTTAACAAAAAGCCGAAGATGAAAATCAATGATGCTGATACGATTGAAAAAGTGTTTAAGTTGGAAAATAAAAATGAACAAGATCATTATAAAATGTTAGTCGAGCATACCGATGAACGTGTTTTGCGTGCCGTCATTGATTCTGTACAGATGATTATGACGCATTTTGAATTGCATCATGAAGAATCGTTTATCGTCTCTTTAACCGATCACTTAATTTTTGCATTGAAACGCTTGGAAAAGGGCCAATTAATTAAAAATCCGTTTTTAAGTGAAACAAAATACAGTTATCCAGAAGCATATAAAATTGCTAAAAAAGTCGTCGCGCGTATTAATTTACAATTGAATACAGATTTTCCAGAAGATGAAGTCGGTTTTATTGCTTTGCATATTGCGTCTCAAACAGATGATATCGATTTGAGTGAAATGCAAAATGTACCAAAGTTGATTAACAATGCAATTCGAATGATTGAACATGATATGGAGATTCAAATCCCAGTCGCATCCATTCAGTATCAACGTTTTGTGAGACATATTCATTTTCTGTTACAACGTTTAAAAAAGGGCGAGCGTGCGACAATTGAATTGAGTTTTGAAAACCTATTGAAGACGCAATATCCGTTGTGCTATAATGTAGCTGTTAAAATAGTTAAAATGATACAATTACAAATCGATGTCAGTGTGGATGAAGCTGAAGTTGCATATTTAACGATGCACATCCAGCAACTCTCACTCGCATCTCAAAATCAATCATAGAACGTGTTACTAAGTGAGATTAGGCATGAGTTTAAATTTGTGGACCAAACGTTCACAGCTTTTTACTCATGCCTTTTTGTGTTGTATCAACAAAATAGGAGGGCTTACAGTGAGGAAAAAACTATTTGGACAATTGCAACGTATCGGTAAGGCATTAATGTTACCTGTTGCGATTTTACCTGCTGCCGGTTTGTTACTTGCATTTGGTGCAGCATTACAAGGGGAACAATTGCAATCGTACTTACCATTCATTCAAGCGGATGGGGTACAAAACGTCGCAGATATGATGGCAGCAGCCGGCAGTATCATATTTGAAAACTTACCGATTATTTTTGCAATGGGTGTTGCAATCGGTTTAGCTGGCGGTGACGGGGTTGCGGCAATTGCGGCTTTCGTTGGTTTTATTATTATGAACAAAACAATGGGGCAGTTTTTAGGTGTGACACCTGAAAATGTCAGTGATGCAGCAAAAGGTTATGCGAGTGTCTTAGGTATCCCGACACTACAAACAGGGGTGTTCGGCGGTATTATTATTGGTGCATTAGCGGCATGGTGTTATAACAAGTTTTATAACATTTCTTTACCATCATACCTTGGCTTCTTTGCAGGGAAACGTTTCGTACCGATTGTGATGGCGACGACGTCATTTTTACTTGCATTCCCAATGGCGCTCATTTGGCCATTCATTCAAAATGGTTTAAACGCATTCAGTGAAGGATTATTAGATTCCAACACAGGTTTAGCAGTCTTTTTATTTGGTTTTATTAAGCGTTTATTAATTCCATTCGGTTTACACCATATTTTCCATGCGCCATTCTGGTTTGAATTCGGTTCATATACAAATATGGCGGGTGAAATTATCCGTGGTGACCAACGTATCTTTATCGAACAAATTCGTGAAGGTACAAATTTAACAGCGGGTAAATTCATGCAAGGTGAATTCCCAGTCATGATGTTCGGTTTACCAGCTGCAGCATTAGCAATTTATCACACTGCAAAACCTGAACATAAAAAAGTGGTTGCAGGTTTGATGGGTTCAGCAGCATTAACATCATTCTTAACAGGTATTACAGAACCATTAGAATTTTCATTTTTATTTGTAGCACCATTATTATTCTTTATTCATGCTGTATTAGACGGTTTAAGTTTCTTAATTTTATACTTACTTGATTTACACTTAGGTTATACATTCTCTGGTGGATTTATCGACTTTTTATTACTCGGTATCTTACCAAACAAAACACAATGGTGGCTCGTTATCCCAGTCGGCCTTGTGTACGCAGTCATTTACTACACGATCTTCCGTTTCTTAATTACGAAAATGAATTACAAAACGCCAGGTCGTGAAGATAAACAGACAGAAGCGCCTAAGACATCTGCGAGTGAGTTGCCTTATGCCGTATTACAAGCGATGGGTGACAAAGACAACATTAAACATTTAGATGCATGTATTACAAGATTACGTGTAGAAGTGAATGATAAATCCAAAGTCGATGTCGCACGTTTGAAAGATTTAGGGGCTTCGGGTGTGTTAGAAGTCGGCAACAACATGCAAGCAATTTTTGGACCGAAATCAGACCAAATCAAACACGAAATGCAACAAATTATGTCAGGTCAAGCTGTACAACATCCTGTAGATTTAGATAGTGATAAGGATGAAGCAGTCGTGGTCGATGAGGCTGCCGACACAACTTCTGTTACGAAAACAGGACAAGTTGTTGCACCTATGGACGGTGAAGTCGTGCCATTATCTGAAGTACCTGACCAAGTATTTAGCGAAAAAATGATGGGTGAAGGGATTGCTATTCGTCCAACAAGCGGCGAAGTTTACGCACCATTTGACGGTAAAATTCAATTGATTTTCCCAACGAAACACGCATTTGGATTAGTGTCTGACAATGGTTTAGAATTATTGATCCATGTCGGCTTGGATACTGTGAAATTAAACGGTGAAGGTTTTACGGTGCACGTTGAAGAAGGTCAAACAGTTAAAGCAGGCGACCATTTAATGACTGTAGATTTAGACATCATTCGTGCATCAGCGAAAAGTGATATTACGCCAATCATTGTGACGCAATCAGATGTGACAGCGTTGAAATATACAGAGGCTACTGAAGTCAAACACGGTGAAAAATTATTTGAAGTTTAATTGTAAACTACAAGAAAGACTAGGACGATATGATCCTAGTCTTTTTCTTCTTTATGCGTATCATTTCGAATTTACCGCATCTTCTATTGGGGGTCTAGATGATGAAAATTCGAAAAAAGTCCGATGTTTTGAACGGTGAACCGACTGAAATGAATAGGAAATGTTATTAAAATGCTCATCTATAAAAATACTTTGGTATAATAGGTTTTAAGTTTCAATCTTATGTAAAAAACGATAAACTATAAGTAATTTCTAAAAGGCTTGGTGAATGATATGTCTGAAAAGCAACATAAGGAAAATGGACTTTCCAAAAACATTGATATCCGAGAAAGCCGCTTCATGAAATTTTTCGGAGGCAAAGATCTCATTTTTGCGTTACTCGTTTTTATTTTATTTGGAATTGTGATCTTTATTTTTGATCGCGTTTCATATATTTTCCAGCCGTTTATCATCATTTTTAATACGATTGCAGCGCCTATTATCATTGCGCTCATCCTGTATTACTTATTCAATCCTGTAATCAATTTGATGGAACGGTATAATATTAACCGTATTTGGGGCATTACGATTTTATTTTTAGGAATCATTGGTATCATTACGATTGCAGTGAATTTGCTGATTCCGATTGTATCATTTCAATTTGAGCGCTTGATGGATAACTTCCCGAATTATTTAAACAAAGTGACATCATTTGCCAATAACATGATGCATATCCCATTTTTATCGGATTACTATTCACAAATTGAGAAGGCTGTGACAGGCTTGCAGGAGAAGATTCCGACTTTTGCAGATGGCTTGAGTTCTAAAATTCGTGTTTTCGCTGAAGCAGTTGTGAATATTACAGTCGTTATTATTACGGTGCCGTTCGTGTTATTCTTCATGTTAAAAGATGGCCACCGTTTTAAAGAGTTTTCAAATAAAATTGTACCGCCAAAATTCCGTAAAGATGTGCATGATTTGTTAGATAAAATGAGTGAACAAGTGGGCTCATACATTCAAGGTCAAATCATTGTCTCATTTTGTATCGGTATTTTACTCTTTATCGGTTATTCAATTATCGGTTTAGACTATGCTTTAATTTTAGCAAGTATCGCAGCAGTAACGAGTGTGGTGCCGTATTTAGGACCTACGATTGCGATTTCCCCAGCAATTATTATTTCGATTATTACATCACCGTTTATGTTGATTAAACTCATTATTGTATGGACAGCAGTGCAGTTTATTGAAGGGCATTTTATTTCACCTAATATTATGGGTAAAACACTTAAAATTCATCCTTTAACGATTATCTTTGTCCTTTTATGTGCCGGAAATTTACTGGGCATTGTCGGTGTGATTTTGGGAATTCCGAGCTATGCGATTTTAAAAGTACTCGTTTCGCATATCTTCCTTCTATTCAAGCGTCGTTATAATAAATATTATGCGGATGATGCAGGTCCTTATGAGATGCCTAAAGAAGAATATAGTCGTAACGATTAAATGAGTGTAGCATAACGAGATTGGGCGGTTTTGTGAAGCTCAATCTCTTTTTATTGGTATGCACAGTTATTACACTACAGAAAGGACCCCTAATCATGACAAAACAGCATTTATTAAAATACTTTAAAGTCGCGTTTATTCTATTTTTGATTGTAACGATTTCTATCGTATTAGGACGTGAATTAGCGCATATTGATTTTAAACGTGTTTTCCTTTTATTTAATCAAATTAGTCGAATGGAAACGTTTAGCCTCTTTTTACTTGGGGGCAGTTCTGTGATTTTATTATCACTCTATGATGTCATTTTAACGGCACGCTTCAAGTTATCCTTATCAAAGTTTAAAGCATTACGTGTCGGTTATATTATTAATTCATTTAACAATATTATCGGTTTTGGCGGTTTTATTGGAGCGAGCGTCAGAATGTGGTTTTACGGGAGTTTTACGACTGAACGTAAAAAACTCGTGAAATTTATTTCGTACATGTTGACTTCGATGTTAACAGGTCTGAGCTTTTTATCGTTACTGATTGTGACGCACGTGCTAGATGTTAGCTTTTTAAATCGCACATCAGTATGGTTTACTGTTTTTCTTTATATTGTTGCATTTTTATTACCTGTTTTTATTATTGTTTCATGGGTATCACCGGTTGATCGTTCAGCACGTTGGTTAGGTTCTGTATTTACGATTATATCGAGTATGGAATGGTTGCTTGCGAGTATCGTACTGTACTGTGCTTTTACGCTTGTAGGGGTGAATGTGTCTTTTCCAATTGTGTTAAGCATCTTCATCGTTGCAGCGATTTCAGGGCTGTTATCGTTTATTCCTGGGGGCTTCGGGGCGTTTGACCTCATCGTCTTACTCGGGTTACAACAACTCGGTGTAGCAGAAGAAAAAGTCGTTTTAGGGTTATTACTTTATCGTTTTGCTTATTATTTCTTCCCGCTACTCATCGCACTCGTGTTAACGGTATTCGAATTTGGAACAGTAGCACGTAAATATGTACTTGAATCGAAATACTTTTTGCCTGCTAAAGAATTATCTGGCTTCTTAAAGTCCTTCCAAAAAGATTTAGTCGGATTAGTGCCATCTATTGCTTTAAGTATATTAGTCTTTATGATGAGCTTGATTTTACTGCTCAACAATTTTTCAATTATATTTGATGCAGCCAACAAGAAACATCATTTATTGTTTACGTTGTTGTACATCTTTAACGTCAGTGCGAGCTTGATTTTATTACTGAATTTACGTGGTATTGTGGCACGAAGTAAACGCGCGATTTTATTTGCGATTGTTGCTATGGTGATTTTGTTGCTGTCTAACTTCTACGTTTACGGTTTGTCATTGTTAGTGGTGATCATCGTGCTCATATTAGCCGCATTGATTTTTGCTTACCGCAAGTCACGCGTATTGAAACGACCTGTACGAATGAAAAGTATGTTGGCCATGGTCGTTATTAGTGTCATTTTACTGTACTTCAACCAAATGCTCGTTCGTGAATTTTTATTGGCGCTCGATGTTTTACCGCCTAAAGTGGACTTCTTCTTGTTACGTTCGACATTTTGGTTATCTATTATCGGTATGACGATTCTAGTTGTTGTACTTATCTATATCTTTGAATGGAATTATCGTCGTCCTAGAGAGTTACATGATCGAGAAATCGCAAGTGCTATTTTAAAACAACATGGCGGACATCTCCTCAGTCATTTGCTATATAGTGATGACAAGCTTGTGTTTGTGAACGAACAAAAAACGGCATTTATCATGTATCGTCACGATCGTAGTTCATTTATTGTGCTTGGTGATCCAGTCGGCGAAAAGTCAGATTTTTATTCATTGTTGACCGAGTTTTATGAATATGCAACGTATTTAGGTGGCGACGTCATATTTTATCAAGTTTCGAAAGATTATTTGACGTTATATCATGACTTTGGTAATCAGTTCTTTAAATTGGGAGAAGAAGCGCTCATTCCAGTGGCTGACTTTACTGTTGCAGGAAAGAAACGTCGTGGTTTCCGTGCGACATTGAATAAATTGGAGTCGTTAGGTTATCAATTTGAAATTCTCGACACCCCATTAGATGAAGCGACATACGAACGCTTGCATGAGATTAGCCGTGAGTGGTTAGGGAAGCAGCAAGAATTTTATTTCTCTGTGGGTCGTTTTACGCCGTCTTATGTCAATGCGGCACCAGTCGCTGTGTTAAGAAATGAAGATGGTCATATCGATGCGTTTTGTACATTGATGCCGGTTGAAGGTTCGACAACGATTTCTGTTGACTTAATTCGTTGGGATAAGTCTTTAGGATTACCGTTTATGGATGCCTTATATTTGCATATGATTTTGTGGGCACAAGCAGAAGGGTATGAACATTTTAATATGGGAATGGCAACCTTGTCGAATGTCGGTCAAGTGCCATATGGCCATTTAAGAGAAAAATTTGCGGGTCGTTTTTATGAACATTTTAATGGTTTGTATAGCTTCCAAGGCTTACGTCAATATAAAAGTAAATTCAATCCGGAATGGGAATCACGTTTTCTCATTTATCATCGAGGACAAAGTGCATGGGAAAGCTTGCTGAAAGTGACACGTGTCATTCGAAAAAAATATAAATAGATTTCATTGAGGGGCTTGGACATTAAGTGTTCGGGTCCCTTTTCTCATAAGCCAGGGGTTTAGGGATAGCAATGATCGGGTCGTTTGATTGGATGAAAATCTTTTTAAGCATGATGCGCGTGATATTGAAAGTGAGCGTATAAAGTTATATGATAAAAATGAATTGATTAAAATAAGTAAAAGCATCACGGGGGAAAGGCATATTTAACAATATTGGATGTCACCTTCGTTGGACTTTAGCAGGGAATGGTAACGCAGAGGAAGTGAAAGTGGATAACATGAAAGGCATCTTTTCCGCTTCTTAAATTGAAGGTCAAGATATGCTTTAATAGGATGTATCAAAGTTGATAAAAAGACTGGAAACTTTGATAAGCTTCCAGTCAGTTTGTGATAATTCTATTGAATGCCGTGTTCTTTAGCGTATGCTTCACGTTCTGCTTTTTCTTGTGCAAAACGTTCAGGTTGTTTTTTATAAAAGTCTTGGTGGTATGCTTCTGCTTCATAAAATGCTGAAGCGGGTAACACTTTTGTTGCAATCGCTTTGTCGTGATTTAACGTGCCTTCTAATGAAGCAATATAAGATTCAGCCACTTGACGTTGATCATCATTAGTATAAAAAATTGCAGTACGGTATTGTGAACCTCGGTCTTGGAATTGTCCACCGTCATCTGTCGGGTCAATGACTGAGAAGAAAATTTCTAACAGTTTTTGGTAAGAAAAAAGTGCGACGTCATATTCAATTTTTACAGTTTCATAGTGTCCTGTATCGCCTGATTTCACTTGTTCATATGTGGGGTGATCGACGTGTCCGCCCATATAACCGGACTTCACCTTTTCAATCCCTTCATTTTGATCGAAGGGTTGTGTCATACACCAAAAACAACCGCCTGCGAAATATGCTGTGTTGATATTCATCTAAACATCCTTCCCTTTGTGAGACCTTGGTACCATTTTTAATGTTTTTACTTGATTTTTAAAATAAATTTATATAACGTTAGTGTGTATTAATTATAATACATAATTACACAATTTTGAAGATATAAGGTTGATAAGATGAAAGAAAACAATTTGAATCGTAGCAGCTCAAACTCTTCTGAGAAAACATTGAAACGTCGAAAAAAGAGAAAGATACGAAAATTGCCATTTGTTATATTGGCGTTGATTCTTATTATTCTTATTATTCTTATTTTTGTCGTGTACGCTTTTTCAAGTTACAAAAATGGACTTGAAGTGGCTAAGGACAAGCATCAAGCTTCAAAGATCCACAAATTTAATGGCGTATCTAAAAATGATGGTAAAGCAACTGTACTCATCTTAGGTGCTGACCGTGAAGATGGTGGTGTATCACGTACAGACTCTATTATGGTCGCACAATACGACTATATTAAGAAAGATATGAAGATCATTTCTGTCATGCGTGATATTTATGCTGATATTCCTGGATACAATAGTTATAAAATTAATGCGGCATACTCATTAGGTGGCCCTGAGCTATTGCGCCAAACGTTAAAGTCGAATTTAGGCATTGATCCAGAATATTACGCCACTCTAGATTTTAAAGGCTTTGAAGCTATGATTGATGAACTTGCCCCAAAAGGTGTGCCAATTAATGTGGAAAAAGATATGTCTGAAAAAATTGGTGTATCTTTAAAAAAAGGGAATCATCGTTTAAATGGTAAAGAGTTACTTGGTTATGCACGTTTCCGTAATGACCCAGAAGGAGATTTTGGGCGAGTAAGAAGACAGCAACAAGTTATGGCGGCATTAAAGCAACAATTGGTTCAACCTTCATCTATTTTCAAAGCACCGAAGCTTGCAGGGATTATGCGTGGTTATGTGAGTACCGATATGCCGGATTCAGCAATTTATCAAACGGGATTCAGCTTTATCGTGCGAGGAGACAAAGACATTAAAACGCTCAGTGTACCCGTAAAAGGCAGCTATGAAAATATTACGACGAATGATGGGGGATCAGCTTTAGGTATTGATAAAGCTGAAAATAAAAAGAGAATTAAAGCATTTTTGGAAGATTAAAACATAAAAAACGAGTCTGAGTGTTTAGCTCAGGCTCGTTTTATACTTACTTTTATTTTATTGATCTGATTTACGTACGCCAGCGACACCGTAATGTTCTTTTTTCATTTCTTGAATGACTACAGAAATGGCATTGCGATCAGCGTTAGTTGTACTTTCCACGGCATCTGTCACTTCTTTAACCAAGTTTCTTAATTGTTCGTCACTGCGCCCCTCTAATAATTGAACTGTTACTATTGGCATCGTTCTAACCTCCTCATACTTTGTCTTCATTATACCATTTTTGTTCAGAGTTGCGCGATAGAATCGTTAGCCGGTATCATAAGAGTAAAGAAATGAAATATGGAGGGATTTTATGGGTTTTGACAACGTATTAACATCTCTAGGCATCAATGGTATGAAAGTCTTTATTCGATTAGAACAGCAAGCGTTTGATGTTTCTGATGCGATTGCCGGAACAATCCATTTAAAAGCAGGTCAAAGTGATCAAAAAGTGAATCATATTGTGTTAACAATGATAGAAAAATATGAAAATGATGATGAAACAAGTGATTTTTCATTGATTTCACATGAATTGAATCGTTTTGAGATAGACGAAGCTTTTACAATTGATGTCGGTGAAGAAAAAGAAATTCCGTTTCATTTTCATCCAGATACATTGAACTTCAAATCAAATAAAAGTCACGTTTATCTCAATACACATGTCTATATTGATTATGGTGTTGATGAGGAAACTGAAGCGGTGATTCCATATCGTCGTTAATGAAATGAATTTATGGTAGGTACGGTCATATATTGGCGTATCTACCTTTTTTAGTGCGCGATGTACCATTGTAGCGTGTTGTTTAAAAACAGAACATACATTCTTTTTGTCTTGATTATAGAACAAGTGTTCGTGTATAATGAGAATATCAGGTTGATAAGTAAGGGTGAGATGTGATGTATGATTATCATTTATTAGAAGATAGGGACATTTTATGTGTTGATCAAAAAAGTTTTTTTGCGAGTGTGTCTTGTATTGAGAAAGGGCTCGATCCGCTGACTACCAAGCTTGCAGTCGTTGCAGATACAAAAAGGCAAGGTTCTGTCGTGTTGGCGGCGACACCTCCTCTAAAAGCGATGGGAATTCAGACAGGTTCACGTTTGTTTGAAATTCCACATCATAATGACATTTATATTATTAATCCGAGTATGCGACGTTATTTAGAGGTGTCACTTAAAATTTCTGAAATTGCACTTCGCTATGTGCCGCCTGAAGATTTACATCAGTACAGTATTGATGAGTTTTTTATGGATGTCACGAAGAGTTACTATCGCTTCAATACGACGCTACAGACATTTTGTGAACGTTTGATTAAAGAAATCTATGATGAGACGAAAGTGCATTGTGCGATAGGAATTGGCTCGAATATGTTGCTCAGTAAGTTAGCGCTCGATCATGAGGCGAAAAAGCGAACAGATTATATTGCGGAATGGCGTTATCAAGATGTGCCTGACAAAGTATGGGAAATTACACCGCTGAGTTCATTTTGGGGTATTGCTAAAAAGACAGAGAAGAAATTAAATCAGCGAGGGATATTTAAAATTGGACAGTTGGCACAATATCCATATGAATATTTGAAGCGGGATTTCGGAATTTTAGGTGTGGATTGGCACCTGCATGCGCACGGGATAGATCAAAGTCGTATGAATGAGGCGTATCAAATCATTAATCCGTCGATATGTAAAAGTCAAATTTTATTGCGTGATTATACGTACCGTGAAGCACATGTGGTCATGCAAGAGTTGATTGAAGACGTGGCGCAACGTTTGAGAGCGCGTCAGCAAATTGCACGGACGATTCATTTTTCTATGGGTTATAAAGAAGGTGGTCGTGTGTCGAAACAGTATACGTTACACACTGGGACGAATTTAGATCAAGATATCTATCGAGAGGTGAAGCGCTTAGCTGATATGCATTGTGACCAAGGCGCGTTGTATCGGACGCTCAGTGTATCACTTACACAATTGATGGATGAAAATGAACGGAATTTAGATTTGTTTACCGATGAATTTCAACGATTGCGCCAAGAGAAGTTAGCGAAAACAATCGATGGGTTACAAGCAAAATATGGGAGAGGTATCGTATCGAGAGCTATTTCTCTCACTGATGCAGGTACGAAATATGGTCGTTTAGGATTAATGGCAGGTCATCAAATGTAAGACAGGCTTTGACATTGGCATAGCACGAGCGCGAACATACTAAGATGAGGGCGGGACACAATTGAGTTTCCCAGCCCCTTCCTACGATGTAAGCAAAAATCAAAAATATGAAGCTGTAAAATCAATGAAAGTGAATAGCGCTCAAAATTTTTAACTTTCTATTGCTTATACAATGATTAAATATGAAAAATTAACTTAAATACGTATCAAAATCAGAAAGTGCGATTATTGCTGCGTCACGATCTTCAGCTTTTTTAAAACTGATACGTAAAGCACCGTAAATATCTTCACGCACTTCTAAAATACGCAAGTTACGTATAGAAATTTGATGTGTACTCAGTATTTCTGTCACTTTTGAAATCATCCCCGGTTTATCAGGAATATCGACGTAAAGGTCGTACGTACTTTGCATCGCGCCTTTACCCCGAATAGGTAACCCATCACGATATGTTTTCGCTTGGTCGAAAAATTGATATAACGCTTCTTCGTGACCTTGTTCAAGCATGTCCACGGTTTCGGTAAGCTGTTGTTGCAGCTGTTTTAAAGATGAAACGATATGTGCTTTATTTTCAATCGAAATGTCGCGCCACATTTCAGGACTACTGCTTGCAACACGTGTAATATCTCTAAATCCACCTGCAGCTAAATCTTGAATTAAAGGTACGTCTTCTGCATAAAAGGCATTCAAATGAACCAAACTCGAAGCAATGAGATGCGGAACATGACTGACCACACCTGTGATTTGATCGTGTTCATCAGCGGTTAAATGAATGAAACGCGCGTGTGTCGGTGCAAGTAATTGTTCAATTTGTTGTGCGGCTTCTTGATTTTCTGTTAACTGATGAACGAGGATGTAGTAGGCATTTTCAAAGAGATGTTTTTTCGCATTAAGTACCCCGGATTTATGACTTCCTGCCATGGGATGACCACCGACGAGATGAATATCTGCTGAGAGTAAGTCTTTTTCGAATGCTTGGATAGTAGATTTTGTACTGCCTGTATCCGTCACAATTAAACCAGGTTTCGTTTTCAATTGTGGAAGTTGATTCAAATATTGCACTGTTGTTTGTACAGGTGTTGCAAAGATCACGATATCTGCTTCTTGCAAGGTCGTTTCATAGTTTGAAGACGCTTGATCGATAATGCCAATGGATAAGGCACGTTCTAATTGTTCGTGATGTGCATCATAGGCGGAAATCGTGATGTCTGGATGAAAATATTTAATGTTACTTGCTAAACTTCCTCCTATTAAGCCTAAACCAACAAAAAATACGTGGGTCATGCTAAAACACCGCCTCTATTTTTTATAAATATGCCATAGTTTAACATTTTAACGCGTTTAATTGCAATAGTACTTATACGAATACGTGAGATTTTATAGAATCATCGGTACAATAGAAACAAAGATATAAGGGAGGACGTTGTAATGAATGAACCAGTGATTGAAACATTAGCTGCCTTGACAGCGATTCATAGCCCATCAGGTAATGCGGACCGTGCGATATCGTATGTACAGCAAACAGTGGCATCTTATGGTTATGAAACACAGTTGACGAGAAAGGGTGGGTTATTAATTGAAGTGAAAGGCGACGATGATACACAGAAAAAGTGTATTACGGCGCATGTGGATACACTAGGGGCGATGGTCAAAGAAATTTTAGAAGACGGCCGACTCCGTTTAGCGTTAATTGGCGGTTTTCGTTATAACGCGATTGAAGGCGAATATTGTACGATCGAAACAGCAACAGGTCAGACGTATCGAGGCACAATACTGCTACACGAGACATCGCCACACGTTTATGCGAATAACCATGAAATTCCACGGAATCAAGATCATATCGAAGTCCGTATTGATGAGAAAGTAACGTCAGCAGCTGAAACACGAGCACTCGGTATAGAAGTAGGCGATTTTGTCAGCTTTGATCCGCGAACAGAAGTGACAGCTTCAGGGTTTATTAAATCACGTCATTTAGATGATAAAGTGAGTGTCGCAATCATTATGGAATTTTTAAAACAGTACCGTCATCGCAAAGACCAGTTACCACACACGATTCAATTTTATATTTCAAATAATGAAGAAATTGGATATGGCGCAAATTCAAGTATTGACCCCAAAATAGTTGAGTTTATTGCATTTGATATGGGGGCGCTAGGAGATGGTCAAGCTTCTGATGAATATACGGTATCGATTTGTGCACAAGATGCTTCAGGACCTTATCATAAACAGTTACGTCATCACCTCGTATCATTATGTCAAGAACACAACATCCCTTATAAAGTCGACATTTATCCATTTTATGCCTCAGATGCTTCAGCGGCGCTAAAAGCAGGAGCAGATGTCAAACACGGCCTTTTCGGTGCAGGCATCGAGTCATCTCATGCAATGGAACGCACGCATTTAGATTCTATTAAAGCAGCGCAAGCATTATTAGAAGCCTACTGTTTTTCAAAATTAGTGTAGTCGCACCACGTCTTGTTGGCGAATTCTGATACAATAAGTTAAAATGTAGAAAGACTATAAGGGTGTATATGAGGGAAATGAAAAAAGATTGTATATCTTTTAAAGATAGTGAAATAAGGGTATATCAGAATATGTAATATCGCTAAAAGATATAAAGAGAAATAGGAGTATTAAAAATGAAGTTTACAAATTTAACAACGGCAGAATTCGGTGCGTTCACGGATAGTATGCCATACAGCCATTTTACGCAAATGGTAGGGAACTACGAGCTTAAAGTGGCAGAAGGTGTCGAAACACATCTCGTCGGTATTAAAGATAATCAAAACCAAGTATTAGCTGCTTGTTTATTAACTGCGGTACCAGTCATGAAAGTGTTCAAATATTTTTATACGAATCGCGGACCTGTGATGGATTATGAGAACCAAGAACTCGTTCATTTCTTTTTTAATGAACTGACGAAATATGTAAAAAAATACAATGCATTATATGTAAGAGTCGACCCGTACTTGCCAATGTTAAAACGTAATCATGATGGTGAAGTGATTGAACGATTCCAAAATGATTGGTTCTTTGACAAAATGGCGCAACTCGGGTTTGAACACGAAGGCTTTACAACGGGATTTGACACAGTAAGACAAATTCGTTTCCATTCTGTACTAGATGTTGAAGGTAAAACGGCTAAAGATATACTGAACAATATGGATAGTTTGAGAAAGCGAAATACGAAAAAAGTGCAGAAAAATGGTGTGAAAGTGCGCTTTTTGGATGAGAATGAGTTACATATTTTACGCTCGTTTATGGAAGATACATCGGAAACAAAAGACTTTGTTGACCGTGAAGATGACTTTTATTATCACCGACTTAAACATTATAAAGACCGTGTTCTCGTCCCATTAGCTTACATTGATTTTACAACGTATATACCAGAGCTGAAATCTGAAGAGCAAGATTTCCACAAACAAATTGCTAAAACTGAAAAAGAACTTGAGAAACGCCCAGACAACCAAAAAGCATTGAATAAAAAGAAAAATTTAATGCAACAATTAGAAGCGAACCAAGCTAAAATTCAAGAAGCGGAACAATTACAAGCGAAACATGGTGACACATTACCAATATCAGCCGGCTTCTTTATTATTAATCCGTTTGAAGTGGTGTATTATGCGGGTGGAACAGCAAATGAATTCCGCCACTTTGCAGGAAGCTATGCTGTTCAATGGGAAATGATTAATTACGCGATTGAACACGACATTCCACGCTACAACTTTTACGGTATTAGTGGTCACTTTACTGAAGATGCGGAAGATGCTGGAGTGGTCAAGTTCAAAAAAGGCTATAACGCAGATGTCATTGAATACGTAGGTGATTTTATTAAGCCCGTTCAAAAACCGGTCTATAAGATTTATACGACATTAAAACAGCTTAAAAAGAAGATTAAAAGATAAGATGAGTGAAGAGAAGGGGATTTATTGGTATGAAATTTACAGAATTAACAGTTGAAGAATACGACCAATTTGTTCAAAATCCTGCATTAGAAAGTCATTATTTTCAGGTGAAAGAAAATATTGCAACACGTGAAGCAGATGATTTTCAAGTGGTGCTGTTAGGTGTGAAAGATGACAACAACCAAGTTTTAGCAGCGAGCTTATTTTCCAAAATTCCAACAGCAGGAAGTTATGTTTATTATTCAAACCGTGGTCCGGTTATGGATTATAGTGATTTAGGGTTAGCAGATTTTTATTTAAAGGAATTAGATCAATATTTAAATAGAAATAAATGCTTATACGTAAAAATGGACCCATATTGGATTTATCAAGTGTATGATAAAGATATTCATCCTATTGGTGACAAGATGCCTAACGATAAACTTGTACAACTATTCAAATCACATGGTTACCGTCATCATGGTTTTACAACATCATATGATACGTCTAGCCAAGTGAGATGGATGGGTGTGTTGGATTTAAAAGATCACACACCACAAACGTTGAAAAAGCAATTTGATAGTCAGCGTAAACGTAATATTAATAAAGCAACTAATTTTGGTGTGAAAGTAAGGTTTCTTGAAGCGGATGAATTTGATCAATTTTTAGAATTATACCGTGAAACTGAAGAACGTGCAGGATTTGTCTCTAAAACGGACGACTATTTCAAAAACTTTATTAACACATACGGCCATAAAGCGCTTGTACCATTGGCTTACATTGATCTAGATGAATATATTACGTCGTTGCAAGAAAGTTTAAACGACAAAGAAACGCGCCGTGACCAAATGATGGCCAATGAAAATAAATCAGATAAACAAATTAAGAAAATTGCAGAATTAGATAAACAAATCGACCATGATCAACAAGAGATGTTAAAAGCGAGTGAATTACGCAAAACGGATGGTTCTGTTTTAAACTTAGCAGCAGGCGTTTATTTTGCGAATGCATACGAAATTAATTACTTCTCAGGTGGTTCAAGTGAGAAATACAGCCACTTTATGGGACCATACGCCATGCATTGGTTTATGATTAATTATTGTTTTGACCATGGTTATGAGCGTTATAATTTTTACGGTGTCTCAGGCGATTTCACTGAAAATAGCGAGGACTATGGTGTGTATCGCTTTAAACGAGGATTCGGAGTGCAAATTGAAGAGCTGGTTGGTGACTTCTATAAACCGATCCATAAAGTAAAATATTTCGTGTTTGATGTGTTAAATCGATTGCGCTCAAAAATTAAACGATAACATAACAATAAAAAGCCTGTACTTTGTGAAAATGCAAAGCTACCGGCTTTTTAATTTGGACTAATCAGGCGCATTTAAAGGCTTTTAACAGCTATGCACGGAGAATGAAGTAAAAATTCAATTTGACTATATTTATGTTATGTAAACCCTATATAGAAATTATATAGATT
>NZ_PPQH01000068.1 GCF_002902385.1 Staphylococcus intermedius NCTC 11048 | reverse complement strand
TTCCAGATACCTTTGAATATCTAAAATAGGTAAAAATGTAGCTTTTAAATTAGATTGTAATAGGTTTTGGTAAATAATAGGTCGAGCAAGTGGTAGCATAAGCGAAAGTGCTATTGAACTTAATTTCTTATTGTCGATACTTTCATTATTAATATCTTTAAACACACCTTTAAACATTGCTTTCAAATTATAATCAGCTGTTTCAAGAGTTACATGCAAAAAAACGATTTTTATGGAGGATGTATTTCTTTCTATAAAAATCTCATATTTAGGGTCATTATCTTCACATTTGGCTGTATCAGGAGAATCATCAGACTTATCGTAATTATCATATTTAATGAAGTTAATAGCTTGTAAATTGAACTCATCTAACTGAACATGAAATTTATTATTCATTTAACTTGCAACTCTTCCTTTTTCTAAATTAGCGTATCTTTCATAATTTTCGTTGCTAACAAAATAAGACTTTATATCATCTTCTTTTTGATTCAAGTATCTTACTTTATTAATTAAATTAATTACCAATTCAATAAAATCAAAGACTTTATCTTCGTC
>NZ_PPQH01000067.1 GCF_002902385.1 Staphylococcus intermedius NCTC 11048 | reverse complement strand
CTTCTGTTCTTTCTTCTACCGGTGACTCTTCTTGTTTCGCTTCTGTTCTTTCTTCTACCGGTGACTCTTCTTGTTTCGCTTCTGTTCTTTCTTCTATGCCATTTTTAGCATGAACTTTAAATAAATCTTCACTTTTAGCTTCTGCATCATTAGTATTAATACCAAAAATCAAACTAGCACCTATTAAAATTGAAGATACACCTACATTGAATTTCCTAATGGAATATTTATTCCTCTTCATATATTTCATAAAAAACTCCTTTTCTTCTAATAGATTCAATCATATAATTCTATCCCATTTGTTATAAAAGTCAACAAAAACAAAACATAGTCACTTGCAACAACACAATTATGAGTTAATGTCGTAGTTGTTCGAACTGAATCAAAAAATATAAAATCATAATTTTTTTCAAATTATGTATCAAGCTACTATATACATAGAATTCATCTTTAATCTTCAATGATCTCATAGAAAATCTATCAAACCAAGCTAAATTCCAATCACCTTTAATAAAATCAATATTATTACTCAAAGTTGAATTTGATTCATTTAATGTACCTTTTATTTTGATATATGTCTCATCAACACGCCATTTATAATAAGCTTTTTTATGCTTTTTCTTCCAAATTTGATACAAAATAGGAGCGTATTCT
>NZ_PPQH01000066.1 GCF_002902385.1 Staphylococcus intermedius NCTC 11048 | reverse complement strand
TTATTAACCTCACCTAGAATATATTGAATACTAATTAAATTTAATACATTAAAGGGGCAAATGATATTAACTGAATATTAACTAGAAATTAAATTTATTACTTTCCTAGTTTATAGGTTTTCGGACATAATAATTTTCGGTTAAAACGCAAACCATCACAGCACATTTCTCTTTGAATGCATCCCTTTGAACAGATACAATCATCATAGAGAGACAAATTATCGAAAGCAGGCGATGCGTGATGTATTTATTAGAATTACAGCAATATGATACGCGACAAGTCGTAGGTATTTTCAAAACAGAAGCAGACGTGAAATCATGGCTAGTGGCAGTGGAAGGAATGAAGCGACATACAGAAACAGTAGAAGAGGCTCAGTTCGAAACGTATTATCTAGAATATGCGGACTTATCCGATTATCAAGAGGTACACTGGCAAAACAGTCAATATATTTTAAGTCGCTATGCATTCTCACCTGATGAAGGCGACATTGTTGCGGTTTACTATCCTATTGCGGTCCTGTCTGATACAACAGGCCTCGTACCTGGAGAAACAAAAGTCGGTGCTTACAGCATTCCAAATGAAGAAACACACGATTACATTACCGCATTCAATGAAATGAAAGCCTTTTTACATAGTCACTTTAAAAAAACACATCAAGACGTCGCGATAGTCGGTGAAGGTTCCGAAGACGGCGCATATTTAATGGTCGATGGTCGCTTCATTTGTCATGTCGAAGGGGCATTAGTCGATCAATGGCGAGAAAAAGCGTCAACCGAAGCATTTCTCAAAGCAAACCCTTTTCTATCATTGTAAAACAAAGCATGACCTTCATTTTTCAAAATTCATAGAACACAAAACCATTGCCTTGGATGAGAGACAATGGTTTTTTCATACATTCAGTGTGGGTAATGGTTTGATACGTCTTTTTTCCTTAATGCTAAATAAGCACCTAAACAAGCTAAAACAATCCCTAAAACCAAACTGATACTCAACTTGGACTCACCTAATAATACACTCGCAAGCCCACCAATAGCTGGAAACATTGCCACCATATAACTACTCTCCGAAGCGCCGATATTTTTAATCAATTTCAAATAAAATAGCCACGCAAGAAAAGATGCTAAAACCGATAAATAGAGCAGGCCTATCCAAAAATTCACGTCTGTAGGAACAGTATACTGTTGACCTCGGATTAATGTATAAAATAGTAAAAATAGAACTGCTCCCAGCATGCCTAACGTATTTGCAAGAACTGGGTGCGTCCCTCTGTTACTATTGAACAACGACAAGACATCCCCCACAGAAGTGATGATTGTGCCAAACATTGCCATCACTATCCCCATAATGAACGCGCTAGACAAATGGTTCAAATCAGGATACAAAATGACAATGACGCTGAGAACCCCTAAAAATCCTCCGATATAAATTTTAGGAGCGATAGGTTTTTTAAATACAATGCTGATGAGAACAGGCGTCAAAATAGACTTCATTGAAAAAATGAGCGTCACAATAGCTGCTGTACTATAAAACGTCCCGTAATAGAGCAACAAATAACTCACAGTAAAATTGCAAAGACCGAAGCCTATCACTGTTAACACATTCACATTATTTAGCGCAACACGTTGACGTAGTACCCATAGCAACACACTGAATAAAACGAATGCAATCACAGAGCGATAAAGGAGTGCCACTTCTAAGCTGACACTTTCCCCTTGTATTTTAACCGCTATAAAATTAAGACCCCAAATCAACATACAAAAAATATACATCGCAGCATTCATCGTCCCACTCCTATATTTCTTTAATCCATTCCAAGAGGTACTTCGCTTTGGTAAGGTTAAATTTTTAACTTAATTTAACAAGCCCAGTCAATTCTCTAATAAATGACTGAAAAGCACGTTGGGTGACATTCAGTTTAACCGCTACCCCTGCATCTGTACCTATATTGGAGTATAGCATGCCCGAATCATAGTGCACATAAAGTACCATCTCGCCGTCCTCAAGCGGAATCACAGTGAAATAAAGATCTGGTTCTAAAAACGAAATGTCTGTCATACCCGTTTTAAACTCTAATTGCTGCAGTTGTTGCAGATCACTTTCAAATGGCGCTAAATCTGTAGAAACACTTTGATTGTCGAACGTACTTTTCACTTTGAAATTAAATATTTTCTCACCTTCATCCTCTACTACGGATTCCAAATTAAACGTTACTGCAACGTGATTATATTTAAAAGCATTATCCTTTAAAGTGATTTCATATGCATTCAATGTCATTCCTTCTTTCTTGTTGTCGTTATTTTCTGAATTTTAGGTTGGGTTGATTGTATCCTCTCATCATTTTAAAGGCGCATCATTGTCAGCCCTTTTTGAAAACCTTTCAATTACACGCTACAATAAACGTATCAATGGGGATATGGGAGATAAATAACAATGTGGCAAAAATTAAGTATCACTTTACGTGTACGACTGATCAGCAACTTTTTTCAAGAACTCATTACAATGGCATTTTTACCCTTTATTGCATTATATTTAAGCGACTTAGCGAACCCCAAATTTGCGGGTATCTTTTTGACATTACTCGTCATCGCAAACTTTCCAGTGTCCATAGTAGGCGGACATCTTATCGAAACTTTTCCTAAAAAGAAAGCTGTACTTCTCTATCAAAGTATAATGGGCACAATGCTCTTATTCATGGCGTTAATCATGACGAACACACACCAAAGTATCGCTTTATTTTGTATTTGTTACGCGATATACAACATTGTTTGGGGACTGCAATATCCTGCAATGGACACTATTATCATGGATGCCATCACACCTGATAACGAAAATTTCATTTATAAAATCGATTATTGGCTGACGAACGTGGCAACTGCATTCGGCGCATTAATAGGTGGGCTTTTATACCATAACTATAAAGCGACACTATTATTCCTAGCGTTTTTTATATTTTTCGCTGTCTTTGGTGCACTGTGGAAATGGCTCCCTAAAGATGACCGTCGCTTTTCTAAAAATATCACTACCATTCACCCGATTCGAATCATTAAAAGTTATGAAAGCGTATTGAAAGATCGCCGGTTTATTTTAATGACACTCGGCTTTAGTATTTTGATGATGGGCGAGTTATCGGCATCATCATACATCGCAATTCGGTTGAAAGAGAGCTTCAATCCGATTCATATTGCGCAGTTAAACATCGATGGCGTCAAAATGTATTCGATATTGATGATTGTGAACACTGTCATTGTTATTTCCTGTACATACATCATTTCTAAATGGACTATACCGTACAATCAAAAGTATATTCTGTTGTACGGTATGATTATGTATGTCGTCGGTTATGCGAATGTCACCTATTTGAATCACTTTTATTTACTGATTGTATTCATGATTGTCGCAACGATTGGGGAAATCATTTACGTCCCTATTTTTGATGTCAATCGCTTTAAAATGATACCGGAAGATAAACGGGGAACCTACTCCGCTTTTAACTCATTAGGCTTTAACTTATCTGAACTTATGGCTCGTTTTGGTATATTATTAGGCGTATTTTTAACATCTTGGGGAATGGCGGTTTACATGCTTATCATCTTGAGTATTGGCGCTTATTGCATCTATAAAGCGATTTATGGGAGGTTTCAGCAGCGTTCCGTTTAAAAGGAGTATATACAATCATCGCGAGAATGAATTGCGTCGCTGAGGTTTTAATGCACTGAAAATTTCATTAACTAAAACTCATGAGAGAATAGGAAAAATAATTGCGTGGTTACTGACAATCAAAAGCGAAATACTATTGTCTAAAAATAATTTAGCACAACTCATGATCGCAAGCAAGTCAAATATGTAGGGCGTGGATGAAATCATGGGTTTTATTTTTGTGAACGAGATATATCATGAAAGTGATTTACTTTCAATATGAAGTGCTTTTTCACCTTATCTATATAGTAATCTACAGCTTTAATAATTTGATTTGAAAATTCATATAAAGACTCAACACTACACCTTTCGATATAGAGCCTTTAAGCACATTGTTTATTTCCTTAGTATAAATATAACAATATACAAAATATCTATTCGTTATTAGCATTAAATTCACCTTATTTTCTCAAAGCAAATCTAATTAATGAGAAGACCTTTCTTAAATTCAATACTTTTATATTATCAACTATTTAAGTTTTATAAAAAGCATATACAATGGATGGAGGTATTGTCATATTTACATCCACCTTATCAGTAAATATGCTATGGTATCTTCCAAATAGATCACGAGCTTTTAAACGGTCACTTGGCTTCATTGGTACATCAACGGTTTCTACATATTCGTTATATACAAGGTTCATACGTCCAGTGTCTGGATTACGCTCAAATGAACTTTTCTTAATGACAACCTCCTTAGTTTCCATCTCATCACCTATTGCAGATTGTGTTAAAAGATACAATGTTTCTTTTGTTGATAAAGTAGTATCGTCAATAATCTCATCTTTTTTACCTTTAATATATTCGTCCACTTTCTCTTGTCGTAATAGTCTACTGCCTGTTACGTGTGCACTATTCGGGCTATATCCTGCTTTTATAGCTCTTTGAGTAATGTTAAGTGTCTTAATATACTCATTCCCAAAACGTTCTTGTTTAGGCGTTAATTTGTCCATCATGTAACTGAGCAAATGGACAAAGATATGATGAATAAATTAGAAATGGTTGGGAGATAAATTGTTGACTCTTATCATTAAAGGTGCTAATATTCATCTATAAATAAGTTAACGCAACCCATGAGAGTAGACACCCCACCATAAGGGGATGAGCGAAATCATGGGTTTTTTGTATGAATTTTTATTGTAAGGGGAAATTATTGATGAAAATAGCCGTACTAGTCGATGGAGGATACTATCGAAAAAGAAGTCAAAATGTATTTGGAAAAGTTACAGCAAAAGAAAGAGCAGATGAGTTATATAAATACTGTAATCGACATTTAAAAGAAACACATTTTGGAACAGAAGTATATGCAGACTTATATAGAATTTTTTACTATGATTGTCCGCCTATTGATAAACAAGTATTCCACCCATTAAAACAAACGAATATCGACTTTACTAAAAGCGAAACAAAGCAATGGACCGAAGATTTTTTTAAGAGATATCAAAAAAACGTAAAGTAGCATTGAGATTAGGAGAGTTAAACGAGGCTACTGTGCATTATAATCTCAAACATACTAGCACTAAAAAATTAATGAATGGCAGTAAAGAAATAAATGAATTAGACGAGAAGGACTTTGCATTATCATTAGTTCAAAAAGGTGTGGACATGAAAATCGGGTTAGATATTGCCACCTTATCTTATAAAAAGCTAGTAGATAAAATCGTTTTAATCGCAGGAGATAGTGACTTTGTACCTGCTGCAAAGTTAGCGAGAACCGAAGGAATCGACTTCGTACTCGATTCGCTAGGTGCAGATATAAGAGATAGTCTTTCGTTACATATTGATGGGCGTAGGACATGTGACGAAAAATACATAAATAGAAATTGGCAATCAAAAAAAGATAAATAATAACTACTTTTCCTCACACTTTTCCTTTTTCTGCCCTTTTTTTAATTTAAAAATCATAAAAACAACCTCTTAAGCCTATGCCTAAGAGGTTTCTTCATTTTATATTATTCCCATTCTATGGTACTTGGGGGTTTTGATGTGATGTCATACACGACTCTGTTCACGTGATCGACTTCATTGACGATACGTGTTGAGATTTTTTGTAAGACTTCCCAATCGATGCGGGCAAAGTCACTTGTCATACCGTCGATAGATGTGACTGCACGGATACCGACTGTGTAATCATACGTACGGTAGTCGCCCATAACACCTACTGAACGGATGTCTGGTAACACAGTGAAGTATTGCCAAATTTCACGCTCTAAGCCTTCTTCACGAATCACTTCACGTAAGATGGCATCTGATTCACGAACGATTTCCAATTTGTCTTCTGTAATTTCACCTAAGACACGGATACCTAAACCTGGTCCTGGGAAAGGTTGTCTCCATACTAAATGTTCAGGAATACCGAGTTCGATACCTAATGCACGGACTTCATCTTTAAATAATGTGTTGATCGGTTCAATTAATTCGAATTCCATATCTTCAGGTAAGCCACCTACGTTATGATGTGACTTAATTGTTTGTGCTGTTTTCGTACCGGATTCAATCACATCTGTGTAAAGTGTCCCTTGCGCTAAGAAATCGACACCTTGTAATTTTGATGCTTCGTCGTCGAATACGTAAACAAATTCGTTACCGATAATTTTACGTTTCTTCTCTGGATCTGAAACGCCTTCTAGCTTAGACATGAAACGGTCTTTCGCGTTCACACGGATAATGTTCATGTTGAAACCTTCCGCGAACTGTTCCATCACCATGTCGCCTTCACCTTTACGTAATAAACCGTGGTCTACAAAGATACATGTCAACTGATCACCAATCGCTTTGTGTAATAATACAGCAACCACTGATGAATCAACGCCACCGCTCATTGCACAAAGGACGCGACGATCGCCGACTTTTTCACGAATTTTTTCGATTTCGATGTCGATAAAGTTTTCCATCGTCCATTCGCCTGTACATTCACAAACGCGGCGCACGAAGTTACGTAAAATGTCATTACCATACTCTGTGTGACGGACTTCTGGGTGGAATTGTACGCCATAGATACGACGTTTTTTATCTTCAATCGCAGCGTACTGTGTGCTTGGGCTGTCTGCAATCACTTCGAAGCCTTCTGGAATTTCGATGACTTTATCTGAATGGCTCATCCAAACCGTTTGCTCTTCTGGTAAACCGAAAAAGAGTTCATCTGATTTGGCGTTGATGATTGCTTTACCATATTCACGTTGGTTCGCACGTTCCACTCTACCGCCTAATATTTTAGTTGTCAGTTGCATGCCATAACAAATACCTAATACCGGTACGCCTAAGTTGTAAATTTCAGGGTCAATCGTAAACGCATCGTCTGCATATACTGAGTTTGGTCCACCTGATAAAATGATACCTTTTGGATTCATCTTTTTAATTTCTTCAATTGAAATCTCGTGGTCATGTAACTCACTGTATACGCCCATTTCACGAATACGACGTGTAATTAATTGGTTGTATTGACTACCAAAATCGAGGACAAGAATTAACTCTTGTTCTTTTGCCATTTCCATACTCTGTGTACTCCTTTATCAATTAGAATGAGTAGTTCGGTGACTCTTTAGTAATTTGAACATCATGTGGGTGACTTTCTGCTAAACCTGCTGCACTCATTTTTGTAAATTGTGCTTCATCGCGTAATGCTTTCAAGTTGGCTGAGCCTGTGTAACCCATACCACTCTTCACACCACCGATAAGTTGATAAATTGTATCAGCTAATGGTCCTTTGTAGTCGATACGGCCTTCTACACCTTCTGGCACGTATTTTTTAGGTGTTTTGTCTTCTTGGAAATAACGGTCGTTTGAACCACTTTCCATCGCACCTAATGAACCCATACCGCGGTATACTTTATATTGACGGCCTTGGAACATTTCTACCATACCTGGGCTTTCTTCAGTACCTGCAAGCAAGCTACCTAACATCACTGCGTAGCCACCTGCTGCTAATGCTTTCACGATATCGCCTGAGAATTTAATACCACCGTCTGCAATAATGGTTTTACCGTGATTGCGTGCTTCTGTCGCACAATCATAAATCGCTGTGATTTGAGGGACACCCACACCTGCAACGACACGTGTTGTACAGATTGAACCTGGTCCGATACCGACTTTAACAACGTCTGCACCTGCTTCGAACAATGCTTTTGTTCCTGATGCTGTCGCTACGTTACCAGCAATGACTGTAATTTCAGGGTATTTTTCTTTAATCGCACGCACTTGATTGATCACGCCTTGTGAGTGACCGTGTGCTGTATCGATGACCAATGCATCCACACCTGCTTCGACTAATTTTTGTGCACGGATATCTGTATCTTTCGCAATACCAATCGCTGCAGCTACAAGTAAACGACCGTGTGCATCTTTAGCTGAGTATGGGTATTCGTGTACTTTTTCAATGTCTTTAATTGTAATTAATCCTTGTAAGACACCATCTTCAACAAGCGGTAATTTTTCAATTTTGTGTGCTTGTAAAATTTCTTCCGCTTCTTGTAATGTTGTACCAACTGGAGCTGTGACTAAATCTTCTTTTGTCATGACATCAGAAATTTTAATTGAAAAGTCTTCAATAAATCTCAAGTCACGGTTTGTCAGGATACCAACAAGTTTACGTGATGTTTTATCGTCGACGATAGGCACACCTGAAATACGGTATTTGCCCATTAATGCTTCTGCTTCATAAACACTTTCTTCTGGTGTAAGGAAGAATGGATCTGTGATGACACCATTTTCTGAACGTTTAACTTTTTGTACTTCGTCTGCTTGGCGTTCGATGCTCATATTTTTATGAATCACACCTAAGCCACCTTGTCTTGCCATTGCAATCGCCATTTTAGACTCTGTTACTGTGTCCATACCCGCTGAAACTACAGGGATGTTTAACTTGATTTTGTCTGATAATTCTACACTTAAGTCGACTTCTTTCGGTAACACATTTGATTCTGCTGGGATTAAAAGTACATCATCAAAAGTGAGTGCTTCTTTTACAAACTTGTTTTCCCACATAACTATTGACAGCCTCCATTCATTTTTATACCTATTATTATTTCACATTTTCTTTGTTTTGTTGATAGTTTATACCATTAAAAAATAAATTCAAGATAATTGCTGACACCGTACCTAACACGATACCATTTTGTGTAAACCATGCGAATTGATCGCCAAGACCTTTGAAAGCTTCTGGTACTGCCGTAATGCCTGCGCCTAAACCAACTGAAATCGCAATGATTAATAAGTTGTTTTGGTTTTTAAAGTTAATATCAATCAGAATACGTACACCATATGCCATCACCATACCAAACATGGCAAGCATTGCGCCACCAAGTACAGATAATGGAATAATATTCGCTAGTGCCCCAAGTTTCGGAATACAGCCACAAATGACGAGTAAAATCACCATGCCGTAAATGACATCATTCTTTTTAACACCTGATAACGACACTAAACCAACATTTTGAGAATAAGCCGTATAAGGAAAGGCGTTAAAAATTGAACCTAATGTAATCGCAATCCCTTCAGCCATATAACCTTTTCTGAAATCTTTACGCTCGAGTTCTTTTCCTGTAATCTTGCTCAAGGCATGATACACACCTGTAGATTCGATTAAGCTGACTAATGCGACGATGAAAAAGACGATCGTTGCACCGACATCAAAAGAAAAGCCTGTGAATCTGAATGGTTTCGGTAGTTCAAACCAGTTCGCTTGCCCGACTTGTGCAACATCAACGAGACCAAATACACTTGCTAAAATCGTACCGAAAACTAAACCAAGTAAAATCGCAATCGACTTTAAAAATCCTTTTGCAAAACGCTGTAACAGTAAAATCATCACGAGTGTCGCAAAACCAAGTAAAATATGTTTCGGATCACCGTAATCTTTTGCGCCCTGTCCCCCTGCTAAATAATTCATTGCAACGGGCATTAATGTAATCCCAATGATGGTCACCACACTCCCCGTCACGACTGGCGGGAACAATTTAACTAATGATGCGAAAAACGGTGCGATGACAATGACCAATAGTCCTGATAGAAAGAGTGAGCCGTATAACACGTCAATCCCTTTCGTTTGGCCGATTAAAATCATTGGTGCAACTGCTGTAAAGGTACATCCTAATACGACTGGCAACCCAATGCCGATACCGCGATAAACTTGAAGGAACGTCGCAACCCCACACATAAAAATATCCACTGTCACTAAGTAAGCAATTTGTTCAGGTGTAAAGTTCAAACTTGTTCCTACTATTATAGGGACAAGAATGGCATCTGCATACATTGCGAGTAAATGTTGTAAACTTAATAAAAATCGCTTCATGATTCTGTATCTCCTACTAATGTCACTTTGTTACCTGTTAATGAAGCGACTTGGCATAATGATGACACCGTTAAGCCTGCTTCTTCTAAACGTGAGCGGCCTTGTTGGAAACTTTTCTCCACTAAAATACCCACGCCGACTGTTGTTGCGCCAGCTTGTTCAACTAAACGATGTAGCCCTAATGCTGCTTCACCGTTCGCTAAAAAGTCATCAATAATTAACACTTTGTCATCAGCAGACAAAAACTCTTCCGAAACGATGACTGTATTCGTTTTGTTCTTAGTAAACGAGTGCACATCTGTTTGGTAATAGCCTGCATTTAACGTGCTTGGCTTCGCTTTTTTGGCAAATAGACAAGGTACATCAAAACGATGCGCGGCCATGATTGCGGGTGCAATGCCCGATGCCTCAATAGTCAGAATTTTTGTCACACCTTGATCTACAAACTGTTCATAAAAGGTTTGACCAATATCGTACATCAAAGCTGCATCAATTTGGTGGTTTAAAAATCCGTCAACTTTAAGAATCTTTTCATCAATCACGACGCCATCTTCAATGACCTTTCTTCTCAATGCGTCCACTCCAATTCCTCCTCGAAAAAGATATCAAAAAAACCCAAAACTAAAGAATAGCGTTTCAGGTATACGAGTAAGAGTCATACAATTGTAAAGTGGCACTATGTCACGTCTAAAGCCCTATTGTAGTGATGTGCGGAGAATATGGATACCGTACATAGATAGGCATTGATACAGCGCGTTACATATTACATAGATGTCCCATTACTCATAGTCATGTCGTTTAAGGCAACATGGTAGAAACTTCTAAAGCCGTATTCTTCAGATTATATGAGCGTGATAAATTATTACATGATGATAGCAAATTTAAGGTGGTTGCGCAATACTATCGTCCTAAATCAAATGTTTTCAGAACTTTATGTAAATTCTTGCTTATTCACATTGTAAAGGCCATAATAATAATGTAACCGTTTAACACTTGAATAATACGGGTAGATACACATAAAACATGAGCGGGAGGTTCCTAGTATGACACTTTATAAAATCTCAAAATGTGAAATTAAACGCAGTGAAGATGAAGCAGTTCAATTTGTAGATCAATTATTAAAAGAAGGTATTGAAGAAAACCAAATCGTCGTATTAAGCAAAGACAAACTGAACACGGATCGCTTTCATGATTCTCAAATTCAACATAAAACAACGACTGGCACGATTAGTGAGAAATTCATGCGCTTTTTCATTGGTGAAGACGGCGAAGAAGCTGCATTAGCAAAATTTGATTTCACTGAAAAACAAAAAGAAGATCTGAAGCAAGACCTTTTAAATAACAAAATCGTGGTGATGGTTCAAGACCTAAAATACAAACAAGATGAATATGAAAACAACAATGTCGCGGACCAACGACAACAAGATAAACATGCACCATCTGAACATCACGGTGAGATTGAGTAATCATCTCACGTATTTCTTATAGTCATGATGACTTCATCCAAGATTTCATTTAACTTTCATACACGCTGCTGTATTGAAAGGATCAAGTCTTGGGTGAATTTTTTATTTCTGTAGTTTGACCTTCCAATCTACCCGTTAATTGTGCTATTTCTTTCTCTATATATGCTATACTAAAGCCATTAAGAGAGGTGAAGTGACATGCATTTTGTACATATTCAATCAACTCAAGATCAATGGTATGTCCCAGCATTAGAATTTTATATGGATAAACTAGACCCCCTCGTAACAGAAGACGAATCCGTATTTGAACAATCCTTAAAAACTGAAAAAACACAACATGATTTCGTATTTCTCGTAGGTATAGAAAACGATGAAGTTGTCAGTTTTGCGACAGCGCATTACGAAGCCACAACCAATGTAGGCTTTTTAGTCTATCTCTTGAGTCAGCCCGGTGATAATTGTGAACAGTATCTTAAAACCACCCTTGAGCAAATCGAAAAAGATGTGAATCAGCTTTCTAATCAACTCCACGGTCGAGATGTGAATTTCTTCATGTTCGAGTCGACATTTGAATCGCACGATGTGGACACGGAAACGGCTGATAAAATTGCATTCCGTCGTCGCTTTTTAATGCAACACGGTTATGAAAAACAAAATGAGATTACCTATTTACAACCCTCATTGAATCGCAAGGGCAAACCCGTACCGATGGAGTTGTATATTAAAGCGAATATTCCTCTAACGAAAGATATTTACGGCACGAGCATTAAATCTGCCTATATTATTAAATACGTTTTTGCGAACCGGATCCCAAGACATGTGATTTATCCGTTACTCGTTAAAATGGATTTACGCAAAGAACCTTATGCCTAAGCCCTTGAAATCAACCGTTAAAGCCGTTACAATGATATAGAGGTAAGACTGAAGGGTCACTGAACGCACACTACCGACAGTCTAAAAACATGAGAGAAAGGACCTAATGGCATATGCTAACAAAAGAATTTGCTCAACGCTCTGAGCTGAGTGAAAAACAAGTCCGTAAAATTGTACAACATCTTGAAGAACGCGGTTATCATTTAAACAAGACTGAATATCGTGGGCGTGAAGCGACAGACTTTCAAGAAGAAGATATCGAACTCTTCCAAGAAATTGCTGAACGTGTTGCACAAACGAACAGTTACGAACTTGCTTTCGAAGCGCTCGAAAAAGAAAAAGACTTTTTACAAGTCATCGTTAAAGACAATGATCAACAATTACCTGCTGACCAACAAGTCCCACAATTAATTCAAGAATTACGTCATGAAATTAATCAAATGCGTGAAGAACGTCAAATGTTAGGTCAAATGGTCTCACAAGTGCATCAACAACAAGAAGAATTAAAAGCATTACAACAGAAGTTACATACAGAATTGGAAACGAACAACAAGTCTCTTGAAGCGTTGACTACTGCACAGCAACAACAAACTGAGCAATTGTCAAAAACACAAGAAACGATTGAAACACAAACGAAAGAACATCAAGAGCTTGCGGAAACAATCCAACGCAATGAGAAAAAAGGGTTTTTCCAACGTCTATTTGGTGGTTAAATAAAATCTATGATAGGCTAAGTCATGTAAAAGATGTCACGTTTCAATTTGACATCCGTTCAAGTTGTATCATGAATCATTATTAAAAAATCATAAGCTAGGGGTGCTCGAGGTGAGCTGAGAAAGATGATATCTTAACTCTTTGAACCTGACGTGGTTAGAACCAACGAAGGGAAGCGCAATATGACGACGAAATAGTCTCAAGGTTAATGGTGTATCATCACATTATTTCAATCATATATGCATTCCTCTTGCATCCTTTTATGCAGGAGGTCTTTTTTTATGAAACAAACACTGATTATTGGTGCAGGTGTCATGGGATTATCTATTGCACGCCAACTTGATGCCAAACATCGTCATATCCGTATCATTGATCGTTCCACCCCACGAATGAACGCATCTTATGCAGCGGGTGGCATGTTAGGCGCACAAAATGAATTTTTTGAAGACACCCCACTTTATCGACTCGCCATGAAAAGTCGTGCGATGATGCCTGAATTAGCTCAAGCACTTGAACGAGAAACAGGCATCAACATAGAATATCAACAATACGGGCTCATCAAAGTCGCTTCCGAACAACAAGATGTTCAAGCAGTGCATCAACAATTCCAGTTTTTACACCATCATGACCACACTGTGACCCAACTGTCGACACAACAATTGACTCGACGGTTCCCCCATCTTGATCCATCACAAAGTGCCGCGTTTAAAATTCAAGACGACGGCCAAATTAATGCGAATATTTACACCCAAGCGCTCATTGCCTCAGTGACGAAACGCTCTCATATCGAATTGATGACCCACACCGAAGTGCACACGCTTCAACATTTAGAGCACGGTTATCGCGTTGAGACGTCAAAAGGCACGTTTGATGCAGACGAACTCATTATTGCAGCAGGTGCGTGGAGTGGCACGTTACTACAACAATTAGGTTTCGAATTACCGACACATCCCGTCAAAGGTGATGTTAAACTCATTGCGTCTGATTACAGCGGTCTAAAAGAAACCATTTTTAATATGAACGGTTGCTATATCGTTCCCAAACGTCCAAATCGCTTCTTAATTGGTGCTACGTCCGATTATGATTGTTGGGAAACTGAGAATAACGCTGACAATCTGGCTTGGCTTGATCGAGAAAGCTTGAACATGATTCCCGCATTGCAATCGCACCATGTCATTAAAACTTGGACAGGTATTCGTCCCATCACTGAAGATGAAGTACCTCTTATGGGAGAAGTCGCGCCACAACTTTTCGTCACGACGGGTCATTATCGGAATGGGATTTTACTGTCACCGATTGCCGGACTATTGATGGCGCAGCTCGTTGATGGAGACGCAAATGCACGTGCACAACTCCATTCATTCAAACCTCAAATCAAGCAAATATAAAAAATATATCTTGATTTTACGTTCCCTTACTATTATCCTATTATAGAAGTCGGAATTAAAAAGGAAGCGTATCTATGTCTGTATTTTTAATTATTATTAACTTAATTATTTTTCTTCTTGCCTTGATGAGCCTGTGGGTGATGGCTAAAAAACACGTCAAATTTCCAAAACGCGTGTTCTTTGCGCTAGGTTTAGGGATTGTATTAGGTCTCCTACTCCATCTCATTTATGGTGTAGAAGGTCAAGTGACGACACAAACAACAGATTGGGTCGGCTTAATTGGGAATGGGTATATTGCATTACTACAAATGATTGTCATTCCACTTATTTTTGTTTCTATTGTCGCAGCATTTACGAAAATTGATATTGGAGAAAAGTTTGCGAAAATGGGCAGCTTAATCTTCATGTTTCTCATTGGTACAGTGACGATTGCCGCAATTGTCGGTATCATCTATGCATTGGCATTCAATTTAGATGCCTCTAGTATTGACTTAGGCCAAGCAGAAAATGCTCGTAGCGCCGAAATTGCTGATAAAGCGAAAGGGTTGACCGCGACAACTTTACCAACACAAATTTTAGAATTGTTACCATCAAATCCATTTTTAGATTTCACAGGTGCACGTGCAACTTCTACCATTGCAGTCGTGATTTTTGCCGCATTTGTAGGCTTTGCATTTTTACGTGTCGCGCGTAAACAGCCTGAAAGTGGTCAAACTTTAAAACGTGGTATTGACGCCGTTTATGCACTTGTGATGGCAATCGTCACATTTGTATTGCGTCTAACACCTTATGGGATTTTGGCGATTATGATTAACACGATTGCAACGAGTGACTTTGCTGCAATCTGGACACTCGGTAAATTCGTCATTGCGTCTTATGCTGCACTGATTACAATGTACATCATTCACTTGATTATTTTAGCAGTTATTGGGGTCAACCCAGTTCAATATGTGAAAAAGACAGCTGAAGTTATTTTATTCGCGTTCACTTCACGTTCAAGTGCTGGTACATTGCCTTTAAATGTTCAAGCACAAACGAATCGTCTCGGTGTCCCACAAGCGATCGCAAACTTCTCGGGCTCATTCGGACTGTCTATCGGACAAAATGGCTGTGCGGGAATTTACCCTGCCATGCTTGCGATTATGGTCGCGCCTGTCGCAGGTGTTGAAGTGAATTTACAGTTCATCGTAACAGTCATTATCGTCGTTGTATTAAGTTCATTCGGTGTCGCAGGTGTTGGTGGCGGTGCAACGTTCGCCTCAATCCTTGTCTTATCTGCATTGAACTTACCGGTTGGTCTTGCGGGTGTCTTAATTTCAGTCGAACCACTGATTGATATGGGTCGTACAGCACTCAATGTGAATGACTCTATCTTAGCGGGAACTGGCACTGCAAAACTAACAAAACAACTCGATGAAGATATTTTCCATTCAAACCATATGGACGAATTAACAGCACAGCATTAGACGATTGTGTAGCAATACAAAAAACGGCAAGTGTCATCAAAGGTTTTATCCTTTCATGATGTTTGCCGTTTTCTTATTGTTTGGAAAGTGTCTTTACGCTTCTTGAATGTATTTTATCGTACGCTCGCCCTTTTGAATCGTTACACTTTTAATTCATTCATTTTTCACCTTCACCTTTTTAGGCCACTTTGAAAAATCATGAATATATTCTATGTGAAAGACGTATGCACCTTTGTGAATCATTTTTACATGATCAGACTGGGCATCATAGCCACCGAAATTCAAGCGATATTTGAGTGGTTCCCCCGATTCCTCGTAGGCTTGAATATCCACATACGTCTGTGTTCCTAATGGTACCACTGCATAAGCCGTCTCCTTTTTCAAAAACGGATTAAAGTAATCGACATACGGAATACGTACAAAAGCTAAAAATAAACTACATACAATTAAGATAGCTGCAATCGACATCAGTACATTTTTCATCTATATGTAAGCCCCCTCATCAATGTATTAAATTGTTTTCCAAAGACTGGATGTAAGCCCATTGAATGACGAATTGAAATAGCAAAATCACGCCAAATATCGCTTTGGTACGCTTTATGAACTATAACGACATTAAAAATAGGATTATTCACATGCGCGTGATGATATCTCATAAATGTTTCATCCACTTCATGACTCACCTTCAAAACAGTTCTTGCTCGCTTTCACAACATAAAAACATTTCATTATTTCTATACACTTTAATCTTAATTAAATTAAATTTAAAACACAACTTATTTCTATGTTTAATAGGTAAAAATTTTTCACAGCCTTTTCTAATGAGATGAAGTGTGCGAAAACTTGTCATGTTATCAACATTCATAAACAGCGAAATACTGTGCAACGTAAAAAAAGAGGCTCAGAACATTACATAATGTCCCTGCCTCTATACCACTCATAGACGTATCATCTATTAGTGATGATAAAACAGTCAAAAAGTGAAAATGAAATTGATGTAAAAATTGGTTGCTATTGAGTTATTTTATTTCAGAAACTTGCCCCCTTACCTTCCTGTAATTGAAAAAAGATTGCCAGAAGGCTGAGACTCCTGAGGGATGAAGTTGAAAACAAAATAATTTCATTTAATTTTGATGATGGCTACTGTTTATCGCAGTAGCTGTCTGACTTCTCAATGCATAATCTTTTGAGAAGTCTAGTCAGCCTTGCGGGGGCAGTACTACGAAATCTTTGTTGTACATGAGATTTCTGTACTGCTCCCAAAATCCACTAACGCTACCACATCTTTAAATGAAAGCGTTAGTTAGTTGAAGGGCCAGCCCCTAGGAAACGCGAAGCCTTGGGGCAATCGAAAACGTCAAACCTTAAGAAGGGGAAGATAAATAAGATACCGCATCAATTGCATCAAAAAATTTTATGCCCCTGCCTCATTTCACTGTTCAACTTATTTTTTATTAAACCCTGACATTTGCAACCAATCATTCATCTCTAATCGCTGCTTACTACTCATAAAGCCAGCAATTTGATCAGACCAAGTTTCATCACGTTTACCTTGTGTGCGTTCTTGATAATATTCAGAAACAGTTTGATCGTAAGCTTCAATTTGTTGAGACAATTCAGCATCATCTTGGTTGTACGTATCCACATGGAAAACATGTGATAACGGGAGACGTGGTTTCGGCGTGCCATTTTCATCATCTGCTGGTTCACCAATGGCCATACCAAACAATGGGAAGACATGTTCAGGTAAATTTAAAATTTCGCGTACACGTTGGACATCGTTACGCAATGAACCGAGATATACAATACCGTAACCCATATCTTCTGCAGTCAATGCAATGTTTTGAGCAGCTAAGGCAGCGTCCACTGTACCGACTAATAGCCCTTCCGCCGATTCAAAACTTGCTTCCATGTCTGCATTCATTTTTTCGTTCACGAGTTGATGGCGATGGTAATCAATCACATACACGAGTAAGTATCCATTTTCAACGACGTAAGGCTGACCTGAGACTTCTCTCAGTGCTTCTTTCTTTTCAACAGATTCTACCCCAATAAATGATGTCGTTTGTAAATAGCTTGATGTAGATGCCATTTGTCCTGCTTCAATTAACTTTTCTATCGTTTTTCGTTCAATCGGTGTTGATTTAAATTTTCGCACTGAATGATGACGTTTCGCCAAATTATACACATATTCTGACATAAAAACACTCCTAACATCCTTTTCTTTATCGTAACACTTGCCCTAGTAAAACGCATGCCTCTTGCATTATATCCTTTAAATATTTATCATAATAATAACAATATTCTGATAAAAGGAGTGAGGATATGTCCAATCCATTAGTTAATCAACTTTTTAATGCATATCAAACACATACAGCTGTCCCCTTTCTCAATCCAGAACATGAGATTGATGAAGTGAAAGGGTATGAACTTCAAGCGCAACTCGTCGATCAATTAGCCACTGCACATGAAAGTCACGTTCGTGGATATAAGGTAAGTATGACAAGTGCCGAAACACAAGCTTATGCCAATACACACGAACCTGCATATGGCACATTGTTAAGCCATGTTGTTAAAGATTCTCAAGCGCACATCAGCTTATCGAACTTATTCGCACCGTTAATCGAGCCGGAACTCGTCTTTGTGCTCACTGAAGATCTTTCAGCATCGCCTACAATTGAAGAAATTGTCGCTGCATCTCATATTGCGCCTGCGATTGAAATTCCTGATGCACGCTACATCGACTGGTTTCCAAACTTTACATTAGGAGACTTACTTGCTGACAACACTGCAACAGGGTTACTCGTGATGGGCACACCTGTAGCAAATGTCAGTGTTGAAACTTTAGGAGACATTACAATGACCTTAAAATATAACGGTGAAGCCACACATACAGGCCATTCCACAGCCGTTTTAGGTCATCCTGCAAAGGCGGTTCAATGGTTGGCACAAAAATTAAGTACGCATGGCAAGCGCTTAACGAAAGGCATGGTCATTTCATCAGGTACATTTATCACGCCTATTCCTGCACAACCTGGCTCTTATCACATCGAATATAGCAGTATTGGTGAAGTTCAAGCCACAATAGAATCATAATGAGACGCGCTACATCTTACGGTAAAGTAACACGACCGAAAAATGTAGCGTTTTTTATTTTGACGATGCTTTTTCATTATAAATCCCCTTTTACAATCTATTACTTAATTGAGAATGAAAGCATATAAATGATATTCAAAAATTCTACTCAGTCACTCAATTCCATTTTTTATATTATATTTAACAATTGTAATATCATCCTTACTTTAAGTAGAAAAATGTGTTAAAACATCACCAAATGTGACTGAATTGTGATCAAAAAGTGGCGTTTTTACTGTATTCAGTCATTATTGCATACATTACGTCAAAATCAAAATTAATTATGAAAGCGCTTTATTTTATAGTCTATAATAATATTTTGTATTTATTTGACGTAACGATTGTTCCATGTCATAATAT
>NZ_PPQH01000065.1 GCF_002902385.1 Staphylococcus intermedius NCTC 11048 | reverse complement strand
TCAGCGAGCGCATCAGCGTCAACAGCGCAATCAGAAGGTGTAGAACGTGATTCAGCGAGCACATCAACATCGGTTGAAAAATCGCAATCTGTATCTAAGTCAGAGTCTGAAGCGCAAGCGAGTGCATCAACATCAACGGCTCAATCAGAAAGTGTGGCGAGCGATTCAGCAAGCACATCAACATCAGTTGAAAAGTCACAATCTGTATCAGCGTCAGAGTCTGAAGCGCAAGCAAGTACTTCTACATCAACATCAGCAAGTACTTCAGCGTCAACAGCGCAATCAGAAGGTGTAGAACGTGATTCAGCGAGCACATCAACATCGGTTGAAAAGTCGCAATCTGTATCTGAATCAGAGTCAGAAGCACAAGCAAGCACAAGTACATCAACATCAGCGAGTGCATCAGCATCAACAGCGCAATCAGAAAGTGTAGCGAGCGATTCAGCAAGCACATCAACATCAGTTGAAAAGTCACAATCTGTATCAGCGTCAGAGTCAGAAGCACAAGCAAGTGCATCAACATCAACGGCGCAATCAGAAAGTGTAGCGAGTGATTCAGCAAGCACATCAACATCAGTTGAGAAATCACAATCTGTATCAGCGTCAGAGTCAGAAGCACAAGCGAGTGCGTCAACATCAACGGCGCAATCAGAAAGCTTAGCAAGTGATTCAGCAAGCACATCAACATCAGTTGAGAAATCACAATCAGTATCTGAGTCAGAATCAGAAGCAAAAGCAAGTGCATCAACATCAGCGAGCACATCAGAAAGCTTAGCAAGTGAATCAACAAGTACTTCAAAATCGATTGCAGATGATTCAGCATCAACAAGCGCATCACAATCTTCATCAGATAAAGAAGACGCAATTGCTTCAGCATCAACAAGCTATTCAATTGCACAATCGATGAGTGTATCTGCATCAGAGTCAGAAGATTTAACAAGTGCATTCGCATCTGAATCAACAAGTGTGTCTGAAGAAGCGAGCGCATTAGATAGTGCTGACCAATCAATGTCTGTATCAGATTCAGCTTCAACATCTGTAGTAGAAAGTGAATCAGTGAGTACGTCACTTTCAACAAGTACGTCAGATTCAGCTTCGACAGCAACGAGCACATCAGAATCAGCAAGTGAAGAAACATCAACTTCAGTAAGTACGTCTGTATCGGCGGCACAAAGTGAAGCGAATGCGTCAACTTCAACAAGTCAGTCAGCAGCAGATTCAAGAAGTGCTTCAATGTCACAAGACGAAGCAGATGCAAGTACATCAGCATCGACAAGTTACTCAATTGCGAATTCAATCAGCGTTGTTGCATCAAATTCACAAAGTGTAGATAGTGCATCAGCATCAGAATCAGCAAGTGGTTCAACATCAACTTCAGTAAGTACGTCAGCATCAGCAGTACAAAATGAAGTGAGTGCTTCAGAATCAACAAGCAAATCAAGTGCAGACTCATTAAGTGAATCCGCATCACAAGACGAAGCAGATGCAAGCACGTCAGCGTCAACTAGCTATTCAATTGCGAAATCAATGAGTGTTGTTGCGTCAGATTCACAAAGTGTCGATAGTGCATCAGCATCAGAATCAGCAAGTGTATCTGAAGCTGCAAGTGCATCAGTGAGCACTGACAAATCGACATCAGTAGAAGCAAGCGCATCAGAATCAGTGAAAGCAAGCGAGTCAGTGAGCACGTCACTGTCAACGAGCACATCAACTTCAGCATCAGAATCTGAAGCGTCAACAAGTACGTCAGCATCAGAATCAACTGTTGCATCAACAGAAGCAAGTGCGTCAACATCGACAGTTCAAAGTGAAGTGAACGCATCAGAGTCAACAAGCAAATCAACTGCAGACTCATTAAGTGAATCCGCATCACAAGATGAAGCAGATGCAAGCACGTCAGCGTCAACAAGCTACTCAATTGCGAAATCAATGAGTGTCGTTGCGTCGAATTCACAAAATGTGGATAGTGCATCAGCATCAGAATCAGCAAGTGTATCTGAGGCTGCAAGTGCATCAGTGAGCACTGACAAATCGACATCAGTAGAAGCAAGTGCATCTGAATCAGTGAAAGCAAGTGAATCAGTAAGCACATCACTTTCGACTAGCGCGTCAACTTCAGCATCAGAATCTGAAGCGTCAACAAGTACGTCAGCGTCAGAATCAACTGTTGCATCAACAGAAGCAAGTGCATCAACATCGACAGTTCAAAGCGAAGTAAATGCATCAGCTTCAACAAGCAAGTCAACAGCAGATTCAAGAAGCGCGTCAGCATCACTAATTGATGAAGAAGGCAGTAACTCAGCGTCAACAAGCTACTCAATCGCGAAATCGATGAGCATAGTGGCATCGGATTCAGAAACTGTAGCTAAAGCATCAGCTGCGCAATCAACAAGTGAATCAGCAGAAGCGAGCGCATCAGAAAGTACTGAACAATCAACTTCACTCGCACAATCAGAGTCAACATCAGTTGTAGCAAGTGAATCAGTAAGTACAGAACTTTCAACAAGCACTTCAACTTCGGCATCAACATCTGAAGCGTCAGCAAGTACGTCAGCGTCAGAATCAACTGTTGCATCAACAGAAGCAAGTGCGTCAACATCGACAGTACAAAGCGAAGTAAATGCATCAACATCGACAAGCAAGTCAACAGCAGATTCAAGAAGTGCTTTAGCATCACAAGTTGAAGAAGAAGGCAGTAACTCAGCATCAACAAGTTACTCAATTGCGAAATCAATGAGTGTTGTTGCATCGGATTCAGAAAGTGTAGCTAAAGGATCAGCAGATCAATCAATGCGCGCATCTGAAGTGGAAAGTGCATCAGTGAGCACTGAACAATCAACATCAGTATCGCAATCATTATCAACAGCGCAATCTGTAAGCAACGCAGTGAGCACATCAATATCAGATAGTGATTCAGCATCAACAGCGCAATCAGAAAATGATGTTAATGCTTCAGCGTCAGCAAGCACATCTCAATCTGTGAGTGAGGCAAGTGCATCAGAAGCAGCATCAACACGTGCTTCTAAATCAACAAGCACATCTGTATCGGCTTCAAATTCTGTAGAGGAATCTAAGTCGGCTTCAACAGCTAAGTCTACAGATGCATCAACATCTAGAAGTGACTCTCAATCAGCGAGCACACAGAAAGCAAATAGTGTATCAGATTCAGTGAGCACATCTAAATCTGAATCACGCTCGGCTTCTGAATCAATTAAAAATTCGTTGTCAGAATCAGCGTCAATCAGTTTACAAGAAGCGATTGCAAGATCGATGAACCCAAGTGAATCGAAATCAGCAAGCAAGTCTACAACAGCTTCTCAATCATTGAGCGCAGACAAGTCAACAAGTGTGTCAGCATCAGTTTCAGATAAAGTGAAAGCATCAGAATCGAAATCAGCGAGCCTTTCAACTGATGACAACAATGCAGCAAGTACTTCGGCATCAACAAGTACAGAAGCTTCAACACAAGCATCTGCATCAACGTCAACAGCACAATCAGAAAGCTTGGCACAAAATGCAAATCATAGCGACACACCTGAAGAATCAACATCTACAAGTCAGTTGAACTCAGCGAATGCATCTACTAGCGATTCAGCATCAACAAGTACGCTTGAATCAGCAAGTGCATCAGCTTCAACTTCAAAATCGTCGTCATTATCTGCAAGTGCATTACATTCTGAACATGCGTCAGACAGTACTTCAGCATCAGTAAGTGGTCAAGCATCAAGCAGCACTTCAGCGTCAGTATCAGCGTCTGTAAGTGAATCTGAAAATGCAGCAGCTGCTTCAGAATCTGAAAGCACTTCTGTATCAACATCAACATCAGCATCAACAAGTGCGTCAGAATCAACTGTTGCATCAACTGAAGCATCTACTTCAGAAAGTGAACAACAAGTAAGCAGTGCTTCAATCAGCACACAAGAATCAACTGCTAAGTCTGAAAGTGTGGTACAAGCATCACAATTAGCTTCAGATTCGACTTCAACATCGAAATCAATCGTTAATAGTGATTCAGCATCTGCATCAACATCAGCAAGCACGTCGGAAGTTGACAGAATTGCAGCATCGAATGAAGCATCAGATAGCCATTCGACATCTGTATCAACGTCAACAAGCACATCAAATGTGAATAAATCGACAAGTGATTCAACATCAACGTTCATTTCAACATCAATCAGTGATGAAGATTCGTCATTGAACTCATTGAGTAAATCAGCATCGACAAGCACAGATGCGTCAACGAGCACATCACAATCTGTCAGCACAGATCGTGAAAATAGTAAGTCTGATTCAGCATCAGCATCATTGGAGAAAGCGTCGACTGAAGAAAGTACGTCAAAATCAGAAAGTGCTCAAGTTTCTGAGTCTGACTCAACATCGAGAAGTACTGCGTTGTCGACAAGAATTTCTACTCAAAATTCAGTGAGAACAAGTGCTAATGCTTCGTTACGTGATTCAACGGCTGTTCAAGATTCTGTTAATGACGATTCTCGTTCAGATAGTCGCCGAGATGCATCATTGAGCGAACAAGCATCAGATAGTAAGTCAGAATCAAAAGCTGCGTCAATGTCAAGCTCAGAGTCTATTGAATTGTCCGACGCATTTAGAACAGATTCTACGTATTCCGCATATGAATCTAGAAGTTTACTTGAGGATAAAATCACATCACTTAGCATGCAAGCTGCTCAAAGTGAGCATGATTCTGAACAAGCATCTGTTAACGTATCGATTGCACAATCAAATTCAAGAAGTGAAGTTAAAGCGTCCTTATTGTCACAGGAAAATTCTGTAGTAGCGAGCAATAACGAATCTAGACGTGAATCTAATTCGATTTTCAGATCAAATCTATTATCTGAGAGAGAAGCTAGTCTTTCTAGATCGACAAGCTTATCACAAGTACAATCTGATTCGAAATCAATGAGTGTCGCAAAATCAGCAAGTGTATCAACGAGCGAATCAGAATCAGCAAGTGCTGTGAAGTCAGAAAGTGCGTCTGCATCGACATCAACTTCTGAATCCGTGTCTATCAGTGCGAGCAGATCAGATGTCCGTTCGACAAGTCTTTCGAACTTAGAAAGCGATAATAAATCAACAAGTGCATCGAACTCAGTGGTGAACTCTGAAAAAGTAGCAAGTGCTTCAACATCATCTAGTGAATCTGTTGTAGCTTCTGCGTCTACTTCAACAGCAGCGTCTACTTCAACAGATGCGTCAACAAGTGATTCAACTTCAATCAGTGTTGAAAAGTCTAACAGCGTTTCAGCATCAGAAGTGGCATCAACTCAAGCGTCAGCAAGTGAGTCGACATCAACAAGTGAATTAGCAAGTGCGTCAGTATCAGCAAGCACAGAAAAATCATCTAGCATGTCAACATCATTAGCGAACTCGACACAACAATCTACAAGTGCGTCAACTGAAGCAAGTACTTCAGCATCAACATCAACTGTTGCATCGACTGAAGCAAGCAACTCAGCATCAACAAGCGCGTCGAACTCAAAAGTTGCAGAAACATCAGACAGTACATCAGCGTCTGAATCAGATTCGATTTCATTGTTAAGAAGTGCAGAGAAATCAACGAGCGCGTCAGATTCTAAATCGACAAGCTTATCTAAAGTTGCGAGCGCATCAGAATCAGCATCTGTAAGTGCATCAACATCAACTGTTGCATCAACTGAAGCAAGCACATCAACTTCAGGTTCGATTGCGAAATCAACGTCAATCAGTGACTCTGAATCAGCAGCGAAATCTGCAAGCTTAGTGAGTGATTCAGCATCAGCGTCAACAAGCAAAGTTGCAAGTGAATCAGCTTCAACTTCAGATTCGAAAGTGGTATCTGCTTCAATGTCGACATCTGAATCGACTGCGAAATCAGAATCAGAAGTACGTTCAACAAGTGTGTCAGAATCTGAAAGTACATCAACATCAGTAGAAAAATCATTGAGCACATCAGATAGCATTGTTGAAAGTCAGTCATTGTCAAACAGCAAGTCGGCAAGCACTTCAATGTCAGACTCAGCTTCGACATCAACTGAAGAAAGTGCGTCAGTGTCAACATCGACATCAGATAGCGCATCAACAAGTGCGTCAACATCAACAGTTGCGTCAGAAAGTACGTCAACAAGTGAAGTTGCAAGCACAGAAGCGTCAAGATCAATTTCACAATCACTTGCAGATTCAGTATCAGCATCTGAAAGCGTGTCTAAAGTTGCGAGCGCATCAACATCAACAGTGAAGTCTGAATCAGTGTCATCATCTGGCTCAGCATCGACATCAGTTTCAACATCACTTTCAACAAGTGTGTCAGCATCTGAAAGCGCGTCAATTTCAGAAGAAAAATCATTGAGCACATCAGATAGCATCGTTGAAAGTCAATCGTTGTCAAACAGTAAGTCGGCAAGCACTTCAATGTCAGACTCAGCATCGACTTCAACTGAAGAAAGTGCATCTGTATCAACATCAACTTCAGCGAGCGCATCAACAAGTGCATCAACATCAGCTGTTGCATCAGAAAGTGCGTCTACAAGTGAAGTTGCAAGCACAGAAGCGTCAAGATCAATTTCACAATCATTTGCAGATTCAGTATCAGCATCTGAAAGTGCATCTAAATCTGAAAGTGCATCAACGTCTACAGTGGCTTCTGAATCAGCATCGACATCTGAATCGACTGCGAAATCAGACTCAGAAGTACGTTCAGCAAGCGTATCAACGTCTGTGAGCGGATCAGTTTCAGTAGAAAAATCATTGAGCACATCAGATAGTATTGTTGAAAGTCAATCGTTATCAAACAGCAAAGTGATGAGCGATTCATTATCGACTTCAAAATCAACAAGTGAAATTGCGAGCGCATCTGCATCTACTGTGAAATCAGAAAGTGCGTCAACAAGTGCATCAACATCAGCTGTTGCATCAGAAAGTGCATCAACAAGCGAAGTTGCAAGCACAGAAGCATCAAGATCAATTTCACAATCACTTGCAGATTCAGTATCAGCATCAGAAAGTGCATCGAAATCTGAAAGTGCATCAACGTCTACAGTGGCTTCTGAATCAGCATCGACATCTGAATCGACTGCGAAATCAGAATCAGAAGTACGTTCAGCAAGCGTATCAACTTCAGAAAGTACTTCAGTTTCAGTAGACAAATCATTGAGCACATCAGATAGCATTGTTGAAAGTCAATCATTGTCGAACAGCAAAGTGATGAGCGATTCATTATCAACTTCAACATCAATAAGCGAAGTTGAAAGTGCATCAGTATCAACTGTGAAATCAGAAAGTGCGTCAACAAGCGCATCAACGTCAACTGTTGCATCAGAAAGTGCTTCGACATCAGTAGCGAAAGAATCAGCTTCAACGTCAACATCACTTTCAGAATCCGTATCAACATCTGAAAGCGCATCTAAATCTGATAGTGCGTCAGCATCAACAGTAGCGTCTGAATCAGCGTCAACATCTGAATCTACTGCAAAATCAGAATCAGAAGTACGTTCAGCAAGTGCGTCAACTTCAGATAGCGCGTCAGTATCAGTAGAAAAATCATTGAGCACATCAACAAGCATCGTTGAGAGCCAATCATTGTCGAATAGCAAAGTGGCTAGCACGGTAGCATCAGATTCAGCATCTGTATCTACAGTTGAAAGTGCATCATTATCAACATCTGCTTCAGAAAGTGAAGAGACAAGCACATTAACATCAACTGCTGCATCAGAAAGTGCATCGACATCAGTAGCTGAAGAATCAGCATCAACGTCACAATCACTTTCAGAGTCATTATCAACATCTGAAAGCGTATCAAATGCTGCGAGTGCGTCAGTATCAGAAGTGACATCTGAATCTGTTTCAACATCTGAATCGATTGCGAAATCAGAATCAGAAGTACGTTCAGCAAGCACATCAGCATCAGATAGTGAATCAATTTCAGTAGACAAGTCATTGAGCACATCAACAAGCATCGTTGAAAGTCAATCAGTATCAAATAGTCTGATGATCAGTGATTCTATTTCAGTTTCAGAATCAGTATCAGATTCTGTATCAGATTCTCAATCTGAATCAGAAAGTTTGGCATTCAGTGAATTCTTAAGTGACTATGATTCGGTTGGTGCATCATTAAGTGAAGAAGATACAGAACTTGACTCTATTTCAACATCACTATCACTAGGTGGATCAATGATTGCTTCGACTTCGATGAGCTTATCTGTATCAGACTCAGCAAGTGCATCAATGAGCACTAGTGAATCAACTAGCACAAGTGAATCGAATAGTATCGCGAAAGAAGTAAGCCAATTCTTCAGCGACTTAACATCAGGAGCGAAATCAACTTATGAATCATTAAGTACTTCAGCTTCGAATAGTGAATCAATGAGTACATCAACTTCAATGAGCGTATCTGACTCAACAAGTACGTCAATGAGCACAAGTGATTCATTAAGCACTTCAGAATCAACAAGTACATCAATGAGTACAAGTGAATCAGCAAGCACATCAACAAGTGCATCTGACTCAACAAGTACTTCAGATTCAGCAAGCGTATCAGCGAGCGAGTCAATGAGTACATCAACAAGCACAAGCGAATCAGATAGTATCGCGAAAGAAGTAAGCCAATTCTTCAGCGACTTAACATCAGGAGCGAAATCAACTTATGAATCATTAAGCGCGTCAGCAGCGAATAGTGAATCAATGAGTAGTTCAGCTTCGATGAGCACATCTGAATCAGTAAGTGCGTCAACAAGTGCGTCTGACTCAGCAAGCACATCAACAAGTGCATCTGACTCAGCAAGTACTTCAGATTCAGTAAGCACATCAGCGAGCGAATCAATGAGTACTTCAACAAGCACAAGTGAATCAGATAGTATCGCGAAAGAAGTAAGTCAATTCTTCAGCGACTTAACATCAGGAGCGAAATCAACTTACGAA